>NZ_JNAS01000002.1:309382-618764 GCF_000760115.1 Prochlorococcus marinus str. SB
CAGGGTGTAAGGGGCATGATGACTTGACGTCATCCACACCTTCCTCCGGTTTATCACCGGCGGTCTTTCTAGAGTGCCCAACTAAATGCTGGCAACTAAAAACGTGGGTTGCGCTCGTTGCGGGACTTAACCCAACATCTCACGACACGAGCTGACGACAGCCATGCACCACCTGTCACTGCATTCCCGAAGGCACCCTCAAATTTCTAAGAGGTTCGCAGGATGTCAAACCCTGGTAAGGTTCTTCGCGTTGCATCGAATTAAACCACATACTCCACCGCTTGTGCGGGCCCCCGTCAATTCCTTTGAGTTTCACACTTGCGTGCGTACTCCCCAGGCGGAACACTTAACGCGTTAGCTACGACACCGAAGGGGTCGATTCCCCCGACACCTAGTGTTCATCGTTTACGGCCAGGACTACAGGGGTATCTAATCCCTTTCGCTCCCCTGGCTTTCGTCCATGAGCGTCAGTAATGGCCCAGCAGAGCGCCTTCGCCACTGGTGTTCTTCCCGATATCTACGCATTTCACCGCTACACCGGGAATTCCCTCTGCCCCTACCATACTCAAGCCTTTCAGTTTCCACTGCCATAATGGAGTTAAGCTCCACGCTTTAACAGCAGACTTGAAAAGCCGCCTGCGGACGCTTTACGCCCAATAATTCCGGATAACGCTTGCCACTCCCGTATTACCGCGGCTGCTGGCACGGAATTAGCCGTGGCTTATTCCTCAAGTACCGTCATATCTTCTTCCTTGAGAAAAGAGGTTTACAGCCCAGAGGCCTTCGTCCCTCACGCGGCGTTGCTCCGTCAGGCTTTCGCCCATTGCGGAAAATTCCCCACTGCTGCCTCCCGTAGGAGTCTGGGCCGTGTCTCAGTCCCAGTGTGGCTGATCATCCTCTCAGACCAGCTACTGATCGAAGCCTTGGTGAGCCATTACCTCACCAACTAGCTAATCAGACGCGAGCTCATCCTCAGGCGAAATTCATTTCACCAGTAGGCATATGGGGTATTAGCGGTCGTTTCCAACCGTTATCCCCCTCCTGAGGGCAGATTCTCACGCGTTACTCACCCGTCCGCCACTAACCCGAAGGTTCGTTCGACTTGCATGTGTTAAGCACGCCGCCAGCGTTCATCCTGAGCCAGGATCAAACTCTCCGTTGTGTTCAAATCCTTTTGTAGATAAATCTACTCAAATTGAATTGCTTTATCCAAATAAAAACTTCGTTTTTAAATTTAGTTTCAGCCTCCTTAAATTTTAAGGATTACATTGAGTGCACATTAAAAATATCTTTAAAGTGACTTTCCAAGATCTCAGATCCGTTTACATCAAAGCTAAAAGTTAGCAATTGATGACATTTTATATATTCTTGACGGGACCTCACACCTTTATTGCATGTACATCTTGAAATAACTAAAAAAAAATTTAGTTGTTCTTGACGCAATAAAAGCATCAGTTCCTAAGTTTTTAAATTTTCTAGGTGCAGAGTTAAACAAGAAGTGATTAACTCATTTCGAAGGTAAAAACCTTCTTCTGGCTGAAAAAAATGATCGAAATCAAATCTCCAAAAAATTCATTCCTTTACCAAAAATTAGATTTAAGATAATTTCCTGAATAGTGCAAAAAGTATATTTATGCCCAGAAGGAAATACTAAACCATCCGACTGTAATTGTGCAACCTTTTATACAAAAATTTTTTAATAATTTTTTATTTGATCAAAGTCTCATTAAACAACTAGGCTTAAATAAAGGGATATAAATGAAATGGCAGAAAGATTTAGTCAAAAAAATTTAAGAGTAAGACCAAGTTCTGATGAGCAGAAAATTGTAACAAATGCAAAAAAACACTTCGAGAAGACTTTGGTTGAGATATCAGGAGAGTTAGTGGGAAGCGTCGCTGCACTAGAACACCCAACAAAAAATAAAAAATTAAATTATGGAGAAATATTTTTAAGAGACAATGTTCCTGTAATGATTTACCTCATTACCCAAAAACGTTACGAAATTGTCAAAAAGTTCCTAAATGTATGCCTTGAGTTACAAAGCTCTAATTACCAAACGCGTGGTGTATTCCCTACTAGTTTCGTTGAAGAAAATGGACAGCTCATTGGAGACTATGGTCAGAGATCAATAGGGAGGATTACTTCAGCTGATGCAAGTTTATGGTGGCCCATTTTATGTTGGTATTATGTCAATAAGAGCGGTGATTATGCCTTTGGGAAAAGTCAAAGCGTTCAAAGAGGGATTCAACTTCTACTAGATCTAGTTCTACATCCGACATTTGAGGGTACTCCAGTACTTTTTGTTCCAGATTGCGCATTTATGATTGATAGACCTATGGATGTATGGGGAGCGCCACTAGAAGTTGAAGTTTTACTTCATGGATGTTTAAAAAGTTGCATTAACTTAATGGAATTAAGTAGAGCAGATCATGTTAGTAGACTTTTAGACCAAAGACTTATTCTCACAAATCAATGGGTTAAAGATTTAGGAAGTTTTCTTTTAAAGCATTATTGGGTTACCAGCCAAACAATGCAAATTTTAAGAAGAAGGCCAACTGAGCAGTATGGTGATGATCAACACTTCAATGAATTTAACGTTCAACCTCAAGTGGTGCCCTCATGGCTACAAGATTGGTTAGAGAATAGAGGTGGTTACTTAATAGGAAATATTAGAACAGGAAGGCCTGACTTTCGATTTTACAGTTTGGGCAATTCTTTAGCATGTATGTTCGGAGTTCTGCCTCCTGAAGAACAAAGAGCTTTATTTAGATTAGTTTTACATAACAGACAGCATTTGATGGCTCAAATGCCTATGAGAATTTGCCATCCTCATATGGATGTCGAGGAATGGCAAAATAAAACTGGATCGGATCCAAAGAATTGGCCTTGGAGTTACCATAACGGCGGTCATTGGCCAAGCTTACTTTGGTTTTTTGGTACAGCTGTACTATTACATCAAAAACATTATGGTTCAGACGATGTGATCCTCATGGATGAAATGAAATCTTTAATAGAGGAATCATATTGGTGTCAACTTAATCAATTACCTAAGCAAGAATGGGCAGAATATTTTGATGGTCCTACAGGTACTTGGGTTGGACAACAATCAAGAACATATCAAACTTGGACAATTGTTGGATTTTTGTTAATGAATCATTTTTTAAGGAATGAGTATAACGATCTAGATATGTTTAAAATTTAAGTCTAAAATAGTCCTAATGTCAGTGATTTATCAATTGGCAAGCATGCCCCAATACCTAGGTATATTGTTAGAAAAGTTCCGAATAAGAAAACAGACATTGCTATTGGTCTTCTAAATGGATTAGAAAATTTATTAACGTTTTCGATAAAGGGTAAAATCATTAATCCAAGTGGGATTAATGTCTGTAGTGCAATACCCAAAAGTTTATTAGGAACAACTCTAAGTATTTGAAAAACTGGGTAAAGGTACCATTCAGGAAGAATTTCAAGGGGTGTTGCGAAGGGATTAGCTTTATCTCCCAACATTGCAGGATCAAGAACTGCTAATCCAACTACACACGCAATAGTTCCCAAGATGACTACAGGGAAGATATAAAGTAAATCATTTGGCCACGCAGGTTCACCATAATAATTATGGCCCATACCTTTAGCTAACTTTGCTCTCAATTTTGGATCAGATAGATCTGGTTTTTTTAAAGTAGACATATAGAAACTAATGATGGTTTAAGTATAAGAGTTTATAAAGGACCTGAAATACCCTGTTTACGAATCATTAAAAAGTGCATCAACATGAAGACTGCTAATGACCATGGCAATACAAAAGTGTGCAGACTATAAAATCTTGTTAAAGTAGATTGACCAACACTTTCTCCACCTCTAAGTAGTTCAACCATAAAGTCACCTATTACTGGTATTGCAGCAGGAACACCTGAAACAATCTTCACTGCCCAATAACCGACCTGATCCCAAGGTAGTGAGTATCCAGTCACTCCAAAAGCAACAGTTATAACTGCCATTACAACACCAGTAACCCAAGTTAATTCTCTTGGCCTCTTAAAACCTCCAGTAAGATAAACCCTAAAGACATGAAGGATTAACATTAATACCATCATTGATGCACTCCATCTATGCACAGATCTTATTAACCATCCAAAACTTACATCGGTCATTAAATAACTGACAGAACTATAAGCTTGTGTAACTGTTGGCTTATAGTAAAAAGTCATTGCAAAACCTGTTGCAAATTGAATTAAGAAGCATACTAAAGTTATGCCACCTAAACAATAAAAAATATTTACGTGAGGGGGTACGTACTTGGAAGTTACGTCGTCAGTTATGTCTTGGATTTCAAGTCTTTCTTGAAACCAGTCATAAACAGATGAAGAATTTGCCATCCAAAAAAAAAAATTAGCTTTGATATAAAGAGCTTACTTAAAATTCTTATACTTGGTGTTAACACTTAACCCAATGAATTCATCTTTTAACAAACTTTTAACATTCAAAACTTTGATCACTGCATCAATGATCATCGTTTTTTCTATCAATCTTTTGTTGATGGAAAGAGTGGATGCTCTCAGTGATAGCAGGCAATTAGTACTTGACGCTTGGACCTTGGTAAACGAAGGTTTTTATGATCCAGAAAAGTTTGATGAAATCCAATGGAAAAGAATTAGACAAAAAACGTTACAGAAACAAATTGAAACAAGTGAAGAGGCTTATTCTGCAATTGAAGAAATGTTAAGACCTCTAGATGATCCCTACACGAGAGTTTTACGCCCCAAAGATTATGAGCTACTGAAATCAAGTAATTTTGGAAGTGAAATTAATGGTGTTGGGCTTCAATTAGGTGAAGATGATAACAATAAAGTTAAAGTTATTTCTACTCTTGGGGGGTCGCCAGCTGAAGAGGCAGGAATAGTAAGCGGGGACATTATCGAGACAGTGGATGGAATCTCATCAGAAAAATTAGGGCTTGCAAGTACCGCCTCTAAGTTAAGAGGTGAATCAGGGACAAAAGTTTTAGTTGAATTATCTACCGAATCAGGAGAAATTAGGGAAGTCGATTTAGAGAGGAGATCAGTAGATCTCAGACCAGTTAGAACAAAAAGATTGAGAGACGATTCTCACACAATAGGATATTTAAGGATAACTCAGTTTAGCGAAAGCGTACCCAAAAAAGTTGAAGAGGCTCTTCAAGAGTTAAAAGAGAAAGAGGTTGAGGGCTTAATCTTGGATCTTAGAAATAATTCAGGGGGACTAGTAAGCTCAGGTATTGCAGTTGCAGACTCATTATTGAGTAGGAAACCCATAGTCGAGACAAAAGATAGAAATGGAATTAAAGATGCAATTATTTCTCAAAAAGATACATCTTTTGATGGACCAATGGTGACTTTAGTAAATAAAGGAACTGCAAGTGCTAGTGAAATACTTTCTGGTTCTTTACAAGATAATGAGAGGTCAATTCTTATGGGAGAACAAACTTATGGTAAAGGTTTAATTCAATCCCTAAAAAGTTTGGGAGAAGATAGTGGTATTGCTATAACAGTGGCTAGTTACTTAACACCGGATGGTAATAATATTCAAGGCCAAGGTATAACACCTGACAAATTACTTGATCTACCGGATGCAAGTGATTTTGGAAGTACTGACGATAAATGGGTGAGGAATGCGGAATTATTTTTAGGGTCGCTTCTAGAAAAAGAAGAAATTCCAGTTCAAACAATTGAATTAAACAATGAAGAAATTAAATCTTTAAATGGCTAAAGATTGAAAATAAAAAATCTTAAAAATATGAGTATTAAAAGAATTTTTCATGACCCAATTCATAAAGAAATAGCATTTGATGCAGGAAAGCCAGAAGAATTAATGATTATGGAATTAATTGATACAGTCGCTTTTCAAAGACTAAGAAGAATAAAACAACTTGGAGCAGCATCATTACTTTTTCATGGTGCAGAATCGAGTAGATTTACTCACTCAATTGGTGTTTTTTGTATAGCTAGAAAAATTTATAAGAGATTAATTGAAAGTAAATCTTCTTTTAGTGAAAAAAAATTTGTTCTTTATGGAGCAGCTCTACTACATGATTTAGGTCATGGACCTTTAAGCCATACCAGTGAAACAATATTCATGCATGATCACGAACAATGGTCTGAAAACTTAGTTACAAATTATTCTCCAATAAATTCAATCCTCAAAAAGTATGACAACGAATTACCCAGAAAAATTGGTGAATTATTTCAATCAAAACAACTATTTTCAAAACCTTTAAGAACACTGATAAGTAGTGAGATAGATTGCGATCGTCTTGATTATCTTTTACGAGATAGTTACAACACAGGGACTAATTATGGCTTAGTAGACTTAGAGAGAATAATTTCAGCTCTTACCTTTTTACCTGATGGAAATATCGGAATCAAACCAAAAGGAGTGATCGCTATTGAGCATTTCCTTGTACTTAGAAACTTGATGTATAGAACAATCTACAATCACAAGGTAAACGAAATATCAACATGGATTCTTGGAAAAATTGTATACACAATAAAACATAATTATGAAAAGAATATTTGGTTAGATAATTCTCTACATAAATGGATTTTTTCACCATCAAAAGTTGATTTTGATGATTTCATAAGAAATGATGATATAACCTTTTATTATCATTTGATTAGATGGAAAGATGAATCTTTTGAACCACTTTCTACACTATGCAAAATGTTTATTGACAGGGATTTATTAAAGGCATCAGACATAAGTTTTTTAAGTAAGATTAATAGATTAAAAATCCTTGCGTTTGCCACAAAATTATGTGAAAAGAATGGTTATGATTCAGAAATATTTTGCGGGATTAAAGAAAGGTCTTTCAAAGGTTTTGAATCTAATAATGCTCTAAAAATATGGGACGGCACTTATCAAAGCGCATTAGAAAATAGTTCCGCATTAATAAAAACTTTAATGAGATCCGATGAAAGCTCTTTCATTATTTATCCAGATATGATCAAAAATGAAATTAAAAAAGAAATTTCATTAATAAAAAACAATTCTTAGATTTAATTCAATGGAAATCGTTTTAAAAAACAGTAAAAGTAAATATTTAGAAATTTTTTCTTTGTTAGATTTAGATAATCTCCATGAAACTTTCAAGAGATTTTCATCAATCAAGGGACCTTTAGAAGCACAAATTTTTGCAGTCAATGAGTCAATAAATTCTCATCAATTATTAAAATTAAAAAATCATTTTAACAAAATTAATATTTGTTCCTTATGCATTTACTCAAATAATAGAGATACAATAATTAGTGGAAAGTCCTTAAAAATAGATTCAGATTATATAAGAGAACAAGAGATTAAGAATCAGTTACTATTATTCAATTCAAAAAAGAAAGACGATATTCTTCACAAAGCTACAGTACGATCGGGTGAAAGAATATCTTCAAACGGAAACCTTTGCATTATTGGAGATGTTAATCCAGGAGCAATAGTATCCGCGAAGAAAAACATTTACGTTTGGGGCAAATTACTAGGGATCGCATTCGCAGGGAAAAGCGGAAATAAAAATGCCTCTATTGCATCACTTTATCTAAACCCTTTACAGTTAAGAATTGCAGATGTGATAGCTATAGGACCAAAGGATAAGCCCAACAATTGTTATCCAGAAATTGCGGTAATAGATAAACAAACGATAATTATCAAACCACACCTAATCGAAAATAAAAATTAATCAATAATTTGCAATAAATTAATTCAAACTAGACAAATTTAAGAATTACTTAATCTTTAAAATATTTAACTTTCTGCAAGTGGCTTTATTATTTGTAAAATCTTAAAAAACGTGGGGAAAAATACTCGCACAATATTAATTTGTTCAGGCAAAGGAGGAGTTGGTAAAACAACTTTAACTGCAAACCTTGGCATAGCACTTGCTAATAGCGGAGCAACAACTGCTGTATTAGACGCTGATTTTGGCTTAAGAAATTTAGATCTACTTCTAGGATTAGAAAATCGCATCATTTATACGGCTCAAGATGTTTTAGATAAGAATTGTCGTCTTGACCAAGCATTGGTTAGACATAAAAAGGAACCTAATCTTGCTCTTCTACCTGCTGGAGATCCAAGGATGTTGGATTGGATGAAGCCTGAAGATATGAAAAAAATTAGTGAGCTACTTAGTGAGAAATTTGATTTTGTCTTAGTAGATTGTCCTGCTGGCGTAGAAGATGGTTTTAAAAATGCTCTTGCAGCCTGTAAAGAAGCTATTGTTGTTACCAACCCAGAATTATCTGCAGTGCGAGATGCTGATAGAGTAATTGGGATTCTTAATACTTCAGATATTGAGCCTATCCAACTTGTAATCAACAGAGTTCGCCCTAACATGATGGCTAGTCAAGAAATGTTATCCATCGAAGATGTTCAAGGAATCCTTTCTTTGCCCTTATTAGGTATTGTTTTAGAAGATGAACAGGTGATAATAAGTACAAATAGAGGAGAGCCACTGACTCTTTCAGATCGTAGATCACCTGCAAAGAAATGTTATTTGAATGTTTCTCAAAGACTTACAAATAAAGATGTACCAATTATCGATCTTAAAAAAGAAGGCAAAAGTCTTAAAGATAAATTCATGAGATTAATGCAAACAAAGGTTTTTTAAAATGATGACCCTCAGAGATCTTATAAATAAATTACTAGGCAGAGAAACGTCTAGTGCGAATACAGCTAGAGAAAGATTACAACTTGTACTTGCTCATGACAGAGTTGATATGAGTTCTTTAACAACTGATCTTTTAGATAAAATGAGGAAAGAGATACTTGATGTTGTTGCTAAATATGTTGAAATTGATTTTGAGGAGGTGGCAGTAAGTTTGGAGACTGAGGATAGAATGACTGCACTAGTTGCCAATTTGCCAATCAAAAGAACTATTTCAGGAGAAATAAAATTCAAAAAAACCGATAATACTGATAAAGCTAACAAAGATATCAAAAAGTAATAAATTTAAAAAAAGCCTAAAAAATACTGATAATTTCCCCCCCAAAATGTAAGATGAAGAAATCGCCGGCTTAGCTCAGCGGTAGAGCAGCGCTTTTGTAAAGCGAAGGTCATCAGTTCAAATCTGTTAGCCGGCATTTTGATTTATTTAATTCTGTTCAATATTGTTTGCTGAAAATAAAAAGACTAAACCTATCAGGGCAACAATAGGAAAAATTCTTATTTCCAGAACATACTCTAAAAAAGATGCAAAGGGTTCAAATATCCAATAAGTAAAAAATTGAATTAATAAAACAAAAAATAATAACAAAAACATTAATACAATTCCCTAACTATTACTTCTCCTTCTCTAATCAGTTTCCAATTTCCACTGTTCTTCCAAAATATAATAGTACTAGCTTTTCCACTACTTTCCCCCCAGGGGATAGGACCCAAAATTTTTATAGAAGGAAAGTCTAGAGCAATACCTTCAGCGGTAATTGATCCTTTAAAACCTGAAATATTTGCACTTGAAGTTAACAATGGGCCTGTTTCTCTCAAAAGAGATTGTGCGATATTTGAATTTGGAATTCTCAACCCAATAGTCAGATCATTACTGGTAAGGTGTGCAGTCTGCTTTGCTGAAGCAGGAATAACAATTGTCAGAGCTCCAGGCCAATATTTTGAGGCTAAATTTTCGTAATCTTCTTTTGCTGATTCGTGAACATAATCGATTAATTGTTTGTATTCTGATCCCATAAGAATTAAGGGTTTGTTTTTATCTCTTTTTTTAAACTCATAAATAATATTAGAGAATTTTGGTAAGCATCCAATTGCAGGTAAAGTGTCTGTTGGGAAAATTATAGGCAAACCACTTTTAAGGGTCTTCCAAGCAGTTTTGTAGTCTATTAAATTCATTTAGATTTAAAACCTATAATAATTTATTTATATCTTCCAATGGTAAACCTACCAATACCTGAAAGATCTTTCACAATTTCTATTGATGTAAATTTATTTTTAATAAGTAGTTGTTTTACTTTTTCACTTTGATCAAAATGATTCTCTAAAATTAGCCAACCATTTTCTTTTAAGAATAATGGTGCTTTATTTATTATTTCCCTAATATGTTTTAAACCATCTTCTCCACCTAGTAAAGCGACTTTAGGTTCGAAATTTTTAACTTCTTTGGGTAATTTTTCATAAGTATCAATAGGAATATATGGCGGGTTTGAAACAGCAAGGTCTAATTTTCCTTTAAAACTTTCAAGAGGTGACCACCAATTTCCACAATAAAATTTCAAATTTGATTGTTTAGAAGAATTTATATAATTTTTAGTAGCTATTTCTAACGCTTCTTGATCTATATCAGTTGCTACTCCGTGACTAAATGGATAAGCCAATGCCAAAGCTATACTTATAGCGCCTGATCCAGTTCCCAGTTCAGCAAAAAATAATTTTTCTGACTTCTTTCGAAATATATTGAAGACAATATCAACTATGAGCTCTGTTTCTGGTCTTGGAATGAGTACTTTGTTTGTAACTTTTAATTTTAAGTCTCTCCAAAAAGTTATTCCACAAAGATATTGAATTGGGCAAGATCTTTGTAAATGATTATCCCAAACAGATTCTAAAAATTCTAATTTTTTTTTTAAATGTATGTTTCCTCTAGGATTTATACTTTTTAAGTTTAAATCACTAGTCGTTATACCGCCTATACAATCAAGTAAAACAGCAAAAGATGCTTGATCGCCTCCTTTAGAAAGTTGCTTTTTTTTCCAAAATAAAAATTCTTCTATAGAAATGCAAAGCATTTATTAAAGCATTAGCGTTTTGGCCCAAGCCTACCTTTACTAGAATCAGAGTAGAAACTTGACTTTTCTCCATCTTGTGTAGAAATAAATAAACCTATTAGGAATATTGTTGGCACCCCTACAAATAAAAGACTAGCTACGAATCCAAAGTTAGTTGTTTCCATTTAGTTAGAATTACTATATGTGGTATTAAGACTATAGACGTATAAATTGGAATAAAGTGGAAAAATAAACAATTTTTATAAACTGATTAACAGTCTTAAACAATTTATCGAGGTAATTTTTTATTTTCACTAATTTTTTTTAGTTCTTCCAAATTTGAGGGAGGAGATTGGGGTTTTGTTAAAATTACGGCAGATGATTTTATTAATGTTTGACATGCAAGGCGCCAATTTTCTGGTCTATTTTTGAGTTTTTCTTCTTCAACAGATGTAAGAGGGCTCAAAGAATTTTTATTTCCACCTTCAACTGAAATAAAACAAGTACTGCATTGCCCCGCACCTCCACAATTACCCAATATGCCTTTTAACCCATAAAGCTGTAAATTCTCTTTCATTACAAGTTCCCTTAAATTTTCGCCCGGATTGCATTGGACCTCTAAATCCTCACGAATAAATCTGATAGTTGCCATTTTTTTAGTTATTTTTCTTATTTTGGCGTTTTACTTTGAGAATTGTGACCAAAATATTAACAGTTTTTAGCTAAAAATTCCTTATAAACTCAGTCCTGCTTATTGATTTGCCTAATTTTTGCGAGAAAATAAATTTATTTACAAAAATCCCTCAAAGACTAAAAAACCCTTACTATCATGATGTTTAGCTGTTTATGCAGCATAGTTACTAGAAATTAACCGATGGGATTGCCTTGGTATCGAGTTCACACAGTAGTTATTAATGACCCAGGTCGACTACTTGCTGTGCATCTTATGCATACTGCATTATTAGCCGGCTGGGCCGGTTCAATGGCTCTTTATGAATTAGCCATTTTTGATCCTTCTGATGCTGTTCTCAATCCAATGTGGAGACAGGGGATGTACGTTATGCCTTTCATGGCAAGACTAGGTATCACAAGTAGTTGGAATGGATGGGATATTACGGGTGCTACTGGAGTTGATCCTGGATTCTGGAGTTTCGAAGGGGTTGCAGCAGCTCACATAGTTTTTAGTGGCCTATTAATGTTGGCCTCTATATGGCACTGGACCTACTGGGACTTAGATTTATGGGAAGATTCAAGAACTGGTGAACCTGCTCTTGATTTACCAAGAATTTTCGGGATTCACCTTCTTCTAGCAGGACTAACCTGTTTTGGTTTTGGAGCTTTTCATTGCGCAAATGTTGGGATTTGGGTTTCTGACCCTTATGGCTTAACTGGTCATGTAGAACCTGTGGCTCCTTCCTGGGGAGCAGAAGGATTTAATCCGTTTAACCCAGGAGGTATTGTAGCGAATCATATTGCGGCAGGACTTATGGGTATTATTGGAGGTATTTTTCATATCACCAACAGACCTGGAGAAAGACTTTATAGAGCATTAAAACTTGGAAGTCTCGAAGGAGTTTTAGCTAGTGCTCTAGCTGCTGTATTATTCGTATCTTTCGTTGTATCCGGAACAATGTGGTACGGTTCAGCAACAACCCCTGTAGAGCTTTTTGGTCCTACCAGATATCAATGGGACTCAGGCTACTTCAAAACTGAAATTAATAGAAGAGTACAAGCAGCTATTGATAATGGTGCCACTAAATCAGAGGCTTATGCATCAATCCCAGAAAAACTAGCCTTCTACGATTATGTTGGAAATAGTCCAGCTAAAGGAGGATTATTTAGAGTTGGAGCTCTTGTAAATGGTGATGGATTACCAACTGGTTGGCAAGGTCACATTGCATTCCAAGACAAAGAAGGTAACGAATTAGAAGTTAGAAGAATTCCTAATTTCTTTGAAAACTTCCCTGTCATCCTTGAAGACAAAGAAGGTAATGTAAGGGCAGATATTCCATTTAGAAGAGCTGAAGCAAAGTATTCATTTGAACAGACTGGTATCACAGCAACTATCTATGGTGGAGATCTCGATGGTCAAACATTTACAGATCCTGCAGTAGTTAAAAGATTAGCTAGAAAGGCTCAACTTGGCGAAGCGTTCAAGTTTGACAGAGAAACATATAAATCTGATGGTGTATTCCGTAGTTCACCGAGAGCATGGTTTACATATGCACACTTATGTTTCGGATTACTATTCTTGTTTGGCCACTGGTGGCATGCTTCAAGAACTCTTTACAGAAATTCCTTTGCTGGTATTGATGCTGAGATTGGAGACCAAGTTGAATTTGGTTTATTCAAGAAACTTGGTGACGAAACCACAAGAAGAATCCCAGGAAGGGTTTAAACTAAACTTATTTACTTAATCTTATGGAAGCTTTTGCTTACGTTCTAATTCTAACTCTCGCAGTTGTTACCCTATTCTTTGCTGTCGCCTTTAGAGACCCACCTAAATTCGATAGAAAATGAACTCAGAAAAAAACCTCTTTAACAAGAGGTTTTTTTTTACTTTCCATAATTAAAGTATTACTCTACTATTAGAGTTAAAGTGCAACTTATTTCACCACATGCAGTGTCCAACCTGTCAAAACACAGATAGCAGAGTTTTGGAATCAAGATCTGCTGATACTGGTAAAAGTGTTCGAAGAAGAAGAGAGTGCTTAAATTGCAGCTTTAGATTTACAACTTATGAAAGAGTGGAATCAATGCCAGTTTCAGTTGTAAAGAAAGACGGTAGTAGAGAACTTTTTGATAAACAAAAATTATTCACTGGAATTTCAAGAGCTTGTGAAAAGACTAATTTCAGTAGTGAAGCAATTATTAATTTCGTAGATGGAATTGAATCACAAATAGTACAAGACTCCAATAAAGATATTAAATCTTCACAAATAGGAGAATTAATACTTAAAAATCTAAGGAAAGAAAACGAAGTCGCTTACATAAGGTACGCCTCGGTTTACAGAAAATTTAATGGAGTAAAAGATTTTATTTCTACTCTTGAATCTCTAAAAGGAAGTTCAAAAAACCAATTAGCATCAATTTCATAAAATTCAGCATCTTAAAGTGTAGAATACATATCACAAATGTTTTTGCTATTGGTTTGCAGGCTAGTAGCATTCCTTTCTAACTACCTCAGGTAGTCTGCGATATAACAAATGAACGAAAATTCTTCCCAAACCATTAAAGAACTTTCTGAGGATCAAGAAATTAAAAATTCGTCTGAGTTAGATAATGATTCAGCATCTCAAAATGAGGAAGATTTATCATTTGAGAAGAACGATATACCTTCAGCAGATTCTTCCTCTAGCAGAACAAATGCAGATTTTGACAACGCAGGATTCACACAAGAAGAATTCGCATCACTTTTGGGTAAGTATGACTATAATTTTAAACCTGGCGATCTAGTTAAAGGTACCGTTTTTGCTCTAGAGCCCAAAGGGGCAATGATAGATATAGGGGCAAAAACAGCTGCTTTTATGCCAGTTCAGGAGGTTTCAATAAATAGAGTTGAAGGACTTAATGATGTTTTACAACCTTCAGAAAGTAGAGAATTTTTCATAATGAGTGAGGAAAATGAAGATGGCCAATTAGCACTCTCCATTAGAAGAATTGAATATCAGAGAGCATGGGAAAGAGTTAGACAACTTCAAAAAGAAGATGCAACTATATATTCAGAAGTTTTTGCAACAAATAGAGGCGGAGCTCTTGTTAGGGTAGAAGGCTTGAGAGGTTTTATCCCGGGCTCTCATATAAGTGCTCGAAAAATTAAAGATGACTTAGAAGGTGAATATTTACCTTTAAAATTTCTTGAAGTTGATGAAGAGAGAAATAGATTAGTACTAAGTCATAGAAGAGCTTTGGTTGAGAAAAAAATGAACAGACTTGAGGTAGGTGAAGTTGTTGTTGGTTCTGTAAAAGGTATTAAACCTTATGGAGCCTTTATTGATATTGGTGGTGTAAGTGGTCTACTGCACATTTCTGAAATTAGTCATGAACATATTGAGACTCCTCATAATGTTTTAAATGTGAGTGACCAAATGAAAGTCATGATAATTGACCTTGATTCAGAAAGAGGGCGAATTTCATTATCTACTAAAGCACTTGAACCTGAACCAGGAGATATGCTAACTGACCCTCAAAAAGTTTTTAGTAAAGCTGAAGAAATGGCTGCGAAATATAAACAAATGTTATTTGAACAAACTGACGAAAACGAAGAGATCCCAACAGCTTCAACTGAAACAGTATAATTTCACTTATTTATTATGTTCATGAAGTCTAGGAACTTAAGCCTAATAATCCCTACACAAGTATTTTTTAATTTACAATAATTGATTTATAACAATAATTTAATTTAGGATTATGCCTAATTCCAAAATTATTTGTTAATGAGTGATTTCATTTTCACTTCAGAATCAGTAACTGAAGGTCATCCTGACAAAATATGTGATCAAATTAGTGACGCTGTTTTAGATGCTTTATTAACAGAAGATCCAGAAAGCAGAGTTGCATGCGAAACTGTTGTTAATACAGGTCTTTGTTTACTTACTGGAGAAATAACTTCAAAAGCAAAAGTCGATTATATAAAACTTGTTAGAAATGTAATTAAAGAAATTGGATATGAAGGCTATAGGGCAGGGGGGTTTGACGCAAATAGTTGTGCGGTTTTAGTAGCACTTGACGAGCAATCACCAGATATTTCTCAAGGCGTAAACGAAGCAGATGATGTTAACGATGATTTGGAAGATAATACCGGAGCTGGCGACCAAGGCATAATGTTCGGCTATGCATGCGATGAGACACCTGAATTAATGCCCTTACCGATTAGCTTGGCTCATAGATTAGCCATTCAACTTGCTAAGGTAAGGCATGAAAACGTACTTAATTATCTACTCCCTGATGGTAAAACTCAAGTAAGCATTGATTACGAAAAAGGTTTACCAGTCTCTATTAATACAATCTTAATTTCAACTCAACATAATCCTGAGATAGATGGCCTAACAAATGAAGAAGAAATTCGTCAAAAAATAAAAGAAGATTTATGGAAGCATGTTGTAATTCCTGCTACTCAAGATTTAGAAATCAAACCAAACATTATCAAAACAAGATTTCTAGTGAATCCCACGGGCAAATTTGTCGTAGGGGGGCCTCAAGGAGATGCCGGACTTACTGGAAGAAAAATTATTGTAGATACTTATGGGGGTTACGCAAGACATGGAGGAGGGGCATTTTCGGGCAAAGATCCAACAAAAGTGGACAGATCAGCTGCTTATGCAGCACGTTATGTAGCTAAAAGTATAGTTAAGGCAAAATTAGCAAAAAAGGCAGAAGTACAATTAAGTTATGCGATTGGAGTTGCAAAACCGATTTCGATTCTTGTTGAAACTTTTGATACCGGCGTTATTTCACAAGCTAATTTGACGGAGCTTATTAAAAAGTACTTTGATTTAAGACCTGCAGCAATTATAAAAGAATTTGACCTAAGAAATCTACCCAAAAAAAGGGGTGGTAAATTTTTCAGAAAGACTGCATCCTATGGACATTTTGGCAGAAGAGATCTTGATCTTCCTTGGGAAAAGGTAGAAGAAAAAGCAGCCCAATTAGCGGAGGCTTCCAAAGTATTTTTATAAAATATTTATTCTATGCCTGATAATTTTTATGGAGGATTAGATTTTGGAACAAGTGGTGTAAGAATATCAATAATTAATCTTCAAAAAAAATTAGTATATTCAAATTCAGTCCCTTATTCATGCCACTTTAAAAATCCAAATTCTTGGATTAATTCTTGTGAAAATCTTTTAGTTAGCTTACCTATCCAGGTAAAAATTAATCTTAATAAATTGGCTATCTCAGGCACCTCAGGGACTTTACTACCATCCAATTTACAAGGAGAACCTATAGGAGAAGCAATACCTTATGACCAAGCATGTACTGAACATAATATCCTTCTTGAATCCTTAGCTTCTGGAGAAGATCATCTGCAAACGCCATACAGTAGTCTTGCTAAAGCATTAAAACTGATAAATAAATATGGGACAAATATACTTCTACGTCACCAATCTGATTGGATCACTGGTTGGTTTTTAAAAGATTGGACTCATGGAGAAGAAGGCAATAATCTAAAACTTGGTTGGGATCTAGAAAAAGAATCATGGCCAAAAAGTTATCTCAATACTTCATGGCAAAAATGTCTACCTCAAATAATAAAAAGTGGGAAAATTATTGGAAAAGTGAATTTTGATTTAGCAGAAAGATTTAACTTGAATAAGAAATTAATATTAATTTCAGGCACCACTGACTCTAATGCAAGTGTAATAGCTGCAGGTTTAGGTAAAGAAGATGGTCTCACAGTTTTAGGAACAACTCTTGTAGTTAAGAAAATTATTGATAAACCTATAAAAAAACAAGGTGTTACAAACCATAGGGTAGATGGCCATTGGATATGCGGAGGAGCATCAAACGCAGGATGCGGTATCTTGTCGCAGTTATTCTCTGATTCAGAAATAAAGGAGCTCAGTCGACAAATTAATCCATCTAAAAATACTTCTTTAAATCTTTTACCTCTTAATAGTAAAGGAGAGAGATTTCCTGTTAATAATTCTAATTTAGAGCCGATACTTTATCCAAGGCCAGTAAGCGACTCACTCTATTTACATGCATTATTCGAGGGGCTAGCCAAGATCGAATTGAAAGGATGGGAAAAACTAGGCGAACTAACAGGTTCTCTTCCAAAAAAAATTATTACTATTGGTGGAGGTTCAAAAAACCCACAATGGAGAAAAATAAGAGAAAAAATTATCAATATACCAATAGTTTCCTGTAAAAAAACTACTTCATTTGGCACTGCCTTATTAGCGATTAATGCAAAATAATAGTTTTTTGGAATATTTGATGAAGATATAAAATTTTTAATGAAAAGGGTTTCACAAACTACACATCGTAATTTAGAGTATATAGGTTAGAGCCGGGATAGCTCAGTTGGTAGAGCAGGCGACTGAAAATCGCCGTGTCCCCAGTTCAAATCTGGGTCCTGGCACCTTTAAACCCTGCTCTTGACAGGGTTTTATACTTTTAAATCATTGAGAACTCTTTATTTTTTCAAATTTTTTATAACTTAAAATTTTTAGTTTTCGACTCTGCAGACTTGACCAATAACACCCAAAATCAGGGTATCTCCATTTGGATCTTGCCAATTAGCTAAATCATTGAAATTACTATTTGCTTCATCTATTGAGACATCAACATCTCTAAATGATTTTTCAAAACAATTTATATCCATTGTATAAAGAATATCCTTAGTAATTTCACTTTTTGTTTTGGGAATAAATTTACTCAATACTCTTACAGAACCATCCTCATTCCTTTTTATACTTTTCCTATCCCATAACTGCTCTCCGTATTCACTTTTAGGGACTCCAACCCATTCATGAGGCAAAGCTTCTGATTTTTTTATTGAAATACAAAAGAAAACAATAAACGAAAGGACTAAATTAAATATATTCCTAAAAAATATTGAATTAACTTTATTTTTAGAATTAATCATGATTACTTTTGGAATACAAATATTTTTTATTAGTAGTAAATATAAGATTAAAAATTTGTAAGAATTTTTATTGATTAGTATTTCTATTATAGATAGAATCAAATATTAAATTAAGAATTTACTTCCAATAAATTTATTAGAAAATAATGAATAAAATACAGAAATTTCTCTCAGTAGTTTTTTTTATAGCAGTATTTGTAGTATTGATTTATTTAATCCAAAATTATGGGATTGAACCTCTAAGAAACAAAATAGAAAGTATGGGGATTTGGGCTCCTTTTGGAATATTCATACTCAGAGGAGTAAGTATTATTTTACCAGCCCTTCCAAGTTCAGCTTATTCTCTGCTAGCAGGTTCATTACTAGGATTTCAAAAAGGTTACATGACAATAATCTTTTCTGATATCGTTTTTTGCCAAGCTGCTTTCTTTATCGCAAGAAATTATGGTCGGGTTCCTGTTCGTAATTTAGTAGGCCCAAAAGCAATGCAAAAGATTGAAAGTTTTAATCAAAACCAGCTAGAAGAGAATTTCTTTCTTATGACAGGTCTACTAATGACTGGCCTTTTTGATTTTCTAAGCTACGCAATTGGTATTGGAGGAACTCGCTGGAAAATATTTACTCCTGCATTATTAATAAGTCTTCTAATCAGTGACTCTATACTAGTAGCAGTTGGAGCTGGAGTAAGCCAAGGAGCAGGATTATTTCTAGGAATTGCTTTATTGGGAATGTTTGCTTTAGCGACTATTTCAGGATTGGCAAAAAATAAAATGCCTAAATAACAAAACAGTTTATAATTCTGTAATCAAAGATGAAAGATATGACATTTTTGCAAACAATAACTATATAAATAATGATTCATGCAAGAATAGATATCGATTAATTTTATAGTTATTAGATGACTCCATTTAGACCAACTTCATATAATCGCCCTGGAGAACAAATATCAACTACTCCTTCTGGATTAAAAGTAACTTCTGCAAAGAGGTTAATGGTGGATTCAATGGTAAGAATGATACAAAAAGCAGAAAATCATTCAGTAGAAGATAAACTTGACGAAGAATCTAACAATAATTAATCAATTCATTGCTAAAAGTATAGGAGAGTGGAAATCTATTAGAAGTTCTCACACTTTAGCTTTTCAAGAATTTGAAAACTCTACTAGTAAAATATATATAAAACATATCAACAAAAAAAATAAAAAAGTCGTTGAAATTTTTAAAAATTATAAATTCAGTTTAAACCTAGAGAGCATAGCCATTTCTATAAATTGGCAAGCTATTAGTGATTGGGAAGATGATTATATGAGTGAGGGAGATGAAACTATTCTGATTTTTTTACCCAAAGATGAAAATTCAGGAATTGTTCTAAGAAATAAAGGTTATACAGAATCCTTTATTTCATCATCCAATTATTTTGTTGATGAACAAAATAATTTACAAATTAAAACCATTTATAAATCAACAGTTTCCGAAGAAAGAATTTCCTTTTTATCCACTCATGTAAGATCCAGATTTTCTACTATTAGAAATCTGGAGAATAACTCAGTTATTCAGACTTCACATACTTCAGAGATAAGGAATTTAGCTAGTTTAAAAGATTAATTATCCTTTCAAATTGAAACTCTGTTTCAGATATTAATTTAGGAAGAAAGCCTTTGTTTCCAGGCATATTATTAACTGTTGAATTCAAATCAGAGATAGTTGCATCTCGCATTAATTGAAAAACCCTTCTTGCATTTCTTAAAGGCACCCCAAGAGCAAGATAAGTATTTTTAAGATCCTTCAAACAACTTTTTTCTAAAACTGATTCGTCATTAGAAATTAAAAGATAAGCAACAATCCTTAGGATTATTTCTCCATCTCTTAAACAAACGGACATCTTATTAGTTGTATTTAAAGATATTTTTGAATTAAGTGAATCTTGATTTTCGCAAATCATTGCTGTTACAGCGTCTGCTGCGATTGCATGTGAATTATTGGTTATTGAGGTTATTGCATCTAATCTTGAGTTTGCACTATTAATAAATTCTTTTATATTTCTTAAATCATTTAATTTCTTATCGGCTGACAATAGTTGATTATTCTCTGAAACTGACATTCCTGAAGTAAAAATTTAAAGACCGATCTTAAGAATAATACAAAGCTAGTAAAAACAATACAATTTCAAACTTAACGCAACGCTTCTTAATTAATAACTTCATTCCAAAGTGATAGTTAAAATAATTCAAATAAAAGATTTTTTTCCGCTAGTATGAATTTACATTTTCAATAAAGTTTTGGATCAACAGGATTTAAAATTATCAAAGAAACTTATTTCCTCATATAAAAAGAGATTGGAAAAAGAAATTCTTGACAGAAGTATGAAATTAAAGATGCCTCAAAATAAATTTGAAGAAATAATTAATAACAATAATGAACTTATAAATTTAAAAAAAGCGTTAGAAGATCTAGAAACGGAATCTGAATCTCATAGTAAAGTCTGATTTTTGAAAAACCCTTCCAAAAGTGCCTCAAACCAACAATTTCCTTTTTAAGTCCCTAAACAATCAACAACTTCAAGCAGTAAAACATGTTTATGGACCACTTTTAGTTGTAGCAGGTGCAGGTAGCGGAAAAACTAAGGCTCTTACTCACAGAATTGCAAACCTTATTGAGGGTAACTCTGTAGATCCCCATAACATTCTAGCTGTCACTTTCACTAACAAAGCTGCTAAAGAAATGAAAGCAAGATTAGAGGTTCTTCTAGCCCAAGAATTAGCTTTTAATCAATTTGGTCAGCCTTGGACAACTCTCAAAGAAATTGATCAAAATCAATTAAGAGCAAACGTTCACCAAAAGAGGCTTCAAAACCTTTGGATCGGTACTTTCCATTCCTTATTTTCAAGACTTCTGAGATACGATATTGAAAAATATGCTGATCCAGAAGGCCTAAGATGGACAAGACAATTTTCAATTTATGATGAAACAGATTCTCAAACATTAGTAAAAGAAATTATCAGTCAAGATATGAATCTTGACCCAAAAAGATTTGATCCCAAAAAGATTAAAAGATTAATAAGTAATGCTAAAAATCAATGCTTAACTTCTACTGATCTTTTAGAAAAAGCAGATAATAATTTTGATAAAACAGTTGCAGAAGCCTACAAGAGATATAGGATTTCGCTCTCAAAAAATAATTCTTTAGACTTTGATGATCTTCTGCTTTTGCCTGTTTTCTTATTGAGGCAAAATGATATAGTCAGAGATTACTGGCACAAAAGATTTAAACATATTTTAGTTGATGAATATCAAGATACAAATAGAACACAATATGAACTTATAAAATTAATTACGGCTGGGAATACTGAACCAAAAAAATTCTTCAATTGGGAAGATCGGTCTATTTTTGTAGTTGGGGATGCTGATCAAAGTATTTATAGTTTCAGAGCAGCTGACTTCAGAATTTTAATTGGTTTTCAAGAAGATTTTAAAACCTCAATCAACGACGATACAAAATCATCTTTAATTAAATTAGAAGAAAATTATAGGTCATCTTCCAATATCCTTGATGCTGCAAACTCACTAATAGAAAATAACTGTGAAAGAATTGACAAAGTTTTAAAGGCTACTAAAGAAAAAGGGGAACTTTTAACTTTACTCAGCTGTGATGATGAAATTTCCGAGGCAGAAGCAATTACCAATAAAATAAAATCACTCAATAATTATAATCAAAACCCAATTTGGAAAAATTTTGCGATTTTATATAGAACCAGGGCTCAGTCGAGAGTAATAGAAGAATCTCTTGTAAGGTGGCGCATTCCTTATACAATTTTTGGAGGATTGCGTTTTTATGATAGAAGAGAAATTAAAGATGCAATAGCATATTTGAAAGTTCTGGTTAATTCTTCAGATAACGTTAGTCTTTTACGCATCATAAATGTTCCTAGAAGAGGGATTGGTAAGACTACTATTCAAAAACTGAATGAACTATCTAATAGGTTAAATATCCCATTATGGGAGGTTCTTAATGATAAGCAAAGTCTTGAAGAAACAATAGGCCGATCATCAAAAGGAATTAATAAATTTACTGAAATTATGAATGATCTACTGTGTTACCTAGAAAATTCAGGCCCCGCTCAACTACTACAACTTGTATTAGAAAAAAGTGGTTATTTAAGTGACTTACTCTCAAGTGGGACTGAAGAATCTGAAGATAGAAGAAATAACTTACAAGAACTAATTAATGCAGCTACTCAATATGAAGAAGAAACAGAAAGTGGAGATGTAGAGGGATTTCTTTCTACAGCAGCCTTAACAACTGATAATGATACGAAGAAAAATAATCCTAACTCTGTAACTCTCATGACTCTACATAATAGTAAAGGTTTAGAATTTCAAAATGTTTTTATCACTGGGCTAGAACAAGGTCTCTTCCCTAGCCATAGATCAATAGATACTCCCTCACTTCTTGAAGAGGAAAGAAGATTATGCTATGTAGGTATTACTAGAGCTAAAGAAAGAGTTTTCTTAAGTCATGCCAGAGAAAGAAGATTATGGGGTGGCATGCGTGAAGCAACAATTCCTTCAATATTTCTTTCGGAAATACCTGAAGATTTAATGGATGGCGAATTACCACAAACTGGTGGTGCTTCAATTAGAAGAGATTGGCATCTTGATCGTTTAACTAGAGTTGATCGAAACAATCCAAATGAATTTGTTAACAAACCAATAAATGCAGTAAGGAAATTATATTCAGGTCCTAGTAAAGGGAAAAGCTGGATAGTTGGAGATATGCTGATTCACTCAAAGTTTGGGAAAGGTGAAATCATACATATTTTTGGGAGTGGGGAAAAAATATCTTTAGCAGTAAAATTTGGTGATAAAGGAAGTAAAATTCTAGATCCCAGATTAGCTCCAATTCGTTATGTAAGTTAAAACTCATGAACGATATCTCTGATTACATCCAAGGGGAATTAATCAAAACTCCATTTAATCTATATAACCTAATTGTTAAATACATAGAATCTAATAACGATACTAAAGTAGCTTTTGTTGGCGGTTATTTAAGAGATTTATTAATAAGTAAATTCCACAAAAAATCGTTTTCTAAACCTGTAGATATTGATCTTGTTATTGAAGGATCCTCTATTTCTCTAGCAAAATTTATAAAAAAAAATATTGTAAATGTAGATTTATGTTTAATCAAGGAATTTAATTTATACAACACTGTAGAAATAAATATTAATGACTACAAAATTGATATTGCTTCTGCAAGAAAAGAAATTTATTCTGCTCCAGGCTTAAATCCCACAGTAAATAAAAGTACTATTGAGGAGGATCTTAAGAGGAGAGATTTCACTATAAATTCAATAGCCTTCGAGGTCTCGACAAGGAAAATCTATGATCTTTATGGAGGAATTTCTGATATAAAAAGTAAAAGATTGAACTTACTTCACAGTAATAGCATTTCAGATGATCCAAGTAGATTAATTCGATGTGCAAAATATGCTTCAAGATTAGATTTCAATATTTCAAATAATTCCCTCAAACAATCTCAAGAAACAGTTAGAAAATGGCCATGGAAAAGTTCAGAAACTCATCAGAAAATGATTTACCCTCCTGCACTAGGCATACGAATAAGGATGGAACTAGCTGAAATATGCAAACAGGATAATTTGACTAATGTGATTTCGATAATTCATAAATGGGAAATTATCTCAATCCTAAATGAAAATATTAAAGTCGATAAAAGATTTTTAAGAGGACTAAATTGGATTAAGAAGTTAAAGGGAAATCATATACTTTACTTATTAAAAGATTCAGAAGATTTAGAAAAAGCATGTCAAAGATTTTTGGTAAATAATAGTGAGATAAAAATATTAGAAGATTATATAAATATCAAAAAGATATTTAATACCAACCCAAAAAACTTCAATCATTTTTCTCCATCAAGTTGGACAGAATTTATTGAGGACAGAAACCTTAATGATGAGACAGTCAAATTATTAATTTGTGATGGAGGACCATACTGGCGTAAATTGTTTAAGTGGTTATTTATTTACAAATTCATAAAATCAAAAAAAGATGGAGAAACATTAAAAAAAGAAGGATGGGATCCAGGGAAGGAGATGGGAAAGGAAATCAAAAGATTAAGATATTTGGAAATTGACAAATTAAATAGAAATTAATTACATTTTTACAACCTCTCCAACCTTGTACCATTTATCCTTTAGAACATTTTCATATTTACGATTGCAACTAATTAACAAAGGTCCACATGTTTGAGGATCTAATAGTAATGATATTTTCTCGTTAAAAGTCTCTTGATCTAATGAATTTTCGTTTAAAAAATTAATTATTCTTTTCTGCTTATTTACTTTATAAATTTTGTCAAAAATTTCTTTATTAGATTCAAAGAAAGTACTTTTAACGTCTTTTCTTATTAAATCAAATACTCCAGGATAAGCTTTAAATGCAAATAAATCTAATAAAACTTTTAGTGGCTCAAGATTATTGCTTTGCCTATATAAATTAGATGATTCAACCATTTCTTTAAGATGTCCAATAAATCCATATCCAGTAATGTCAGTCGCAGCATTGACTAATGATTCTTTAAATTGATTTTGAAAAAGATAAATTTCATCAATCAAATATTGCTGACTCTTTACTAAATTATTAATTACTTCAGAAGAACTACCTAGCATATTAATATTTTGCATTTGACCGGCAAAGTAAATCCCAACGCCCAGAGGTCTAGACATCATGAGAATATCTCCAATATTCATTCCAGATTTAAGCCATGGTTTTGCTCCATTTTTTAAAATACCTTGAACTGTTAAAGAAATATCCATTCCTAATGAATAAGGTTTATTTACAAAACTTCTTGCTTCGAAAGTATGGCCTCCAAGTAATTCACCTCCATGATCCTCAACTGTTGATTTAATACCTTGTAGTGATTGAGAAAAGAGGTAACTCTGAAATTCCCTTTCAACTTTTGGTAATGAAATTAAAGCCTGCGCGGATGAAAGTTTTGCTCCGCATGCCCACAAATCTGAGCAAGCATGCAAAGTAGTAATTTTTGCATTAAGCCAAGGATCACTTACCAAAGAAGGAAATCCATCTACACTTTGCAAGATAATGTCTTGACCATTTTGATATATCTCAACTGAATCTTCAGGTGATGAGGCAAAAGAATTTAAATTAGAATTTATTAATGATTTATTCAAAACTAACTGAGGAATTTTAGCTGCACATCCTCTGCAATCATTCAATGAAATATTTTTTTCATTACTCTTCATCATTAGCCTTTTTGTTCTGAACTTTTTAATAAAGTTGAGATCAATTTTATGCTTTAAAATCCAAAAAATAAAAGAAGGGCCGAAAACAAAATTGCGATAAATAGCAAAAGCCTTTGGATAATGGCTTGGAAATATATTTACTATTTGCAATCCGATCTTTTGCGGAAACCATTTATTTAATGATCTCCCTTCTATATCTTTTTTTAGATTTTGTACTAATATATTTACAACTTTTACTGCAAAAACTCCCGATGCCGGTCTTTTTGCTGAACCTACAACTGCGCAATCACCGACAGCAAAGATTCCAGAGAAACTTTTTATCTGTAAATTCTGATTTGTAATTATTCTGCCATAAGAATCCGAATCTAATAATTTTTTTTGTGCCCATAACGGAGATGTATTTCCAGTGCATAAAAGAATCTTGCCATAATCAAAATTAAGTTTTTCAACTAATTCAATATTGGAATTCCGTAAACTTTTTAGAATTGTATTATTAATTTTTCTTGAATCACATAATAGTTTTAAAGGTCTATCTCCCCATCTTTTTCGTAAAGCATATGATACTTCAATTGCAGCAAGGCCACTCCCAACAATTACAAATGGAAGTTCATTAAATGAATCAAAAATGTCCTCTTTTAGTATTGAATCATAAGAACTTAAAAAAGGTTTAATTGAAAAAGCATTTCGATTTTTAACGAGTGATTCAAATTCTTTTGGAATTATTGTTTGACTTCCATAATTAAGCACCAACTTCGAATAATTAATTGAAGGTCTATTACTTAAAACAATTTTCTTTAAATTGAAATCAATATCCTTTACTTCTTCTTCTATAAAAGAGACTTTTGCATTTTTTGCTAAAGATTTTATATCAATTAAACTCTCTTCTAGAGTGATTGATTTTGAAATCACCGATGGGTACATTGCAGAATAAACCAAATGAGAATCTCTAGATATAATTGAAACAGGAATTTCTGGCATTAATTTCGGAAACATTAACCATTTCTTCAATAAAGAAACATTTGAGTGTCCTCCTCCAATTAGTACCAGATGATTAAAAGTCATTTACACACAATGAATAAAGAACATTTATTACCAATTGAAAAATCAAGATTAGGAGTGCTTGGTGGAAGTGGATTTTATTCAATGGATCAAATAGAGTACTTAAGAGAACTAGAAATCAACACTCCCTATGGTAAACCTTCTGATTCAATTAAAGTATATAATCTTGGAAACCTAGAGATAGCATTCATTCCTAGACATGGCAGAACACATAGTTTAAATCCTTCTGAAATCCCTTACAAAGCTAATATTTGGGCTCTAAGATCAATAGGAGTAAGATGGATTATTGCTCCGTCAGCAGTTGGTTCATTACAAGAACAGATAAGGCCACTTGATATAGTCGTTCCAGATCAATTTATAGACCGGACAAAAAATAGACCTGCAACCTTCTTTAACGAGGGAGCTGTTGCTCACGTAACTATGGGAGATCCCTTCTGCACAAATTTATCACGTATATTAAGTGAAATCGGAGAAAAAAATATTCCTGGCGGTAGACAATTGCATAGAGGGGGTACCTATCTAGCAATGGAAGGTCCCGCGTTCTCAACTAGAGCAGAATCTAATTTATATAGGAGTTGGGGATGTTCAATAATTGGAATGACAAACCACACTGAAGCAAGATTAGCTAAAGAAGCTGAAATAGCTTACTCCTCCTTATCTATGGTTACTGATTATGATTGCTGGCATCAAACTCATCAAGAAGTTTCTGTTGAGATGGTTTTGGATAATCTTAGATCAAATACTGAAGTTGCTAATAAAATAATATTTGAAGTAGCTAAATTAATTGAAAAAGAAAGACCAAAAAGTAAGTCTCATTCTTCGTTAAAAGAAGGATTGATAACCCAAAAAGAAAATATCCCAAGCTCCACAAAAGAGAAACTAAGGATATTTACTGATTCTTATTAGGCTTATTTGATACTAGTGATTATCAGGTCAAGGTAAGGATTTGTTAGCCTCCAGCTCCAACGCCTTGGTATGAACCGTAGAAGAATATTCCTAAAACGAAGATAACTGCAATTCCACCTGCTGTAGCAACAAGCCATAGAGGAAGAGTTCCTTCAGTCCATCTTCTTTCCCATGCAACTGCTGGTCTACCGTCAGGAAGTCTATCTGGAATTCTTCCATCAGGTCCTTTTAATTTACTCATGATTTTAATTTAATTGAAAAAATAACTGGAAAATAAAATTCCCAATACAAAGACTGATAACAAGCCTAAATAAAGGCTTGTACGATTAAGTTCAACTGGAACTTTGTTAGGATTTTCGTTTACTTGCATGATAGTTAAATTTATCGGGCTACGAATTGCATTGCAGCAATAGAACCTAAAAAGAATACTGATGGAATAGCTAGAGCATGAACTGCTAGCCAACGGACAGTAAATATAGGATAAACGCGGACTTCGGCAGCCTGCATTGGAGCTTGAGAATTAGTCATTGTTATTTTGTTCTTAAATCTAGTTGAGATTTAGCTTCATATCTTTGTGTTACGACAGGTGCTTTAGATTCAGATGATTGGAAATAACTATCTGGACGAGGAGTTCCGAAAGCATCGTAGGCTAAGCCTGTATATACAAATAAGAAGCCTGCTATAAAGATAGCTGGTAATGTTACTGCATGAATAATCCAGTATCTAATACTGGTGATTATTTCAAAGAATGGGCGTTCACCCGTTGAACCTGCGGCCATAATCACAAATGTTTACCCTATGATCTTACAGTGTAAAATCATAAGATCGCGAAGAAATTAACAGGTTGGTTACAGACAGTTGCTAAATCTTTAAAAATTAATTTTTTTTTATTATTAATTCGAGTTATTTAAAGTTAGCTATTCCATTTAAGGATATAACCACGCTCACCAAGTACAAAACCTTTTTTATTGTCTAAAGCATCCTTATCAAGAAAAACTATTTTAATGTAGTTTGTTGGCAAATCAGAAGCAATGGGATCTTTATTCCAAGTTTTACCTTGATCTTTACTTACTATTAAAGTTCCATTACCCCCGCCTGCCCATATATCGCCATTTGGATCCCATCCCATGTCTAGATAATTGTATCCATTAAGAATTGGTATGATAGGTTTTGACCAATTTTCTAGATCATTAGAATCTTCATTAAATCTAATTTCTGCTCCTCTAGAAAGCATCCATAAGCTTCCTTCTGGATTAAAACCAATACTTTGAACTCTTTTGCTACTTGCTCTTTGATGAGCTATCCATGCATCACTATCATTTTCCAAAGTAGAAAAGAAATTACCTAGACTACTTACACTGACATAATCTCCTTTATTGGTTCTTCTTAAATCTCTTACACCTCCAGAACCAGATGCATCTACAACTTTTGCATTCCATGATTCACCACTATCTGATGTTTCATAAATAGCACCTGCAGTGGTAGCCAATTCTGCAATACCAGCATCGACAGTTGTGATTAGAAATGGTTGGCCTGGTAATTTGTTACCCAGAGATAAACGTGTCCAATTCTTTCCTGCGTCAAGTGTATGCATAACTAATGAAGGCTGACCTATTAACCATCCCTCTTCCCCTTTAAAATCTATATCTAGGAGACGAAAATTCTCTTCAGCAGAAATATCTAATGATCTTTTTTCCCATGTTTCACCACCATCTGTAGATTCCATAATCAATCTGTTTGAGCCTACTAGAAACCCACGTTTATCATCTATAAAATCAACATCTAAAGCATTAGCCTGGTCTTCAAACTGAATTGTTGTCCATGGGCTGCTTTCACTCATCTTGACACCAGTAGATGAACAACTGCTTAAAACAAAACAGAGAACTACAGATAAGAGAAGATTAGGAATAGTGGTAAAAAAATTTTTCATTTAATTATATTAATGCAAAGAGTACAAAGAAAGGAACATTGCAGCAGCAAATGCCAACCCTCCAAAAATCAATATATTTTTTTGTCCAGGAGGTAAACTATTAAATCCAAATCCATAAACTAAATTCTCTTCAAATCCACTAGGTTTTGCTCTAGAACCAATATCCTTATAAAAATTTTTACCAGCTCGACAAACAGGGCAGGCAAAAGTATTCCCATCCAGCTCTGAAAAAGGCGTATTTTTAGGTATGTTTAATTTTTTATTTCCTTCAGACGGATCATAAATGTATCCACAACTTCTACATTCAAATCTATTTTGTTCTAAATTAGGAATAGGTTGTTCAACATTTACTCCTATGGAGTTTTCAGAAAGGTTTTCTCTCTCAAAGTCTTTAACTATTTTGTTTTCCTCAGAGGCGGGTTGAATGTTGTCACTCACGGTTTATTATTATTCTTTAAGAACTTTAAAAGATTTTGCTTAATTAAGCGACTTTTATTCAAAATTAATTTTCAAGATGTTTTTATTAACTGGCTATGAATATTTTTTAGGTTTCCTTCTAATTGCCGCAGCAGTACCAATATTAGCTCTAGTTACTAATCTCATCGTTGCCCCAAAAGGAAGAACAGGGGAAAGAAAACTTACATATGAATCCGGAATGGAGCCTATAGGAGGAGCATGGATTCAATTTAATATTCGTTATTACATGTTTGCTTTAGTTTTCGTTATATTTGATGTTGAGACAGTATTCCTTTATCCTTGGGCTGTTGCATTCAATAGACTAGGCTTACTAGCTTTTATTGAGGCTTTGATTTTCATTGCCATACTTGTTATTGCTCTAGCATACGCATGGAGAAAAGGTGCTTTAGAATGGAGTTAAAAAATTGAAACCACAATTATCCCCAAAAGCAATAAGAGAAATCCGAGAAGGAACTTGTAATCCTCTTGGTGCGCCCCAAGTTACTACAGATTTAAGCGAAAATATTATATTGACAAGTTTAGACGATCTTCATAATTGGGCTAGGTTAAGCAGTCTATGGCCCCTCCTTTACGGAACAGCTTGTTGTTTTATAGAATTTGCCGCCTTAATCGGATCAAGATTTGATTTTGATAGATTTGGATTAGTACCTAGAAGCTCGCCACGGCAAGCAGATTTGATAATAGTTGCAGGAACAGTAACTATGAAGATGGCTCCAGCCCTAGTTAGACTTTATGAACAAATGCCTGAACCAAAATACGTTATTGCAATGGGTGCTTGCACAATCACAGGAGGGATGTTCAGTGCAGATTCTACAACTGCTGTAAGAGGTGTTGATAAATTGATTCCAGTTGATTTATACCTCCCAGGATGTCCACCGAGACCAGAAGCAATTTTTGATGCTGTAATTAAGTTAAGAAAAAAAGTTGGTAATGAATCAATTTTAGAGCGCACAAAAACAGAACAAACGCACAGATACATAACATCTGATCACGAAATGAATCTAGTTTTCTCAGAAAATACAGGTGAATATCTAAACAAAACTTCAGCTAACGTAATACCCCCCTCCAAAGAAGAAAAAATAACCGAATTACCGGAAAATACCGAAAAAACTGAAATTATTAATTCTGTAGAAGATTAATGGAAAAAGACGGTTTAGCCACATCCGCAGATACTTCAATAGAAAAAGAAGGGTTTATAAGCCAATCTTTGTCTAAAGATGGAATTCCAAATCAATCTTTATCTGATGATCACATAGGAATTGAAAACATTTCTGTGGAACCTAACAATTTATATGAAGCAGTATCTGCCTTGAGAAGTTATGGTTTCAACTATCTCCAATGTCAAGGAGGATATGATGAGGGGCCAGGTAAAAATCTTGTTAGTTTTTACCATTTTATAACTGTTGATGATTTACAAAAAATCGAAAAAATTAAAGAAGTCAGATTAAAAGTTTTCTTAAAACGAGATTCTGATTTATCAATCCCTAGTTTGTATAAAATTTTCAAAGGAAGTGATTGGCAAGAAAGAGAAACTTTTGACATGTATGGAATAAATTTCATTGATCATCCCAACCCCAAAAGACTATTAATGCCTGAAGATTGGAGAGGATGGCCATTACGAAAAGATTATATTCAGCCAGATTTCTATGAACTTCAAGATGCTTATTAATTTAATTTTTTTAATTTGCGGTAAATAAACATAACTGCTCTTGCTAGTCTTCTAGGATCATGTCTAAGGGTTGGAGTTATTCTTTTTGAATATAATGGTGCTTGCAAAACATAATAACCCTCAGATAATAATTTTTCTTTATTGCATTGGACAGGCTCTGCCCCTCTACTTTCGTAATAATCTACTAATGGAGACTTTTCAAATTGAATCTGAGATAAGATTGAGTTAAAAATTCGAGCATTAACTCCAAAATTTGATAGTTGTTTTTCTATTGCTTTGATATGTTCATAGACATCAAGCCCATCTGTTTCTCCAGGCTGAGTCATCAAATTACTTATATAAATTTTAGGAGCATTACTTTGCAATAAGGCATCCACAATCTCTGGTACTAATAGATTAGGCAATAAAGAGGTATATAGACTTCCTGGACCAAGAACAATTAAATCAGCTTCTTTTATAGATTCAAGAGCACTTGGAAGAGCTGAAGGATTTTCTGGTAGGTAACCAATCCTCGAAATTAATTTTTTAGATTTACTGATCTTGCTTTCACCAAAAATTTTTTCACCATCTTCTAATTCGGCCCATAACATAACATCAATATTTGTTGCCGGCAAAACTTGACCTTGTACCGCCAAAACCTTACTAGAGGCTTGAACTGCTTTTTCTAAACTGCCTGTAATTGTAGTTAAAGCTGACAAGAATAGATTTCCAAAACTATGGCCTTCCAGGCCACTACCCCCTGAAAATCTGTACTGGAACAATCTAGTTAAAGTAGGCTCTTCGTTTGATAAAGCTGCCAAACAATTTCTAATATCTCCTGGGGGTTGCACACCTAATTGTTTTCTGAGAATTCCACTACTTCCACCATCATCAGATACATTTACGATTGCTGTAATATTACTACTGTAATTTTTTAAGCCTTTAAGTAGAGTAGATAAGCCTGTACCGCCCCCAATTGCAACAATATTTGGGCCTCTGTTTAATTTACTTTTAACTCTTAATGCATCAACTAAAAATGTATCTTTTTCTGGTACAAGCGCTTTTTGAATAGAATTAATACTTCTATTTTGTCCAATCCCTATTAATAATATCCCAATTACAAAAATTAATGGGCCCATTAATGAAACAGGCAAAACACTAGTTAAAACATTGATTAACGAAAAAAAGATTTCAATAAGCCAATAAAGCGGTCTTAAATTTGTCCAAATTGACAGTCCTAATAATGAAGTAAGAAATCCTATTGCAGATGTAAGCATCCATCTTTTTATTACTAGTCCAGGCAAAAGCCAACTCAAAATTCTTGAAATTTTATTTAAGAGATGAAAATTATATTTTTTATGGTATTTGTACAACCTTCTAACTCTTTTTTTTCGCTTATTCATAAAAAACCTCTTTAAATTATTATCTTCAAATAAAAAATCAATTAAATTGATTATAAGTCAAATTCATACATCCTTTTTTTATTTCTAAAAATAGGCAATATTATAAATGAAGAAGGATTTTTCTCTATCTAGGTTTTGAAAAAATCTAATAATGCAGTTGAAACAAAAGACCTCTCGATTAGCTGGGGGGAAGTTAATGTGCTTAATAAAATAAATTTTGAACTTAATAATGGAGAGAAATTAGCTATTGTTGGTCCCTCAGGTTCTGGTAAATCAACTATATTAAAAATATTAGCAGGATTAATTTTACCCACCAAAGGAGAATTAAGAATATTTGGCGAGAAACAAACATATTTGAGAATAGATCAAGATAATCCTCCTGATGTTAGATTAGTTTTTCAAAACCCAGCTTTATTAGGATCTTTAACTGTTGAAGAAAATGTAGGTTTTCTCCTCAAGAGAAACAAAAAACTATCAAAAAAGTCAATACATGAAATCGTATGTGATTGTTTAGGAGAGGTTGGGTTATTTAATGTTGAGAATAAACTTCCAAATGAATTAAGTGGAGGCATGCAAAAAAGAGTGAGTTTTGCTAGAGCTTTAATTACTGATAAAACTCTTAATGCAAAAACTAAACCTCTTTTACTTTTTGATGAACCAACTGCAGGCCTAGATCCAATTGCCTCTTCAAGAATTGAAGATTTAATTAATAAAACAAATGATAAAGCTAGCGGATCATCTATTGTGGTTAGCCATGTTCTTAGTACTATAGAAAGGACTTCAGATAAAGTTTTAATGCTTTATGGGGGTAAATTTAGATGGGCAGGTTCAATTGATGAATTTAAAGAGAGTAATGATCCCTATGTATTTCAATTTCGGCATGGAAAACTCGATGGTCCAATGCAACCTAAAGACATTTAGATATTATGCGTAGAAGCTTACGAGATTCAATAGTTGGTTTTTCCCTTTTAGGGGGAATTTTAATTTTCACATTTTTTTCTTTTTGGCTAAGGGGAGTAAGATTATCTTCAAAAAATTGGTACCTTTTTGCAGAATTCAATAACGCAAGTGGTTTATCAAAAAAATCTCCAGTCACTTATAGAGGAATTTTAGTAGGATCGATAGAAGATATCTTGTTTACGAATCAATCAATAAAAGCAAAAATAGTTTTAAATAATCCTGAAATTATTCTTCCAAGACCAGCATTTGCAAGGATAGTTACAAATTCTTTCCTTGGAGGAGATGTTCAAATCGCTTTAGAAACTAGTGATAAGACAATTCCTACAAACATTGCAAAACCTATAGCCGAAAAATGCGATTCCAAGTTAATTATTTGTCAGGGAGATACTATCACAGGTAAACAACTATCAAGTCTCTCAAATATAACTAATAGAATTAGCCAACTTCTAAAAGAAACAAATCAAGAAAACTTAATTGAGAACGTCGTTAACTCAATGGACCAATTTGACAGAACACAAGAAAATCTTGATGAATTAATTTTATTATCAAAACAAGAACTACAAAGAGTTGAACCTCTAATAAAAGAAATGACAATTGCTGCCAATCATTTGAATAACATTTTGTCTACTATCGATGACAAAGAAACCCTTAATGACATTAAGTCGACAATTAATGCTGCTAGATCTATCTCAACCAAAATAGATGATATGAGTGATGATTTTGAAAAATTAACACAAGATGAAGAATTAACTAAATCTTTAAGAGATTTAACGATTGGACTTTCAAAATTCCTTAACGAAATTTATCCCTGAAAAATATTTAGAATTCGTTTATAGCATTTAAAGCCATAGCTGCGATTGCTTTATCTGTGGCTTTTGGCAGTTGGACATATTTCCCTTGAGCTGCCTCTGCTAATTCTTTACCAAATCCGCTTGCTATAAATTTTCTCTCTGTATCAATTACTAAGAGTTTTATCCCAAGCATGGGATATTTCGCAGCGATATCTAGAACCTCCTGTTTTAAATTGACATTTTCATTTTCATTATCTTTTCCCTCAACGTCATTTTGTCCTAGAGATAATCCTAAAGGAACATTTCCTCTGCCATCTGTAATCCCAACAACAATTACTTGACCTATATCTCCAGTAGAAAGAGCATTTTTTGCTACTTTGGCTGATTGTGTTAGTCCATGTGCCAAAGGTGATCCTCCACCACAAGGCATTGTTTCCAATCTTCTTTTTGCAGCAGTTATTGATCTCGTTGGAGGTAAAAGCACTTCGGCCTGATTACCTCTAAAAGGGATAAGAGCTACTTCATCTCTATTTTCATATGCCTCCGTTAAAAGTCTTATCACTGCACCTTTTGCACTTTGCATCCTATTTAAAGCCATAGAGCCACTAGCATCAACCAGAAAAATTACTAAAGCTCCCGCCTTTTTTTGAAGAAGCTTTGCCCTAAAATCATTTTCTTCAATAACTATTGATTTGTTAGGGTTCCTTAATCTCCTCGATTTTTGATAAGGAGCAGCAGCTCTGAGGGTAGCATCTACAGCAATTCTTTTTACTTTACCCCTTGGAATAATTGGTTTCACATATCTTCCTCTACTGTCACTAAATATGACTGATCTACTTCCGCTATTTCCTGCTTTAGCTTTAGCTGATGAAAAAAGCAATAAATCGGGATCAACCATACATGCCTCAGGGTCTAATATAAATTCTTCAGGTATTTCGGGAGTAGATTCATCTTCCCCATCAGAACTATCTTCTTCTTGGTCTTGCTCTTGATTATCATCATTTTCATTAGCCTCAGGTTCAGTGTCATCATTGTTTGATTGAGGTGGGGGTGGGGGGCTCTGATCCTCTGGAGGGGGTGGTTGAATATCATCATCGTCTGGAGGTAATTGCATTGCTCGAGGAAGAATAACTAACCTTACCGCGACTTTTAAGTCTTCAGAATTTACATTTTCATCGCCTCGAAGAGCTGCATTAGCCTTTGCCACTTTTACTGCAAACAATTCTGACCTATGTCCTTCTACTCCTCCCCTGAGAGCTTCATTCACTAAATAGATTATTTGCTCTTTTGTTATCTTGACATCCTTTAACCATTGCCTTGCCAAAATTAATTGAGTAGATAAATTATCAGATTCTTCCGACCATTTTTCTGAAAATTTAATATTATTTTCTGCGTGTGATAAAACAGATTTTGTAATCTCAACTCTTTGAGCATTATCAATAGATTGATCTGCGGAAAGCACAATAGCAAAACGATCTAAAACATGATCTCTTAAAGCACCTTCTTCAGGATTATAAGTTGCTATTAAAAGTGACTTACAAGGATGAGAAAGGCTTAAACCATCTCTTTCAATATTATTTTTCTCTCTTCCTGTAGCTTCAAGAATTAAATTTACGATACCATCATCCAATAAATTTATATCATCTACATAAAGAACACCTCTATGAGCCTCTGCCAAAATTCCAGGCTGAAAAACTTGTTCCCCTGTACTTAATGAGGCAGCGACATCAATTGATCCGACAAGTCTGTCTTCAGTTATGCCAATAGGGACTTGAATAAATGGAGCCTCTCTTACTTTTTTTGGAATTTCTTCAATTTGATTCAAAAAATCACTTCCAATTAACTCCTCTAACAATTTATTAGTACTAATATCCCATTCCGCTGGTTTATCTGGATCTAGGTTCCTACCAATAGGTCTTAATGAAGTATTACTATTTCTCTTGGATAGTGTTTCCAGGATTGATTCATTATCTAATACCTCTATAGGAGGGAGTAAAGTATGCAAACCCCTTGCTAATACTGACTTTCCAGTACCTCTTCCGCCAGCGATAATCACTCCTCCTAAACTAGGGTCAACTGCTGCCAAAAGCAATGATAATTTCAATAAGCTATGACCCGTAATTGCCGCCAAAGGAAAAGCTCTAAAAGAATCCTTTGAGTTCATTAAATCTTTTATTTCTCCTTTTTCTTTTAACTCGGGGTTCAAAATCACTTTAAAAATGCCTGATATAGAATTTATCCAATAACTTTGTTTTTTGTAGTGGAATTATCAAATCTTAATATCAAAAATGGACTATGTATATCCCTCGGAGCAAATATTGATAGTAAATTCGGAAGCCCTCTTGAGTCACTATTAATTTGCAAACCAAAAATAGAAGAAATAATTAATGAGTGGGGAGATAGTTTCAACAAAAAAAAAGAAGAGAAAAGCAAATTTCAGGCAACCTTTTTTTGGTCTTCAATTTATGAGACATTACCCCATGGTGTTGAAAATGAGCAGCCAAATTATTTAAATACTCTCTTACTTATAAAAAGTAATTCTTTTCCTAAACCATCAATTAAAAACGCGAAATTACTTTTAAAAAAGTTAAAAAAGTTAGAGAGTTTTTTCGGACGAGAAGAGACGCCAAAGGGTAAGAAATGGCTATCAAGATGTCTTGATTTAGATATTCTGTGGTGGGAAGATTTTCATACGGTTGACGAGGAATTAACATTACCTCACCCTAGATTCATGAATCGGAATTTCGTTATTACACCACTATCTGAAATCTTAAGTAAAAGCCAAAAAATCACAAAGTGTGATGTCCCAAAATGGTCTATATAAATGATTTACAAAACCAAAAAATAACTGTTAGGCTATTTTTATTTAAAAATTATGGGCAACAAAAACCTTATAAAAAGATCCATATTTAAAGAAAAAATATCTGAGTTAAAGTCAAAAAAATTTAGTTTCGAAATAAATAGAATTGAGCTTCCAAATGGACATGAAGGTGAATATGGATACATTAAGCATCCTGGGGCAGCATTAGCCGTACCTATTACAACAGACAATAAAGTTATCATTCTTCGGCAATATAGATTTGCTGTTTCAAGATATTTATTAGAATTTCCAGCAGGTACATTAGAAATAGGTGAAACACCTATTAATTCAATTCAAAGGGAAATACAAGAAGAGACTGGATTCAGTGCAAACAAATGGGATGAACTAGGAACTCTTGTCCCTGCTCCAGGTTATGCAGATGAAGAAATTTATTTATTTTTAGCTCGTGATTTAGACAAACTCACTTCCGAGGTTAAAGGAGATTTAGATGAAGATATAGAAGTATTAATTTTAGATCCCGAAGAACTAGATAATCTTATTTCTAGTGGGGATGAAATTCTTGACGCAAAAACCGTGACGGCTTGGTTTAGAGCTAAACAATTTTTAGATAAATTATGAATAAACCTAGAATACTTTTTTGGCATAGAAAGGATTTAAGAATATTTGATAATCAAGCTTTAATCAAAGCATTTTCATTATCAAATGCTATTACTTCAACTTATATATTTGATACAAATTACTCACACGATTTCAATGCGAGTTCAAGAGCTTGGTTTCTAGCAAATTCGCTTCAAGAATTAGGAAATAATTGGAAAAAAATGGGTAGTAGATTAGTTATGGAAGAAGGAGATCCGTTATTAATAATTCCTCAATTAGCAAAGAAAATAGATGCTAAATTTGTTTTTTGGAATAGATCAATTGAACCTTATGAGATTAATCGCGATTTACAAATAAAAAAAAATTTAAAAGAACAAAATATTAAAGTTATTGAAACTTGGGATCACTTATTAGTAGAACCTTTAAAAATATTTTCAGGGAATAAAAATCCTTATTCAGTTTATGGACCTTTTTATAAAAACCTTAAATCAAAAATGAATTTATTAGGTTTATATGACCAAGATAAAGTTGTTTTCCAGTTTAAAGATATAGATAATAAATTTAAGGAAAATAAGACAATAAATTCATCTGATTCTGTTCTAGATAAATTTCTCAAAAATATCAAATTTCCTGGTTCGAATATTTGTCCATGTAGACCTGGAGAGAATGCTGCAGAAACATTATTAGAAAGCTTCATTAACGAAAAAATATATTCTTATAATTCTGCAAGAGATTTTCCTTCCCATGATGGGACATCATTTCTAAGTGCATCTCTCAGATTCGGCACCATCAGCATTAGAAAAGTGTGGAACGCAACATTAAATTTAAACTCAGATTTTGCAAATCAAGGAAATTACCTATCAATTGAAACTTGGCAAAAAGAACTTGTTTGGCGTGAATTTTATCAACATTGCTTATTCCATTTCCCAGAACTAGAGAAAGGTCCATATAGAAAAAAATGGGATCACTTTCCATGGCAAAACAATAATGAATGGTTTCAGCATTGGAGCAACGGAGAGACCGGAGTACCTATAGTTGATGCTGCAATGCGTCAACTAAATAGTACTGGCTGGATGCATAACAGATGTCGTATGATAGTGGCTTCATTTCTGGTAAAAGATCTTATATGCAATTGGCAAATGGGCGAGAAAAAATTTATGGAGACTTTGGTTGATGGAGACTTAGCTGCAAATAATGGGGGATGGCAGTGGAGCGCCAGTAGCGGTATGGATCCAAAACCACTTAGAATTTTTAATCCATATACCCAAGCAAAAAAATTTGATCCTATTTGCGAATATATAAAATATTGGATTCCTGAATTATCTAAAGTGTCAAATGCAGAATTATTAAATGGGGAGATATCTAATTTAGAAAAAAATAATTATTCAAGTCCTATCGTCAATCACAACATACAACAAAGATTATTTAAATCACTTTATGCTGAAATTTGAATTTCTTCTATACAATTCTTTAAAACTTTATTTAAATTTTCTGCTACATAAACTTGCTCTTCATAAGAAATTTCAGGAAACATTGGAAGACTAAGAACTTCTGTACAAATTCTTTCGGTGTTAATGAGTTTTGTTCTAGAAAATTTTTTATTTTTGTAAGCTATTTGCGCGTGTATTGGAATTGGATAATAAATTATTGAATTAATACCTTTTTCAAAAAGTTGTTGTTTTACCAAATTCCTTAAGGAATAGTATTTTTTGCAATCAGTATCAAATAAATTTGAAAAATCTTGATTTAAAAAATATTTATCGTTTCTTAATTTGATGACAAATTGATTCCAAGAATGAGAAATTGAATCAGAGCTAATTTTTGGAAAACTAATAAATGGATTTTTTTCTAATAAATCAAGGTAATTATTAGCAATTTTTTGGCGATTATTAATCCACTTAGAAATATATTTAACTTTAATGTTTAATATGGCAGCCTGAATGGTATCAAGTCTGCTGTTATATCCAATTTGGGTATGATGATATCTTATTGGGCTACCATGAACAGCCAGTTCTCTAATTTTTTTTGCAATCTTCTGATCAGAAGTCGTTACTGCTCCACCATCTCCAGCAGCTCCTAAATTTTTAGTAGGGAAAAAGCTAAAACAGCCTATATCACCAATACTACCAACTTTGGAATTTTCCCACATTGTGCATGTTGCCTGAGCACAATCTTCGATTACTTTTAAGTCATATTTCTTGGCCAAAGATTTTATTAAGGTCATATTCACTGCATTACCAAATAGATGCACTGGCATAATTGCCTTGGTATTAGAATTTATTTCTTGTTCTATTAGTTCAGTATTAATGAGATAAGTTTCTGGATCTATATCTACCAAAACAGGATTAGCACCAACTGCACTAATAGCCTCTGCAGTTGCAAAAAAGCTAAAAGATGAGGTAATAACTTCATCACCCACACCAATATCTAATGCGCGCAAAGCTAATACTAAAGCATCAGTTCCGCTATTACATCCAATAGTATTTTCAACACCAATTAAATTTGAAAAACTCTCCTCAAATTTGGCAATTTCTTGTCCTCCAATATACTGGCCCCCTTTTAAAACTTTAGAAACCTCACTCTCAATTTCTGAGCCAATTTCGTGGTATTGCCTATTTAAAGTAAATGGAGGTATCTGCATAGTAAATATATTAACCCTAAACCATATTTCTATGGGTAAAAAAAATTTTTAATTCATTTAAACCAACTTGGTTCTTTACCAGGAGTCCATTTTATATTGCAACCTAAAGAAGGCATCTGATTTGAAGGATAAGAATTATCTTGATTCAAATCTTTTACAGCAGAGCGCAAATCTTTTCCAGATAGAGGGATATTATTACCTGGTCTACTATCGTCTAATTGGCCATGATAATACAATAAAAAATCACCATCTCCTTCATTTGAAAAAAGATAAAAATCTGGAGTACAAGCCGCTTTTAATTTCTTAGCAAAATTTTGATTTTCATCATATAGATAAGGAAAACTCCATCCCTGTGTTTGTGCTTGTAATCTCAAATTTTTAGGAGAATCTGAAGGATGAGTGACAATATCATTACTAGAAATTGCAACTGTTTGAACTGTATTTTCAATTTCTTTACTTAAGATGAAAATTTGATTCTCAATATATTTAACAAATGGGCAATGGGCACAAATAAACATTAAAAGTAAATGCCGATTATCTAGATTATGTGAATTAAAATATTCATTTTTTGAAGAATTAGCATTTAACATTTCGAAATTCGGTAATTGAAAACCTAATTCCAAAACCATAGAATTTGTTCTTACCATGTTCAAGTTAAAAATTCTTTGATATTTGAAAATTATTGTATATTTTGCAGTAATCCGCAAAGATAGGTACTTTTATATAGGAGAATAATAGAAATAATAAACAAAATGCTTCTAAATCTAACTGGCAAAAAAATTCTTGTTACGGGAATTGCCAACAATCGTTCAATAGCATGGGGTATCGCTCAACAACTTTCAAAAGCTGGCGCAGAACTTGGAATCACATATTTGCCTGATGATAAGGGAAGATTCGAGTCTAAAGTTAGAGAACTAACTGAACCTTTAAACCCATCGTTATTTTTGCCTCTTGATGTTCAAAATCCAGCTCAAATTGAAGAAATCTTTAAAAATATAAAAGACAATTGGGGCCATATTGACGGATTGGTTCACTGCCTAGCATTTGCAGGACGCGATGAATTAATTGGAGATTATAGTGCTACCACTTCAGAGGGTTTTGATAGGGCTCTTAATATAAGTGCTTATTCGTTAGCACCTTTATGTAAAGCAGCAAAACCACTTTTTAGTGATGGCGCAGGAGTTGTCTCATTAACTTATTTAGGTTCAGAAAGAGCGATTCCTAACTATAACGTGATGGGAGTTGCTAAAGCAGCTTTAGAAGCTTCAGTAAGATATCTTTCTGCTGAACTTGGTCCCGAAAAACAAGTCAGAGTTAACGCAATAAGTGCTGGGCCTATAAGAACACTTGCGAGTTCTGCTATAGGTGGCATTTTAGATATGATTCACAATGTTGAAGAAAAGGCTCCTTTACGCAGAACAGTCACTCAAACAGAAGTAGGTAATACAGCTGCTTTTTTATTAAGTGATCTCTCTAGCGGCATTTCAGGCCAAACAATTTATGTTGATGCGGGTTACTGCATTAATGGAATGTAAACAAAGTTTTTTGCATAAAAATGTCATCTCTAAGGCAATTTGAAATAAAAAGAAAAACGAATGAAACAGATATTTCTGTATTTATAAACTTAGATGGAAATGGAATTTCTGAGATTGATACCGGGATACCATTCTTAGATCATATGCTTCATCAAATATCCAGTCATGGTTTGTTCGATTTAAAAATAAAAGCAATTGGAGATACCCATATTGATGATCATCATACAAATGAAGATGTAGGAATCGCATTAGGCAAAGCATTTTCAAAAGCCTTGGGGGAAAGAAAAGGAATAAGCAGATTTGGACATTTCTTTGCTCCATTAGATGAAGCATTAGTTCAAGTCACTTTAGACTGCTCTGGTAGACCACATCTATCTTATGATCTTCAATTAAAAGCCCCTAGAATAGGAAATTATGATACTGAACTAGTAAGAGAGTTTTTTATTGCCTTTGTAAATAACAGCGGTATTACTCTGCATATTAATCAAATACGTGGCAGTAATTCACATCATATAGTTGAGGCGTGCTTTAAAGCATTTTCAAGAGCAATGAGAATGGCTACCGAAATAGATCAAAGAAGATCTGATTCAATTCCAAGCAGTAAAGGAATGCTGGAAAATCAATAAAATAGGAATTTTTTCGAATCATCCACAATTCAGTTGATTTTTGGAGAAGATAGATGAAGTGATTATTTTGTTGTGACTAATTTACAAGATAAAAAAATTGACAAATTTAAAATTTTTAATAAAGAAGATTGGTCAAGTGCTTATCAAAATGTAGAAAAGGAGTTAACTAAAGAACCTCTAACAATTAGCAAAGGTAATAATATTAAAAATTTAAATGGAACATTATTAAGAAATGGACCAGGAATATTAGAGAGAGGTGGACAATGGGTGCATCATCCATTTGATGGTGATGGAATGATAACATCCATAAAATTCGAAAATGGTCAGCCGTTCTTAACAAATAGATTTGTTAAAACTAAAGGCTATTTGGAAGAAGAAAAAATAGATAAATTTATTTATAGAGGTGTTTTTGGAACACAAAAAAAGGGAGGAATTTTAAATAATGCATTAGATCTAAAATTCAAGAATATCGCTAATACACATGTCATTAAATTAGGAGATGAAATTCTCGCATTATGGGAAGCAGCAGGTCCACATGCAATGGATCCTGATAGTCTTGACACTATTGGTTTAACAACATTAAAAGGTGTACTCAAGCCTAACGAAGCATTCAGTGCTCATCCCAAAACAGACCTAAACTCAAATGCATCTTCAGAACTTTTAGTTACTTTTGGAGTACAAACCGGGCCAAAAAGTACCATTAGATTAATGGAATTTGATAATACTGGTACAAATTCTGGAGAGCTAATTTTTGATCGAAAAGATACCTTTAATGGCTTTGCATTCCTTCATGATTTCGCAATCACAACTAATTGGGCAATATTTTTACAGAATGCTATTGATTTCAATCCTCTTCCATTTGTGATGGGTCAAAGAGGTGCAGCACAATGTTTAAAGTCAAACCCAAATAAAAAGGCAAAGTTTTTTATCATCCCCAGAGAAAGTGGATTATTTAGGGGACAGCCTCCTTTAACAATAGATGCTCCAGAAGGATTCGTTTTTCATCATGTAAATGCATTTGAAAAAGATTCCAAAATCGTATTAGATAGTATTTTTTATGATGATTTCCCATCAGTTGGTCCAGACGAGAATTTTAGGGATATTGACTTTGAAAAATATCCAGAAGGAAAACTAAAAAGATCAATTATCGATCTAAAGACAAAAACTTGTGAACTTGAAACTTTCAGTGAACAATGTTGCGAATTTGCTGTTGTTAATCCTAAAAACTTAGGATTAAAAGCAACTTTTAGTTGGATGGCAAGCACATCTCAAAAGCTCGGGAACGCTCCACTTCAAGCGATAAAAAAAATAAATTTAACTTCTAAGGAAGAGATTTCTTGGTCAGCAGGGCCAAGTGGATTTGTTAGTGAACCAATTATGGTTCCATCAGAAAACTCTTCAACAGAAGATGAGGGATTTTTATTTATACTTATATGGAATGGAGAAAGAAGAGGAAGCGATTTAGTGATATTAGACGCAAAAGACTTAAAAGAATTAGCTGTTTATGAATTACCCATTTCAATCCCTCATGGCCTTCATGGATCTTGGGTTAATTGAATTTATGAAAAAATTTCAATTAAATCTGGAATAATTTTTTTTAATGCTTTACCTCTATGACTACAAGAGTCTTTAATATCATTATTCATTTCTGCGAAAGTTAATCTGGTAGAACTCTCCTCAAAAATTGGGTCATACCCAAAACCACTTTTTCCTCTGGGGTTCAAAATTATATTGCCATGACATTTGGCCTCAGATTCAATAATCACTTCACCATTTGGGGAACAAACACAAATATTAGCAATAAAGAAAGCACTTCTATTTTGAACACCATCAAGTTCTCTTAAAACTCGTTCAATTCTCTTCTGATCATTTTCTGCATATCTAGATGAGTAAATGCCAGGCTTACCACCTAGTGCTTCAATACAAATTCCTGAATCATCTGCTATTGAAAAATTATTCGTTTTTCTCGAAACTTCACTCGCTTTTTTAATTGCATTATCTCTAAATGTCAGTCCATCCTCTTCAACTTCTAATGATTCTGGCTGGAGTAACAATTTACAATTAACTCCAGCAAGCAATTTCTTATATTCTTCAATTTTACCTTTATTCTTACTCGCTAAATATAAATTTTTCATCATTATTTTCCTGCCAAATTTATAAATTCTTGACCCCACTCTAATACCTCAATTAGATAAGATTCTTTTGGTGCTTCACAATATAACCTTAAAAGAGGTTCCGTTCCTGAAAACCTAAAAAGAAGCCAAAAATTATTATCAATTCTCAACTTTATTCCATCGATTTTTGAGATACTTTTTAACTTGTGATTATTAACATTCTCAGGAATATTATCTAGGATAAATTCTTTTACATTATTTTTTTCTGACTGATTTGGAAATTTAATATCAATTCTTTTATAAAAACTTGGCCCAAAATCTTCTTGAATTTCATCTAAGGTTTCACATAAATATTGAGATTTTTCAGCAATTCCATTTAATAAAACCATCGCTGCATATAGAGCATCTCTTTCAGGCATAAAGTCACCAAAACCAACTCCCCCAGATTCCTCTCCTCCAATAAATATTTTTTCTTTAATCATTTTTTCAGCAATATATTTAAAGCCAACTGGAAGTTCAAAAACATCTCTATTTTGACTCTCTGATATATTTTTAATAATATCTGAACCACTAACAGTCTTTAAAACTGGATAAGAATTATTTTTAATTTCGCCTAAATAGCTAATAAAGTATGGGAGTAAATCTTGAGTACTAGAGTATCTTCCTTTTTCATCAATTGCCGCAATTCTATCACCATCACCATCAAATATAATTCCTAAAGTTTTCACTTCATTTGTTGAATTTTTCACTAGTGTTTGTTTTAGATCATCTGCATAATTCAAAAGAGGTTCAGGAGGTTTTCCTCCAAAAAAAGGATCAGCATCTTTCCTGATTTCTGAAATAACTTCTAAATCATTAGAAGCAAAAATCTCAGCCATACAATTTGCAGCTGAACCATGCATAGAATCTACAAAAATTCTCAATTTCATTTTTTTTAATCTCTTGGAAATATAATCAATATCAAAAAGGGATTTAATTCTATCTAAGTGAAATTTCTTAATATCTACTAATTGATTAATACCATCTATTTTTTCAATTGAATTTCCAAGCATTAATCTTTTTTCAACTTCACTTGTAAAAGATTCGTCAACAGAACATCCATTAAAGCTCTTTATTTTCAGACCTAGCCAATTATATGGATTATGACTTGCTGTAATTACTAACGCTCCAAGACAACCGACTTCTTTGGCAAAGAAACTACAAGAGGGTGTTGTAACAAAGCTATCAGATAAGATCGGTTCGAAACCACATCCTCTGACAAAAGGCACTATTTGCTTGGCGAATTCACAAGCCATAAATCTACGATCATATCCAATAATAATTTTCTTTGAATTAACTTCTTTATAGTATTGATAATTCAACTCCTGACATGCAGCGACGACAACTCTTGAAAGATTTGACAGGTTAAAGTCAAAACCAATAATTCCTCTCCAACCATCAGTTCCAAATTTTATCTTATCTAATTGATCAGCTCTCAAATTTCCTTGATTTCTTTTAATTATCTATACTAATTTATATGAGTAAATTTTAAAACCTCCCTTAAAAAATAATTTGAATTCTCTTCATTTAAAAAGTTTTACAAGATGCAAAAGAAAGGCATGGCTAGATTTTAAGGGTAAAAAATCTTATGAAGTTTGGTCTCCCCATAAAGCTATAGATAAAATTAATCAGTTCCAAATTTTCTTTGAATTTTGTAATGGTGAAATATATACAGGATTAAAAGCCTGTGAAAATGGTTATCAAGGGGTAATTGGATTAAAAATCAAAGGGAATCTTTTCCAAAATATTAACGCAGAGATACTTCCACAATTTCTTTTAAAGACTAAAGGTAAGAGTAAATGGGGACAATATAAATATTTACCTGCTGTTTATAAGTTAGGCCACAAAACAACTAAAGAACATTTATTTGACTTAGCTTTTTGTTCTATGCTTTTGGAATCTTTTCAAGAATCTAAAATTGAGAAAGGATTAGTAATTTCAACTTTTTATAAAAAAGTTAAAGTTGAAGAAATTTATTTAAATAAAAAATTAAGAAAAAAAGTTTTAGATGTTTTATTAAATTTGAATGAATGCTTGGAGGGATCCATACCAGAAATAACTCAAGATAGAAAAAAATGTACTATTTGTTCCTGGCAAAAATTTTGTGACAAAGAAGCAAAAGAAAAAGGATATCTAACAGATATAGATGGAATAGGGTCCAAAACGGCCTCGTTACTCAAAGCAAACGGAATAACTAATACCCAAATATTAGCTTCGTATAGCGAAAAACAACTTGGAGAGAAATTATCTAAATTTAAAGATCAGAAGTATGAAAAAGCATCCATATTTGTAAAGCAAGCACAAGCATATATTTCAGGAGAACCATATTTCATTTCTAATAAAAATAATACGGAAGATCTATTAGAGAAAATATGTTCGGGATTTTATATATTTGATATTGAGTCAAATCCAGATGAAAAGCATGATTTTTTATATGGATTTTTAAAAGTAGATAATTTGTCTATTAAAAAAGAAAATCTTATTTATGAACCAATCTTAAATCTTAAAAATAATAAAGGAGAATCTTACGGGCAAATTATTGAAATACTTTTTTCACGCAAGGAATGGCCAGTTTTGCATTACGGAGAAACTGAAAAAATATCAATAATTAATATTGCTAAAGAACTAAATTTTAGTTTTGAAGAAATTGATTCACTTTCCTCGAGATTTATTGATTTACATACCTTAATAAGAAAGTCTTGTATATTACCACTAAAAAACTATGGCTTAAAAACTGTTTCTAATTGGCTTGGATTTGAATGGGCGCAGAAAAATGTAAGTGGCTCGAAAGCACTTTATTGGTGGATTCAATATCAAATTACAGAAAACCAAATATTTTTAAAGAAAATTATCCAATATAACAAAGATGATTGTTTTGCTACTCTACAAATTGCAGAATATTTAATCAAAAATCGATTAAAGAAAAATTGATCCTACAGATTTATTTATAATAATTTTTCCAAAAATTTCTGAAAAAAAATAACTTTCTTCCTCTAAATATTTTCTTTTTATCATAGCTAAACCTTTTATTGCACAATCTGATTTAAAAAAACTAGTGATTTTGCCTACAGAAATATCCTTGGCAGAATTTAAATATAAATTTTTATCTTCTAAATCTAAATTCAAATTAGATCCAATTGATTTCCAAATTCTTATTTCCTGTTTTAAAGAAGAAACATTTTTTATTTTTGACATTGTTTCTTGTCCTAAATAACAACCTTTATTAAAATCTATAAGATCTTGGAATCCAAGCTCAAGAGGATTATTTTTTCCGTTTATTTCCATTTCTAATGAGGGTATTGCCTGATTAATCTTCCAAAGTTTTAAATCATTGGGATTTAGTAAATTTAGTTTATTTTTATATATTTCAAATTCTTCATCTTCTGTTTTGAAGAAAATTGGCTGATAAGTTCTCCATGAATTAGATTCATCAATTTCCTGAATTCTATTTATCCAGAAAGGTTTACTAAGAAGTACATCGTCCGCTGGGAAAATAATTTGATTAAAGTAATCAATTATTTCATTAGTATTACCCGCCAAGATGATTACTTCTAAGCTTCTTTCTAAAAAAATAATTTCAATTAATGACCTTAGAACTCCATTTGGAGTTAACCAACAAGTTTTGATAATTTTATTTTCTGAATTAAGAATATTACCAGTGGTAATTCCATTCAAAAATTTTCTGGCATCTTTTCCGGAAACAGAAAAACAGTCAAATTTTTCAAGCCAAAACTTTTTTTTTTCTTGCATTTTTTAAATAATTATAAAAAGTCTTTTATTGTAAAAAGACTCTTTAATTTAACATTTTCATCTTCAAGGGCTTCTAATCCCCCTTCTTGCCTATCAACAATAGACAAAACCTCCTCAACAACATAATTATTTTCGCGCAACTTTTTTATAGCTTTTATAACTGAACCAGCAGTTGTAACGACATCCTCTAAGACAGTTACCAAAGTTCCTTCTTCTAATGTAGGGCCCTCTATTCCAGCTTTGGTACCGTATTTTTTGATTTCTTTCCGAATTATTAAACCATCAAGGTCTTGGCCATGCAAAGCTGCTTTAACAATTAATCCACTTACTATAGGGTCTGCGCCTAATGTCAATCCTGCTACAGCTTTTGACCTTGAGTCCTTTAACTCTAAAAATAAATCACTTATTAAGTTTAAGCCTGCGCCATTTAATGAAACTGGTTTACAATTCAAGTAATGACTGCTTTTTTTTCCTGAAGATAAAGTGAAGTTTCCTTTCTTGTAAGATTTTTCAATTAACTGTTTTAACAATTTTGCTTTATTTAAATCATACTTAGCCGAAAATTTGCCCATTAGTAAAAGTTAAATTTATATTTAAAGATTAGAAGAAAAAAAAGAAATCTCACAAAAACTTCCTAATGAGGTGTTTTTTGAAATATTATTTTTATATTGTATATTGAAATTCAATGTAATTAAAATTACATAAATTCCCTTGGGGGTGTAGCAATCTGGTGAATGCACCAAACTCATAATTTGGCTAAGGCGAGTTCGATCCTCGCCACCCCCATTATTCATTTGTCATTGAATGAAAATAACTCTACTTTTATTTCTTTTATTCTTACCAGCTTTTTTCGCAGCGAGTGAACTCTCTTTTTTATTAATAAGGCCAAGTAAGGTTTTAAGGTTAATAGAAGAAAAAAAGAAAGGAGCATTTTCAATTTTAAAAATTCAAAAACGCTTTAGATCTTCACTAATTGCTTCTCAATTTGGAGTAACAATTTCATTAATTGCAATTGGATGGCTCAGCAATAACCTGGCTAATGATTATTGGAAAAGCAATATTTTATCAAATAGATTTTATGATCTTCTATTATTTTTATTTGTTGTTTTAGTTGTTACTCTTGTTTCTGGACTAATCCCAAAAGCTTTAGTAATTAACAATCCAGAATCTGCTGCACTAAGGTTAACCACAATATTTGACGCCGTAAGAAAAGCCATGAATCCTATAGTGAAAACAATAGAATTCTTTGCTAGTGCCTGTTTAGGCTTGTTCAATTTAAATAACAAATGGGATTCTTTAAACTCGGGTTTATCTGCTGGAGAATTAGAAACTCTTATAGAAACAGATAACGTAACAGGTTTAAAACCTGATGAGAAGAATATTCTTGAAGGAGTTTTTGCTTTAAAAGATACACAGGTTAAAGAAGTGATGATTCCAAGATCTGAAATGGTAACTTTGCCAAAAAATATAACCTTTTCAGAACTTATGAAACAAGTCGATAAAACTCGCCATGCTCGCTTCTTTGTGATTGATGAGTCTTTAGATGATGTATTAGGTGTTATAGATTTGCGTTATCTAGCTAAGCCAATATCAAAAGGTGAAATGGAAGCCGATACATTACTAGAGCCATTCCTTTTACCAGTAACAAAAATAATAGAAACATGTTCACTAGCAGAAATATTTCCAATAGTAAGAGACTACAATCCGTTCTTACTAGTAGTTGATGAACACGGTGGGACAGAGGGACTTATAACTGCAGCTGATCTAAATGGCGAAATAGTTGGAGAGGAAATGCTCAATAATAGAATTTATTCAGATATGAGAATGTTAGATAATTTCTCTAAAAAATGGTCAATAGCTGGAAAATCAGAAATCATAGATATCAATAAAAAGTTAGGATGTTCTATTCCAGAAGGTGCAGACTATCATACCCTTGCTGGATTTCTGCTAGAAAAATTTCAAATGGTTCCAAAGATTGGCGATGTTTTAGATTTTAGTAACATTAAATTTGAAGTTATTTCTATGTCAGGACCAAAAATTGATCGTGTTAAAATTATTCTTCCCAAAAGCTAAATGTGGCTTCCTATAGAGGATAATGATAATTAATATATGGATTTGAAATTATGCAGCCAACCTCATCACCAGTAAAGGTTGGAGTCATAGGTATAGGGAATATGGGTTGGCATCATGCCCGAGTACTAAGTTTGCTCAAAGATGCAAATCTCATTGGCGTTGCAGATCCAAATGAAGAGAGAGGCAAATTAGCTATTGACCAATTTCAATGTGAATGGTTCAAAGACTATAAAGACTTAATTCCAAAAGTTGATGCTATCTGTATCGCTGTCCCAACACTACTTCATCAAAAAGTAGGACTAGATTGTCTTAATGGAGGTACTAACGTTCTCATTGAAAAACCAATTGCAGCTAATGAGTTAGAAGCAAAATCTTTAATAGAGGCTGCTAATGCAAGTAACTGTCTATTACAAGTTGGGCATATTGAAAGATTTAATCCTGCTTTTAGAGAATTAAATAAAATAGTTCATAATGAAGAAATTGTTGTTTTAGAAGCAAGAAGACATAGTCCTCATGCGGATAGAGCAAATGATGTATCTGTAGTAATGGATTTAATGATCCATGACATTGATCTAATTTTAGAACTCGTCAACTCCAAAATACAAAAATTAGCGGCAGTTGGAGGCAGAAATAGTGAAGGATTAATAGATTATGTCAATGCTACTTTGGTTTTTAAAAATAAAGTTATTGCAAGTTTGACTGCCAGTAAAATGAGTCACAAAAAAATTAGGAGTTTAAGTGCTCACTGCCAAAATGGACTAGTAGAAACTGATTTTTTAAATCACTCTCTTCAAATCCATAGAAAGTCTCATGAATCATACACTGCAGAACATGGAGAATTAGTTTATAGAAATGACGGATATGTTGAAGAAGTTAGCACAACCTCCATTGAGCCTCTTTATGCGGAATTGGAGCATTTTCTTAAGTGCGTTCAGGGCAAAGAAATACCTGAGGTGGATGGTGAGCAAGCCTCAAGAGCATTAAAAATTGCTGATTTTATAGAGAATGCAGTAGAAAATTCAGGAGATGCGATTTTACTTGAAAATCCAGTCTAATACTAACAATCTAAACTAAAAGAATTTTATTTAAATCCAACAGCAGCTTGCCAAACAAACACTAATAAAAAGAAAAATAAAGGAATCAGTGGAAGAACATCAACGGTTGGAGCAAAGGCCTTATAAGCCTCAGGCAATTCAGCGAATGTATTAAATAGAATGAGCACCTTTTTAATAATTTAATTAATTATGATAAGACGTTACCACGTATGGTGAGCAATAGAGGATGTTTTCCAAGGAGCGAAATCATTTGTAAAACAATTATCTCTAATTGCAGTAGAAATTGCATTGGTAAATCTTATTAAGTGAGCAATATTATGCAAACTTGTTAGAGTCAGGCCTAATATTTCGTCATTTCTAATTAGATGATGCAAATATGCTCGAGAATAGGATTTACAGGTTTCGCATTTACAAGTTTTGTCAATCGGAGAAAAGTCATTTTTAAATCGAGCATTTCGCAAATTCAATCTTTCATCATTAAAAAATGCAGTCCCATGTCTCCCTAGTCTTGTAGGCAAAACACAGTCAAATATATCGAATCCATTAGCAACAGCTAGAGAAATTTCTTTTAAGGAGCCAATTCCCATTAAGTATCTTGGTTTATTTATTGGTAAGAATTTCGGGACGTAATTAATTACACTATGTATTTCTTCGACTGCCTCGCCAACACTTACACCTCCCACTGCTATTCCAGGAAGATCAAAAGAACTTGTATATTTTGCACTGTATTCTCTCAATCTAGGATACTTTCCACCTTGAACTATACCGAATAATGCTTGATTGGATTTCTGATGAGTCTCAACACATTTTTGCAACCATGAATGAGTTCTTTGTAAAGAGTCCTCAATATCATTTTCGTTAGCTGTATGCGGAGGACAATGATCAAAAGCCATCGCAACATCCGATCCAAGATCCATTTGAATCTGTATTACTTTTTCAGGTGATAAAAAAACATGACTACCATCTCTTGGATTTTTAAATTCCACGCCTTTATCAGAAATATTATTTAATTTGGCCAAACTAAAAACTTGATATCCTCCTGAATCAGTAAGAATAGGCTTCGGCCAATTCATGAACTTATGTATTCCGCCAGATTCTTTAACTAGTTTTTCTCCAGGTTGTAAATGAAGATGAAAGGTATTTGAAAGAATCATTTCTGATCCTGTAGAGGTTAACTGCTTAGATGAAATTCCTTTAACCGTTGCCAAAGTACCCACAGGCATAAATTTTGGTGTGTTTACCTGACCATTTGGTGTATGAAATATACCAGTTCTTGCCGCTGTATTACTGCAATTCGATGTAATTTCAAATTCAAACACGATAATTTATAAAATTTTTTGATCCTTTTTCATTAATTTACCCTATTATTTAATATTGAATCTATTTTTATCTCATCAAAAAATATTTAATAAAAAATTTGGCAGGATCTTGGATTTTCTATACAACATTTCCAAAGATACCTTTAATTAATCCCGAATTTAAAAATATTGCACAATTTGCCCCGCCTTTAGGTTTTTTGATTGGAACAATACAGAGTTATATTTTTCTTTTTTTAACAACAAACTCTTGGTCAATTTATGCATCTGCATTAATTTGTTTGGCTTCAGGATATTTAATTACTGGTGGTCTACATATTGATGGTTTAATGGATACTTTCGATGGTATTTTTGCGGGTAAAAAGAAACGTTTAAAAGCCATGAAAGACAGTAAAGTTGGTTCCTTTGGCGTTCAAGCTTTAGTTTTTATAACTTTAATTCAAATTGCTTGCATACTGAAAATTCAAAACCTAGTAATTTTTGTTTTACCTATATGCTTATTTTGGGGAAGATTTTCAAATTTATTTTTTATAGAAAAGTTTAAATATATGAGTTATAAGAAAAAATCTGTTAGTCACAAAAAGTTTTGGAATGGATTTAAAAAAGAATCTTTGATCTCCATTATTTTTCTTTTGATTTTCATTGCATACCAATTTGTTTCAATTACATCCCAAGCAATATTAATTAAATTTTTAATTCTTATTTTGATTGGTATTTTTCTAAGTTATTGTATCCCAAACATACTGGGTAATAAAATTGGAGGCTTTAACGGAGATGCCTGCGGTGCAAGTGTTGTTTTAGTTGAAACTGCAATGTTATTTATGCATGCAATTCTTTTATAGGTAGTTCTAAATAAAAAATATTTTTCTTCTTAAGACTTTTTGATTTCTCAGTATTAACTACCGAGTTATTTTCCAGCAATCTCAAATCTCCTCCAATTTGTTTTGCTAATTTCCTCGCTAAGAAAAGTCCCACGCCAGTGCCGTCCTTCTTTTTCGCAGCAGATCCTCTAAAACCTTTTTCAAAAATTTTCTCGTTTTCATTTTTGGTTATTTTTTTACCATCATCAAATATACAAAGTCCATTACTCGTAATTGCGAGCCCAATTTCAGCATCTTTTTGGGCATATTTAAACGCATTTTCTAATAGATTTGCCACAATTTCAGCAATTACAGCATATTTTGCCTTTAATGGCGAAATAGTCCAATCTGGCCAAAGAGAAGGTTCAGTCCAATCTCTATTCTCTAAGTCCGCATTAGCTTTACCCCTTTCTAATATTGGCCTTAATAAACTCTGAACAGTTATTACCTTTTTATTATCTAAATTTGGTGGTAATAATAATCTTTCCTCTCCAATTTCCAGAGGAAGTTGAATAGGTGAATTTAATTGAGCAAAAGAATCCATATATTGATTAATTTGTTTTTGCTCTATTATCATGCGTTCGACTATTTCAATAGAATCATCATCTGAACCAAGTCTTTTTATTAATAATTTTGCGTATGTTCTAATAGCAGCTAATGGATTCCTTAATTGATGAATTATGACATTGACCTGATTTTTTAAATAATTGACTTCTTCATTTTTATTTTGACGTTCTAATTCGATTGAGACACATTTAGCTAAAGATATTGATAGAGCTTTTAATCTAGAGTCGAGAGATACTGGCCAATTCCCCCCTTTCAAATCAGTTTCTACCCGAAGTACACCAAGTAGAATATCGTTTTCTTGTAGCGGGTACCATCTTCTATTAGGCGATGAAACCTTTAGTGAAGGATCATCTTCTATTGAAGTAAGTAGCCGATCAATTTGCGGCCATTGACCAATCATTTCAAAAGATGCTTTAGTTCCTTGCTTAGCTGAAGCAAGATACATAACTAAATTAGTCACGCCCATTGAGCAACCAAAACTCTCTAGCTGTTTTAAAATTAATTCTTCAAATTTTTTTGAAAGATTCATGATTAATGAAATATTGAGAAATTTTTTTAAAAAAAACTTGAAAAAGGGCTTGTAAAATATGAAAAAAGTATTAAGATATATAAAGAGGTCTGACTTTAGCCAGCCTTAAATATGAATATTTAATCATATTTTAAGCTACATCAGGGGTTGATGGGTCCTCTATGTAATTTGAAGTGAATTTAAAATCACATATATAAGATTAGTAAAAATAAATAAGACTAATCTGATTAATAATTTCAGGAGTACCAATCAATGTCAAAAAAAAGAAAAAGAATCAGCAGGAGAAGATTGGCTGGCCAAAGAGTAATGGCACATGTACCTATCTATCATATCGAAACCGGCAAACATAAACCAGTTACAGCAGCAAGAAGATTCATAGCTGAAAATGGTCTCTCTGCGCCTTCAGTTTTTAATGTAAGAAGAAATGAACACACCACCGATAGATTTTTTTGGGGTGAAAAAGGATTATTTAGCGCCCAATATGCTGAAGAAAATCATTTTCTATTTCCATCACTAAAAGTTGTAGTTGAAGGAATTGGTGAAGAAAAAATATTTGAGGGTCTAGAATTGACTGCAGATGATTGGGAAGAGATTGAAGAATATGAATACGCTTTTGTTTAAAAAATATTACATATATTTGAACTTATAAAATTAATTAAATTTGAATCAATTTGATGAAATCCATCAAATTCTAATAATTCACAAAATTTAGAAGACTTACTTTTTACCTTTTCATAAATAGTCCTAGAGGCATCTATAGGCACAACGTCATCAAATAAACCATGACTAATGATTAATGGCGAGAATTTTTCTCCTGGGGACCAGTTAGGGTGAGGATAACCACTACAAGCAACAATTAATCCAAAATTTAACTTAAATCCCGCATCAATTGCCATCGCCGCCCCCTGAGAGAACCCCAACAAAATTGTTTTTCTTAGTGGAATCTTATCAGTATCAAAATTTTTTAATGTAACTAAAAGTTTATTTACTTCAACCTCAGCTCCATTCCAATCATGTGGATATAATCCATACCACTGTCTTCCCTGACCGCTTGGGTGTAATCCAGGAGCCCTCAAAGAAATTACCTCAAAATCAAGATTTATTTTTTCAGTCATCTCCTTTCCAAATGTTAAAAGGTCATCTGAATCAGCTCCCCAACCATGCATCAAAATAATTCTATGAGTTGCAGTTTGAGAGCTAATCGAGACAAATTCATGATTGATAGCATATTTCATGTTTATATTCTTAAGTAAGTAAACTTTCCCATAATGTCTCCATTAGCTTTAGTAAGTGTCTCTGATAAAAAAAATATAATCCCATTTTGTAAGGAATTGGTAGAGCAATTTAATTATAAAATTTTATCAAGCGGAGGCACTGCCAAACATCTTATAGAGGCTAAAATTCCAGTTATTAAAGTTGCTGATTTTACTAATTCTCCAGAAATTCTTGGGGGAAGAGTTAAAACTTTACATCCAAAAATACACGGGGGAATATTAGCTAAAAGAACTGATGAGGAACATAAAAAAGATATAGAAGCTAACAATCTTGAATTAATAGACTTAGTAGTTGTAAATTTATATCCTTTTAAAAAAACTATAGATCAGGGAGCTAAATGGGAAGATGCTATTGAAAATATCGATATAGGAGGGCCATCTATGATTCGTTCTGCTGCTAAAAATCATAAAGATGTCTCCGTTTTAGTAGATCCTAGTCAGTATCAAAATTTTCTTGAAGAAAGTAAAAAAGGTGAATTGAAAGACTCATATAAAGCAAAATTAGCCCTTGAAGCTTTTCAACATACAGCAGACTATGATACTGCAATTTCTAATTGGATAAGAAAAGAAAGAGATTTACAATCTTCCAAATATATTGAATCTTATCCACTAATCAGAACCTTAAGATATGGGGAGAATCCACATCAAAAAGCTTTCTGGTATGGCTTAAGTAACATTGGATGGAACTCAGCAGAACAATTACAAGGAAAAGACTTAAGTTATAACAATCTATTAGATCTAGAGTCGGCACTTTCAACAGTTTTAGAATTTGGCTACACAGAAAAAAATGAACTTACAAACAACATCTTTGCCTCTGTTATTTTAAAACACAATAATCCTTGTGGTGCCTCTATAAGTAATTCAGCTTCCAAAGCATTTTTGAATGCTTTGGAATGCGACTCAGTTAGTGCATTTGGAGGAATAGTTGCTTTTAATTCAAATGTTGATAGTGAGACCGCAATTCACCTCAAAGATATTTTCTTAGAGTGTGTCGTCGCTCCATCTTTTGATAAGGAAGCTTTAGAAATTTTAAAAGCTAAAAAGAATTTAAGAATTTTAAAGTTTTCAAAAGATCAACTTCCAAAAAAGAATCAAAATTCTACTAAATCAATAATGGGAGGATTACTAGTTCAAGATACTGATGATAGTGAAGAAAAAACTGAAAATTGGATTTCAGTAACTTATAAAAATCCTAGTAATCAAACTAACTTAGATCTAAATTTTGCATGGAAAATTTGTAAACACGTGAAATCTAATGCCATTGTTATTGCAAAAGACCAAAAAACTATTGGAATTGGAGCTGGACAAATGAATAGAGTTGGAGCAGCAAAAATCGCATTAGAAGCAGCTGGAAAATTATGTTCTGATGCTGTCTTGGCTAGCGATGGGTTTTTCCCATTTGCAGATACTGTAGAACTTGCAAATAAATATGGAATAAAAGCTATTATTCAACCTGGAGGAAGTCTAAGAGACCAAGAAAGTATTGATATGTGTAATTTAAAAGGAATTTCAATGGTATTTACCCAAAAAAGGCACTTTTTACATTGAATTATGTTGATTTTGGATAATATGTAATCTTGTTAGTTTTTCTGAATAAAGATAGCCTGCCTGGGCCTGCACATAGAAAGTAGAGGGAAATAGCCCCGTATATAAAAGATAATTCGAAAGCATAATTATGACTTTCAACCACAGCCAGAGGAAAACCTTCTAGTCCAGTATCAAGGAGATGAAAATAAACTGCAAATGCCATTGTGGAGAATAGACCAAGAGAAGAAAGCCTCGCAAAGATCCCTAAAGCCAATCCTATCGGGCATACCAGTTGAGTAATTGCCGCTCCAAAAGTCCAAATAACAGGATCACCAGGCAAAAATGGGAAATACTTTCCAACTACAAACTCAGCAAAACCCTGCGGATCCTGAAGTTTTTCTAGGCCATGATGAATCATCAAAGCACAAAAACCTATTCTTAAAACAAAAATCGATAGTTCTCCAAGGATATTTACTTCTGACCCTGAAGATGAATTGGCAACTACGACTTCAACTTTTTGAGGAGCCTTAGTTCTATTCATACTTGCAGTTTGAACCTGATTAGTTTGTGCTTTGTCTTCCATACTTCAATATTTTTTCATTATTCTAGTTAATAAAGTAGATCTTTTGGAATTATCTGACTAATAAATTTAGAAAACTAAGCAAATTTATAAATGAATAACAAATTCAGGAAGCAATTTCAATTAACTTTTCAATAACATCTGCAACAACCTTATCAGGAGTGGATGCACCTGAGGTAATCCCAACATTAATTTCCCCATGAGGTAGAAAATTTTTTTTAAGTTCTAATTCTGATCCTAGTGGTTTATGAAATATTGAGTTTTCTTTAACTGAAATCCTCTCTGGCGTATCAATGTGAAAAGAAGATATATTTTTATTAATTGCTATTTCTTGTAGATGAGTGGTATTAGAAGAATTAAAGCCTCCAATAACTACTAAAATATCAAGGTCTTCATCAACCAAAGAGAACATTGCATCTTGCCTTTCTTCTGTTGCATCGCAAATAGTATTAAAAGCTAAAAAGTGACTATTTAAGTTTTCTGGTCCAAATTTCTTTAACATCGTCCTTTCAAAAACCTTGCCAATTTCCTCAGTCTCGCTTTTTAGCATAGTTGTCTGATTTGCAACTCCTACTCTATCTAAATCTTTATCAGGATCAAATCCATTAGAAAAAGCTTTAGCAAATTTGTTCATAAATTCATTTCTATTACCTCTTCCCAGAATATATTCAGAAACGTAGTTCGCTTCTTCTAGATCAAGTACAACTAAATACTTACCTGCGAATGAACTTGTAGCGAGAGTCTCTTCATGTTTAAATTTTCCGTGAATAATAGATGTGAAAACATGTTTTTTATGTTTTTCAACTGTATGCCAAACCTTAGAAACCCATGGACAAGTTGTATCAATTATATGACAACCTTTCTCATGCAAGAGTTTCATTTCTTGAACAGTAGCTCCGAAAGCTGGAAGTATAACAACATCCCCATTAGAAACTAAAGAAAAATCTTTAATTCCATTTTTAGCTGAGATGAATTTTACATTCATTTTTCTTAAATGATCATTCACAGAGGGATTATGAATTATTTCGTTTGTTATCCAAATATTCTCATTTGGGTAATGTCTCCTAGTTTCATAAGCCATGGCAACAGCTCTTTCGACTCCCCAACAGAAACCGAAGGCTTGGGCTAACTTAATATTTAGTCTGCCTTTAGTGTAAGTAAAACCATTATCCCTTATAGAACTTATTAAATCACTTTGGTAAGCTTCTTCTAACGCTTGAGCTCTTTTTGTTGGAGAATCGAAACCCCTTCTATTGTATCTATCAGAATGATGAAGGGATCTTCTAAAAGCTTGAGTATCCATCTTTTTATATTACAACGTTTTAAATAATTTTTCGTAAAAAAAAAGAAACCTGACATAAGTCAGGTTTCTTAAATCAATTTTTAGTAAGATTATTTAGCAGATGCAAAGTCTGGATATGCTTCCATTCCATGCTCTCCTATATCTAAACCTTGAGTCTCTTCCTCTTCAGATACTCGGATTCCTCCGAATAATCCTCCAATTACAGACCAAGCAATCCAGCAAGTAACTAGTGTCCAAATAGCATAGGCTGCTGCACCAAGAGCTTGAACTAGAAGAAGGGTAATACCTCCACCATTGAACAACCCCATACCTGCTCCATCGCCTTGTACTGCTGTTCCCCAAAGACCGATAACTACAGTACCCCATACACCACAAACTCCGTGAACGGAGAATGCACCTACAGGATCATCGATCTCAGCGGCATCAAGTGCTGCAACAGAAAATACAACGATTATTCCACCAACTAGTCCTGCGAACCAGGCTCCAGCGAGTGTCATATCACCACAACCAGCAGTGATACTAACCAAACCTGCAAGGATTCCGTTAATTATCATTGTAAGATCAGGCTTACCAGAAGTTAATGTTGAAACAATAGTTGCACCGATAGCGCCAGCTGCTGCTGCTAAAGTAGTTGTTACAGCAACATATGGAACCCATTGATCCATAGCAAGTTGAGAACCGGGGTTAAAACCGTACCAACCTATCCATAGAACTAATGCACCTAGAGTAGCTATAGCCATATTGTGTCCAGGCATAGCCTGTGGCTTCCCGTCAGAGTATTTGCCAATTCTTGGTCCAAGAAGCATAGCTCCTACAAGACCTGCCCATGCTCCAACTGAGTGAACAATTGAAGAACCAGCAAAGTCTACAAACCCTAAAGAATCAAGCCAACCTCCATTCCATTTCCAGCTACCAGCAATTGGATATATAAATGCAGTTAATACAACAGCAAAAACAACAAATTCTCCAAATTTAACTCTTTCAGCAACAAGACCGGATACGATAGTTGCCGCAGTACCTGCGAATGCAGACTGGAACAAGAAATCAACAGTAGGGACTAATCCAGCATCAGCAACTGTTTCTGCTGTGACTGTTGGATCAAAAAATAGGCCCATAAAATATAGCCATCCTCCAGCAACGCTGTCTCCGTACATTAGTGAATAGCCGATAAACCAATAAGAGGTCACAGCTAGAGCGAATACGAAAAGGTTTTTAGCAAGAATGTTGACGGCGTTCTTAGAACGGCACATACCTGCTTCTACCATAGCGAAGCCGGCGTTCATGAAGATCACTAGAATAGTAGCGACCAATAGCCATAAATTATTGGCAAGAAAAGCTGCATTCAACTCAGGTAGATCGCCTGCATGAGCAGAAAGATTAAAAATACCTAAACCAAACAAAGCTACAGGGACAGTTGCAAGCCACAACATAGAGCGGTTTGAACTAAATCCTCGAATACTCCTCAAAAGGAGCATAGGTCCATTAACAAGACTTGCATCTTGTAATTTGGACCTAGAGCGCCTTTGAGGCGTTTGCAAAGCAGTGGTCATAAAAAAAAATTAGATCTGCAAAAAAACAGTTTGTGCTGTTTCCTTTCATATTCAATTTTGCTCAAAAAACTTATTAGTGTCTAGTAGTTGTTGTTACCAATTTTATAGTTGCGTCCCAAAACTATATCTGTTAAATTAAAAAATTTTTTTTTAAAGAGTTTCAAAATATCAAGATTTTTTTTATTTCAAAGGTTTAATTCCTTTCCATGATACGTGGTCTTTATGAAATTCAAAGGAACATGGAATAGTTATCATTCCTGCAATTAAAGATTCTCTAAAAAGACTGCCGTATAAGGGATCCGCATCATCTCCAGGGGCAAAAAAACAAGCGTCTTTTCTCGTAATACAAGGCACTAAAATACTTTTACTTTCAGGAATCAGTTCTTTTAATTCCATGAGGTGTTTTTGACCTCTTTTCGTTACTGTATCTGGGAATAGAGCTACATTTTCTTTAATCCAAGTCGTATTTTTAACCTCTATGTAAATGTTACGTTTATCAGGATTTGAAGATTTTGGGGTTAAAAAAAAGTCAATTCTGCTTTTTTTATCTTTTCCATAAGGTACTTCAGATTTAATTGTCTCTATTTCACCTAATATTTCTATAAGCAGATTTTTCTCAATAACTTTTTTGATTAAATTGTTTGCAAATAGAGTATTAATACCTACCCAGACTTCCTCATTTTTTGCATTTAAAGCACATATCTGTTCCCAAGTAAAAGGTAATTTTCTTTTTGGAGAAGTAGAAACACTTATTCTTACTTTTGCTCCCTCACTCAAAAGTCCCTTCATTGGGCCAGTGTTAGCGCAATGAGCAGTTACTACCTTTCCACTCTCTAATTTAATATCTGCAAGAAACCTTTTATACCTCTTAATTAAAACTCCTTCAATTAATGGATCAAAATCAATTATCCGATCATTCATAAATATGTCGTTAGTTAGAAATCAAATATAATTGAAACTTAAACTTATTGAACAATTTAAACGAATCCAAATGCATTCATTTTTAAAAAATAATGTTTTTTCAATTTCGTTTGGTACTAGTCTAAGTAAATTAGTTGGATGTATAAGACAAATATTAATAGCTGCTGCTTTTGGGGTTGGTGTAACATACGACGCGTTTAATTATGCATATATAATTCCTGGTTTTTTGATAATAATCATTGGGGGCATTAATGGTCCATTGCATAACGCAGTTGTTGCAGTTTTAACTCCGCTTAACAAAAAAAATGGAGGGACTGTTTTAACTCAAGTAAGCATAAAACTTTTAATATTATTATCAATTTTAGCCATATGCATTTACTCGAATTCCAGTTTATTAATTGATTTATTAGCCCCGAATTTAAGTTACGAAGCTAAATCTATTGCCACTTCCCAATTACAAATACTTACACCTTGCATCCCTTTATCCGGCTTCATAGGTTTAAGCTTTGGCGCCTTAAATTCCCAAAGAAAATTCTTTTTATCAAGTATAAGTCCTGCAATAACTAGCTTAACTATTATTTTTTTTATTTTATTTAGTTGGATTTTCAAACAAGAAAATACATCTTCTAATTTCTTGACTTACACGGGATTACTGGCATTTGCAACTTTGACAGGAACTTTAATTCAGTTTGTTGTTCAAATTTGGGGAATAAATAGAATTGGTCTCTTGAGATTAAAGTCAACCTTCAATTTATTTAAAGATGAAGAGAGGAGGATTTTCAAACTAATTATTCCAGCATCTATCTCATCAGGCCTAAGTCAAATTAATGTTTTTATAGATATGTTTTTCGCTTCAACTTTTCAAGGCGCAGCATCTGGACTAGCTTATGGAAACTTTCTTATACAAGCTCCTTTAGGCATATTATCTAACTCCTTAATTCTGCCATTACTTCCAAAATTCTCTAAATTAAGAAGTGAAAAGAATGAAAGAGGTCTCCAAAAAAGATTGATATCTGGGATAGAGTTCTGTTTCTTGACAGCAATTTTTTTAACCGGATTTTTCATAACATTTAATAATCAAATCGTACAATTAGTTTTTCAAAGAGGATCTTTTGATTATTCAGCAACTTTAAAAGTAAAGAATATATTAATTGCTTATGCAATTGGCATACCCTTTTATGTTTATAGAGATTTATTAGTAAGAACTTACTACTCAATAGAAAAAACAAACTTCCCTTTTAAGTCTTCATTTGCAGGAATAATATTTAATATTTTTTTTGATTGGTTTTTAATTGGTGCCCCAATTAAGAATTTTGGAAATCTTTCTCCTTATAATTTCGGAGTCGAGGGAATAATTTTATCTTCAGTAATAGTCAACTTTATAGTTTGTATTTTTCTTTCTTTCAATCTGCGTAATGAAAATATCATTTTGCCTAACATGGAATTATTGAGGAAAATTAGCCTCATGTCATTAGCAGCATTTATAGACAGCACACTTTGTTTTACTATTCTCCAAACTACTAATAAATTCAATTCAATTCTCGCGGAATTTTTATTATTAATATTTGGAACTCTAACTTTTTTTGTGATTTATTTTTTACTTACAAAATGCTTAAAAGTAAATAAATTTAAAGTTTCAAAAAAAGAGATTTAGTTTTTAAAAAAACTTTCCAAAATCTCCTCTAATTCTAAGATTTGTGAGTTAGTTATTAATTTAATCAGTGGAATACTATTAACACCATCACCTACTTTTACATTTATTGCTTTCAAACTTAATTTTGCGGCCTCCAATGGGCCTTGATCTTTATTGCTGATACATTCAATAGCAAGGTGCCTAGCCAGGCCAGCGTCTCCAAGATACAAATTCCACTTTTCTATTTTAATAAAAACCTTTTCGGAAATAACATTTTCTAGATCACTTATACGTATCTGAGAGTCCATAAAATATAAATTGATTTAAGTTGATTGTTTTGAAGTATCTTTAGGTTTTTTTATAATTACGAAAAGTAAATGGGAGGCCAAGAGAATTGACCAGATAGTTGCAAAGTTATTAAAGTAGCCGATTTCATATTTAATCTCTTTTAAAAGCCAAGTGCCACTTACAATCGCAGTAAATATCATGCAGTGAATAACAAAATTTACTATTCGAGAAAAATGTTTATAGATAGGATCTTCTAAATCACCATTTCCGTACCACTTAATAGGCATATTAATAATTAGAATGTTAATAATAGACATTTTACCCGAAATCTAGTTGACTAAGAGACCCTGAAACAGAGATATTACATAATTATGCGCCTGTAGCTCAGTGGATTAGAGCACCTGACTACGGATCAGGGTGTCGGGAGTTCGAATCTCTCCAGGCGCGTTTAAAATTCTGAAATATTCTTTTTATATTTTTCTAAAAAATATCGTCTATATTATGGGTATTACTTATCAAATTCAATGAATATCCTTCAAAATCTTAAAGAAAGTGATCCAGTAATATCTAATCTTATTAACTCTGAAAAAAATAGGCAGGAAACTCATCTCGAGTTAATCGCAAGCGAAAATTTCGCATCAATTGCCGTTATGCAGGCTCAAGGTTCCGTCCTTACAAATAAATACGCCGAAGGATTACCTCAAAAAAGATATTACGGGGGGTGTGAATTTGTTGATGAAATCGAAGAATTAGCTATTCAGAGAGCGAAAAAATTATTTAATGCAAATTGGGCTAATGTTCAACCCCATAGTGGAGCACAGGCAAATGCTGCTGTTTTCCTAAGTCTACTTAAACCAGGCGACACAATCATGGGGATGGATTTATCTCATGGTGGACACCTAACTCATGGGTCTCCAGTAAATATGAGTGGTAAGTGGTTCAATGCAGTTCACTATGGAGTAAATAAAAAGACTAGTGAATTAAATTTTGATGAAATAAGAAAAATAGCACTTGAAACAAAACCAAAATTGATCATATGCGGATATTCTGCTTATCCAAGAACAATCAATTTTGAATCATTTAGAAATATTGCAGATGAAGTTGGTGCTTTCTTAATGGCTGATATTGCACATATTGCCGGTCTTGTAGCAAGTAAACTTCACCCAAATCCAATACCTTATTGTGATGTAGTAACTACAACTACTCATAAAACATTAAGAGGGCCTAGAGGGGGACTTATCTTATGTAAAGATGAAGAATTTGGAAAGAAATTTGATAAATCTGTTTTCCCTGGAACTCAGGGTGGGCCCCTCGAACATATAATTGCCGCTAAAGCAGTTGCATTTGGAGAAGCCTTGCAGCCAGATTTCGTTAATTATTCCCAACAAGTAATAAAAAATGCAAAAGTTCTAGCTTCAACATTAATAAATAGAGGTATCAATATCGTGAGTGGAGGCACTGATAACCATATTGTTTTACTCGATTTAAGAAGTATCAATATGACAGGAAAAATTGCTGACTTGCTTGTAAGTGAAGTGAATATCACTGCAAATAAAAATACTGTTCCATTTGACCCTGAATCACCTTTTGTAACCAGCGGACTAAGGCTGGGAACTGCTGCTTTAACTACTAGAGGCTTTAATGAGAATGCTTTTGCTGAAGTTGGCGAAATTATTGCTGATAGATTACTTAACCCAGACGATTCACTAATTGAAAGTCAATGTAAAGAAAGAGTATTAACCTTATGTAATCGTTTTCCTCTATATGCAGGAAAACTTGAAGCATCAATTAAATGAGTCCTAACTCCAAAGGTGTTGAAATTCTCTCTATTGGAACAGAGCTACTCTTAGGAAATATTATAAATACAAATGCTCAATGGATTTCTGAACAATTATCTCAATTAGGCTTAAATCACTTTAGGCAATCAACTATAGGTGATAATTGTGATCGAATTATAAAAATAATTCAAGAAATATCAAAAAGAAGTAATCTTCTAATTACTACTGGAGGCTTAGGACCCACCCCAGATGACTTAACTACTGAAGCAATAGCCAAATCTTTTAATGTAACTCTTTTTGAAAGACCGCACTTATGGGATGAAATTAAACAAAAACTGTCCAACTCGAAACTCCAGGACGATTCATCTAGCTTAAGGAAACAATGTCTCTTCCCAAAAAATGCTCAAATAATTAATAACCCTAGGGGCACTGCCCCAGGAATGATATGGGAGCCAATAATAGGATTTACTATTCTTACTTTCCCTGGAGTACCAAGTGAAATGAAAACTATGTGGGAAGAGACGGCGTTTGATTTCATTAAAACCAAATTCTCAGATAATTATTCCTTTTATTCAAATACTCTTAAATTTGCAGGTATTGGAGAATCTAGTGTTGCAGAAAAAATTAATGATCTATTAAATCTTAAAAACCCTACCGTTGCTCCATATGCAAACTTAGGAGAGGTTAAACTAAGAATCACAGCGCGAGCAAAGAATCATCTAGAAGCAAAAAATATAATTAAACCTGTAAAAGAAAAATTAAAAAAAGACTTTTCGAAATTTATTTTTGGAGAGGATAATGATACTCTTCCTAGAGTTTTAATAAAAGAATTAACCGCGAGGAACCAAAATATTGTTTTTGCTGAATCCTGTACCGGAGGCCTTCTATCTTCATCACTAACATCAATATCAGGCTCATCTCAAGTTTTTAAAGGTAGTATAGTTTCTTACAGTAATGAGCTAAAAAATTCATTATTAAATATTTCTGAAGAGAAGCTTACAAAATATGGAGCTGTTTCTGAAGAAGTTTGTGAGTCCATGGCAATTAATGTAAGAGAGAAATTAGGAGCAGATTGGGCAATAGCAATTAGTGGAATTGCTGGTCCTAAAGGAGGTAGTGAAGAAAAACCAGTTGGACTTGTCTATATATCAATTTCTGGACCGAATAATCATATAACTAATATAAAAAAACTATTTAACTCAACCCGGAATAGAGTAGAAATTCAAACACTAAGTGTAAATGTGTGTTTGAACAGCCTCAGATTAATCCTATTATCGAATAGTAAGTAACTATTTTTACAAATTGAGTCAAAATACCTTATTTGATAAAGTTTGGGATTTACACAAAGTTTCAAGACTTCCAGGTGGATCTGATCAAATATTTATTGGTCTTCACCTTATTCATGAAGTTACAAGTCCTCAAGCATTTGGTGCTTTAAAAGACAAAAACTTAAAAGTTAAATTCCCTGATAGAACTGTTGCTACCGTTGATCATATTGTGCCAACAGACAATCAGAGTAGGCCTTTCAAAGATAATCTCGCTGAACAGATGCTTGAAACACTGGAGAAGAATTGCTTAGAGCATAAAATAAGATTGTTTAATATTGGTAGTGGTAATCAAGGAATAGTTCATGTAGTAGCCCCAGAATTAGGGCTTACACAGCCAGGGATGACAATTGCTTGTGGAGATTCTCATACTTCAACTCATGGAGCTTTTGGGTCAATTGCTTTTGGGATAGGGACAAGCCAAGTAAGAGACGTTCTTGCTACCCAAACCATAGCCATGAACAAATTGAAAGTAAGGCAGATTTGGTGTGAGAATAAATTAACCCTAGGGGTTTATGCTAAGGATTTAGTACTGCATATTATTAATAAACTCGGTGTAAAGGCAGGGGTGGGTTATGCATATGAGTTCGCAGGCCCTGCGATCCATGCATTATCAATGGAAGAAAGGATGACGATATGCAATATGTCTATTGAAGGAGGAGCAAGATGCGGCTACATAAACCCTGATGAAAAGACCTTTAGTTACATAAAAAATAAATTACATGCACCAAAAAAAGATGATTGGGAAAAAGCGCTCAAATGGTGGAAATCATTAAACAGCGATGAAGATTCAATTTATGATGATGTAATTAAAGTAGATGCTTCTAAAATAGAACCAACCGTTACTTGGGGGATTACTCCAGGCCAAAGTATAGGCATTAATCAACAAATTCCTCTTTTAGATGAAATGTCTTCAAATGATAAATTAATTGCTGAAGAGGCTTTTGAATATATGAGTTTCAAGCCAGGACAATCAATAAAAGATGTTCCGGTAGATGTTTGTTTTATAGGCAGTTGTACAAATGGACGAATCAGTGACTTGAGAATTGCAGCTAAAGTATTAAAAGACAAAAAAATATCCAAGAATGTAAAAGCGTTTGTAGTGCCCGGTTCAGAAAAAGTGGCAAATGAAGCAAAACAAGAAGGTCTTGATCAGATATTTAAGGACTCTGGATTTCAATGGAGAGAACCAGGCTGCTCAATGTGTTTAGCAATGAATTCAGATAAGCTGATAGGTAATCAAGTTAGTGCTAGTTCTAGTAATAGAAATTTTAAGGGCAGACAAGGGTCTCCAAGCGGAAGAACTCTACTCATGAGTCCAGCAATGGTTGCTGCTGCTGCGATTAATGGCAAAGTCAGTGACGTTAGAGAATTTACCTACTAATGAAATACGACTTTACCCCACCAATTGGAAAAATTACACAAATAAACGGGCAATGTATCTCCCTGCATGGTAACGATATTGATACAGATCGAATAATTCCGGCGCGTTTCTTGAAGTGTGTTAACTTTGATTCATTGGGTAAATCTGTTTTTGAGGACGATAGAGAAACTTTAAAGGGAAATCATCCGTTCGATCTGGAGGAAAATAAAAATGCCACCATACTAATTGTTAATAGCAATTTTGGATGTGGTTCTAGCAGAGAACATGCCCCCCAAGCACTTATAAGATGGGGCATAAAAGCAATCATAGGTGAGAGTTTCGCCGATATTTTTTATAGTAATTGTATTGCAATAGGAATTCCTTGTTTTACACTGCCTAAAAAGTCAATACAAGAAATTCAAAAATATAACGATAATAAATTTTTATTCTTAGAAATTGATCTGAAAAACTCCTTAGCAAAATCAAAAGATTTAAATTTAAATCTTGAGATTAAAGAAAGCTCAAGGAAAATGTTTTTATCAGGAGAATGGGATGCTACTTCAACACTGCTAAAAAATGAACATCTAATTGAAAATAAATTTAAAGATTTACCATATTTAAAATTCAATTCTCATTTCACATAACTATCTAAAGCCAAATAACTCGAAAGAAATTCCTCCTGATTGATTATGAGGTTTATAAAAAATACCAAATTCATAAGATCTTCTTTTCCAATTTAAGGAGATTTTAGTATCTATAAATTCACCATAATCATCTGAACCATCTGTAAAGTCTAAAGTCCCAATACTTCTTATTATGAATGGACCATATAGGTGTTGATCAAAAGCAATATTTAGGGTGAATTTCTCATAATTATGGTCAAATTTAAAAACACTCTCTCCACTATCAAATTTATAAAAAGGAAAAAGACTTATAAGAGTATAGTCAAAGGTTTTATTTTTAAAATTACCCAATGTTAATTCTGGGCCTATACCTAAACCTAAATATTCTTGATGAGCACCATTTTCATAGAAAGAAAATGATGCTTCTAATTTTGTATTAAGACTTAAGCCTCTAGTGATTGGTTCCGGAGTATACCTATATGAGATATCAATATATTTATTTTCAGGATATTGAACGCTAATTGGAAATTTCTGCTCCAGAGAATAAAACAAGTTTCCTTTCAGATTAGTTAGTAACTTATTTGTATCTAAAGCTTCTGCAGTTAAATTAGCCAAACCTAAAGATAAAGTTTCAGTTTTTTTAATCTCATTAACAAACCAAGTATTTTCTTTTTCTAATCGTGAGCCATAACCTGAGTAAATTTCCGCTTGACCTAAAGAACCATTCCAAATCTTTTCTCTATAAATTCCATAATAGGTTTTATCCCATGTTGAATCAAAGAAATTAATTTCTCTACTTAATTGAGTTTTTAATCTAAATGCATCTGAAAATTTATTAAAATCAAACGAATTTAAGTTTTTATCTATTTTTAAATCCCATTTATTTATTCCTCCTTTTATCTGGGAATTTAGAGCAAAATAATCTTCAAAACTGATATTTCTTTTAACCTTATTTGAAGTTATTGAATCGCCCTTCTTTACAAAACTTTTTGTGTAACCTTTTAATGAGCGTTGGATTAGAAATTGCGGCTCTAAATTAAGTACAAAATCATCAGATATATCTATGGAGTTAAATTTTCTACCTATAAAATAGCCATCCTTATCCAAATTCTCATATCCAAAGTTCCATCTATTATCAATTTCAGAATCATTAAGATCCAAAGCTCTATCACCTATCCAAAAAGGGATTGATAATTTTTCTTCAAGAATCAAGTAATTTATTGATGAATTAAATCGTAATTCTTCAGGAGAAGAAGTAATTTCTAAGGAATTAATTGCTAATTTTACTTGTTTTGATTCAAGTAAATCATTACTAAATAAAGCCTTCTTACTTTTCCATTTGTTCCCATCTATAGTCATTTTATCTGTAAAAAACAACCAATTCTCAACTTGACTTGGAGTATTAAATACTTCCTTTTTATTCAATTCAAGTAAACTTTCTAACTTTTTAGAATCTGATTCGCTGAAATTTGAAGATAAGTCATCAATCAAGGTTTTGGAATTAATAGCACCTTTGACATTTAATAGATAACCTTTTTCACTAATAAAACTGTACTCTAATTTTGAAACTTTAAAGAGTTGATTACCTAATACAAAGACTATATTTCCAGTAGCATCAATTTTTTTATTTGACTTATCATATATTAAATTATCAGCTCTAAGAAGTTTGCCTCCAAAAGAAACGGATACATTACCCTCTGCATAAATAACGTCATTTATTTCAGATTGTTTATCGGATTGGATTACTAACTCTTGTTGGTTTTTGGCTTTAGCGACTAAGAATGGATAAAAATTTTTCTTCAATAAATTTTCTGAGAAAATTTTACGTTTAAAACTTTCTGAAGTACTTGATAAGATTTTTTTGTTAAGAGTATTTTGCCAAAAAAATTTGGTATTTTGATTTTTGATATTTTTATTAATTTTTGCAAAATCAGCTGATTTTGATGGTTGTAGGAAATTAATAAAGAGAAAAGAGAAAAATATTATCTTTTTTGAAATTCCAGAAATCAATTTAAAAATTTAATTAAGAGATTAATCTTGAGGACTTTCAAGGTCTTTTCTGTTTGGAGTTCTTGTTGGGTCACTTGCTAAAAATCCGAAAAGAAATATTCCAACAAAGAAAAAAACAATTGTGTATACAGAGATTTTTAAGGCGAGCATGGAATTACTAGTGCTTACAGATTTATATCCTATTAAATTTATAGTTAAACCATGGTTAATTGTTTACTTTTTGTATTTTTGGAAAATTTTGAAATACTTTAAGAGAGATTAATCGTCATGGTCATCCCAAGGATCAGTAAGTTTTGCAGCTTTAGGTCCAAATGCAGTCCAAAGACCAAAACCCGTTAAAGCTAGAAGTAATGCCAGAATTGTTACTGCTATGGAAACTGCAGGATCTGGAGCAGATGATAAAGTTTGCATCAATTTTGCTATGTTTGTAAACAATTTATATATAAGTTCTTATACAATAACGAAATAATTTTCAATTTTGTGAATTCAAATGGGTCAAAAAACAGCCTTAGGCAGTCTTCTAAAAGCAATTGGCAATTCAGGTCAAGGTAAAGTGGTACCTGGTTGGGGTGCAGTTCCTATAATGACTGTCATAGGGCTACTGCTACTTGTTTTTTTAGTTATTCTTCTACAAATTTATAACCAATCCTTACTACTACAAGGTTTTTCAGTAGATTGGAACGGAAACTAGTTTTCTAACATTTCCTCAAAAAGCTATTTGGTTCGTATGAATATTGCTGAATAGCTTTTTAAAATTTCTTGTTTTTATTAATTAGTTATAGTTTACATATATATATAATTCTCAATAATAATGAGATTTAGAAAATAAACCATGAAAGAAATATTTTTAATTGGTCTTGGAAACCCAGGCAAAAAATATTTAAACAATAGACATAATATAGGTTTTTTACTGCTTAAACATTTTTCGAAAAAATATAACTCAAATTTTTTATTAAAGGATAAACTAAAAAGTTCCTGCTCAGAATTTCAAATCAATGATTCTAACTTCAGGTTATTTTTACCAAATACGTTTATGAATAATAGTGGTGATGCTGTCCGAGCAATAATTGATTGGTACAAAATAAATTTAGATCAGATTTTAATAATTGTCGATGATAAAGATCTTCCCCTTGGAAAAATAAGATTTAGAAGGAAAGGAAGCTCAGGTGGACATAACGGTCTGAAAAGCATCATCGAACAATTTCAGACACAAAACTTTAAAAGAATAAGAATTGGTATTGGGTCACCTCCTCTGATAAAAGGAAAAAATAATTTCAATACAATTTCACATGTATTAGGAAATATTTCTCTAGAAGAAAAATCGATATTGGATAAAGTATATAAGAAAGTAATAGATTCCCTTGAACAAATTGATAGTAAAAAAGAAGAATTTATAATTAATGAATTAAATTCTTTTGACAAAGACCAACTTTGAGAAATGCGTTCAAAACCTGAAACCATTGCCAATGTAAGTGTTAAGGAATATTGCTTCTCAAAAAAGCAAATTCAGGGGGTTGTGGAAGCTAGTCAATTTAAATGGACTTTTACATGGTCCTTTAATAAAGGTCAATTAAAAGTAAATCCACCTCTGGGAAGAGCATTAATTGAGGATGCCTTATTGAGATTCTTATTGAAAAAAGATTATGAACTAGAAACAGGACATGAATATAAGTTCACTATTTCAGCCAAGTTTTAATATCAATAGTTTGATTCAAAGTAAACTTCGTTTTACAATAATCTTCTAAAATTATCAAAGCTGATATCGCATCAAGGTTTTTATTGAGGATAAAAACCTCTCTAGGAATTAAAAACTGCAGACCATTAATTGGAAAAAGTTCGAAATATCTTGCTTTAGCCCTGTAGGTGGTATTTTTTTCCTCAAAAGTTATTATTTCTTTTTTAAAAAAATATAGTTTTTCTATAATTTCTCTACTTGTAGTACCATTGCCAATAATAATTTTTGATATGTTCTCAGCGGCAATTAAATTTCTAACATAATCACCTAGCAATTCACTTTTAAGAATAATCGCTTTGTAAACTTTTTTTTCACTTATTTCAGCTAATATTAAACCGCATTTACTTTTCCCGGGATCAATAGTTATAACTCTAGACATTTAAGATAAAATCTTTAAAATATTGATTTCAACAACAATGGGTTCTACAGTTTTACTATCTCTTAGAGATACTACTTCTAACTTAAATTTGATATTTTGATTTTCTTGAAGAAAGTCTCTAATTTTTTTTACAAAATTTCCATTAGTTTTAATTTCACTAACTTGTGATCCTTTCGACTTAATTTCATCCCTTGTTTCTCTAAGCAATGATTTAATTTTTAAATTGATGGATTTAAGGTTTAAATCACCTTCTCCCAAAATTGAACTTGTAATAACATCCCCTTTTTTGACTATAAATTTATTCTCTAATAGATCAGGAGATACAAAAACATAATTATCACCTTTTAAAACATTTGTTGCTGATTTGATTAGTAAAATCCAGTTACCACTCTTAGCAGCTGTTGTCTGAATTTTTGTAATATCACTAGGTCTCCATAAAAGAATATTTTTTGCTTCTTTATTATTTGGAGTAACAATTTTTCTTACAAATTTATCAGCTTCATTGTAGATTTTTGTAAAATCTAATCTTACATTTGAGCTAGAATTTATTTCAGCAACAAATAAAGTTTGTCCTCTTTTGATAACAATATTTCCTCTCCTAAATTCGGTAATACTATTTTTTAATTGATTTAACTGTTTTTCTTTTTGAATAATTTTACCTTCAAGTTCCTTTTGTTCTGCCTGTAAAGGGATTAAAGCCTTTTTACTCTCATCTAAAGTTTTTTGCAAAAAAGGAATATCAACAAAAAGCCTTTGTCTGAATTCTTCACTTACTAAAATCAATAACCCTATTGATATTGAACTAATAAACCCTCCAGTAATAATAGTTATTATAGTTGCTGTTTTTTTCGGTCTTAATTTTAAGATACTAAATCTTGCTTTACCAATCTTTGTTCCAAGAATGTCCCCAAATGGTGCAATTAATCCCCCTAGTAATATTAAAAAAACAATTAAAATCCAAGCCACACTTCTGCATATACTCTACTTATCATAATTTATGATGAATCAATTAAATCTTTTTGCAAGAGCAATTGGATCGAACACTGTGATCTTTTTTCTTTCAATATTAAGAAGCCCTGAATCCTTTAAATCTCCCAATAATCTTGTAATGGTTACTCTTGTAGAACCAATAGCTTCAGCAATTGCCTGATGTGAAAGCCTTAAATCTATCGTAATACCTTTTTCACTTGCAACTCCAAAGTCTCTACAAAGGACCATTAAAAAACTTACTAAACGAGAAGACATATCTCTATGTGTGAGAGTTTCTATCATAGTTTCAGTTTGAAGGATCCTACTTGAAAGCCCCTGTAAAAGTAAAAGTCCTACTGATGCATCTTCCTCTATAGCTCTTAAAACAGAATTTGCAGGTGCTGTTATCATTTCAACTCTTGTAAATGCTATTGCATGGTAAAAACGATCGGATCTATGGCCTGTTAGAAGAGATAAAACACCAAAGAGACTATTTTCTCTTAAAAGAGCCACAGTTATTTCTTCACCTGACTCATAAACTCTTGAAAGTCTTACTGCTCCTCTTCTTATAAGATAAACCCTTTCAGCAGGGTCTCCAGGAAAGAATATTGTTTTAGACCTCTCAACCATTTCTGTGCTTGCACCATCTAGACCTCTAATAACTTCCATTAAAGTTCTATTGATTGGAAAACGTTCTCCAACAGAGTTAATTTTACTTTGTCCGGAATGTTGCGAACTAAAGCGGTTGAATCCTCTTGAAGCAGGTATCATAAATATCTTAATTATTAAAAAATTTAAGGAGGCACCTTGAAATATCTTGTATCAACAGTAACAATTTTCAATTCTTATCAGAATATCGACAAGCTTTTTCCCGTCAGTTTCAAATTACTTGACTCTTTTTTAAGTAAAATTACACTATATGCAGCGTCATTAGATTCTAATTATACTGCATGTAGAAAGAATCTAAATAATGGTAATTAGCTCATCCAATATTTATTCCAAAAATAATCTAGATGTTGTAAAAACAAATACTGCTAACAAAAATAACGTAAAAAAATTTTCACAAAACGGACAAATTCAAATCTATCAATCTTCTCATAGAGGAAGCTACACATCTATTATTAGAGACTCTCTGAGAAATGCTGCTCTTGGTAGGAAAGTGCTACTAATACAATTTATGAAAGGAGGAGTCAAACAAGGAGTTGATAATGCAGTAAAGCTATGCGGTAATTTAACCTGGGTAAGATCATCACATTCCTTTGATCAGTATAATTCTGAAGCAATTGTAAATAATAAAAATTTAAAAAAATCTATTCATGAATCTACTATTGAATTATGGAATTTTTGTAAAAAAGAACTACAGTCTGGAGAGAATGACCAAATAATACTTGATGAAATTTTTTTAGCTATTGACATGAAAATTATCGATAAAGATGATTTGATTTCAACACTTGAAAACCGATTTATATCGGGAGATGTAATCCTTACTGGTACAGAGATACCCAAAAATTTATTATTAATGGCTAACCAAATTACCGAACTTCGCTCATAAAACAATGTTAAAAAATGATCTCTGGATAAATCAAAAAGCTTCGGAAGGTATGATACAACCCTTTCAATCAAATTTGGTGAGACATCTTGAGCCTGACAATAAACAAAAGCCAGTTTTGAGTTACGGATGTTCATCTTATGGCTATGATTTAAGACTTTCATCAAAAGAATTCCTAATTTTCAGACATATCCCTGGGACTGTAATGAACCCCAAAAATTTTAATCCCAATAATCTAGAGAAAACTGTTCTTCACCATGATAATGATGGAGACTTTTTTATTCTTCCTGCTCACTCCTATGGTTTAGGAGTTGCTCTAGAAAAGATGAAAGTGCCAGAAAATATAACTGTAATCTGTATAGGCAAAAGTACTTACGCACGGCTTGGGATTATTGTTAATACAACTCCCGCAGAGGCAGGGTGGGAAGGTCATCTGACTTTAGAGTTTAGTAATAGTTCAGGTGCAGATTGCAGAATATATGCTGAAGAGGGTATTTGCCAATTACTCTTTTTTGAAGGCGATCCATGCTCCACAACTTATGAAGATAGAAGAGGTAAATATCAAAACCAACCAGAAAAAGTAACTCTTGCAAAGATCTAAAATGTGTAATGTTGAACTAATTTCGCTAACTCCTGATGCAGAAAAAACAATGGCTTACATTGCAAGAGTCAGCAATCCAAAAAATCAGGAAAATGAAGACTATTCGAAATTATTGAGTTATTGCATAAAAAATGAACATTGGAGTGTTTTTGAACAGTCATTTATGACTTTACAAATAGAAACTAACAGAGGAATCGCTGCCCAAATTTTAAGACATAGATCCTTTACTTTCCAGGAATTTTCACAGAGATATGCAGATAGTTCTCAATTGGGTAATATTCCCTTACCAGAGTTAAGGCGTCAAGATTTTAAAAACAGACAAAATTCGATTCCTGATCTCCCTGATGAGTTAAAAAAAAGATTTAATGAAAAAATTGGATTACATTTTCAGGCTGCTTCAGAATTATATGAAGATTTACTTGCTGAAGGCGTAGCCAAAGAATGTGCGAGATTTGTTTTACCATTAGCAACTCCAACAAGAATCTATATGTCTGGATCATGCAGATCGTGGATCCATTACATTCATTTAAGATCAGCTCACGGTACTCAAAAAGAACACAAGTCTATCGCCGAAAATTGCAAGTCTATTTTTAAAAAAAGTTTTCCGATTGTATCAAAATCTTTAGAATGGTAAAAATTATCCATGACTACGAGGATTAACCTCATTATTTGTATTTTCTTTAATTGTTGAAAATTCACCATTAATAATTTCCTCATAGGGTTCCCCTTCTTTTTTTATATTATTTAGAGATTTTCTTATTTTTATTTCATCTTGCTTACCAATAAAAGTAGATATTAGATTACCATTTTTATCAAAAAGATTAACTTGAGGAATTCCGTTTACAGCAAACTTCTGGATGTAATTACCCCATTTTTGATTATCAACATTTAAAAAAACAAAATTAATATCTTTTCCGTATTCATCTTTAAAAGCAGAAACTTGTGGAGCCATTTCTTTGCAAACTTCACACCACTCAGCATAAAATTCTAGAAATGTAGGCTTATTGTTTGTAAAAGCTATTTCAGGGTCAACAGATAATTCCCCAAAACTCTTTAGAAGGTAAGTTGATTTAAACAAGATATTTCTAAACAAAATCAGTGAAATGATAACAATTGATAAAATCAAAATAAGTATTGTTTTTAAATTTGTCTTTAAAATTTGCTCTCGACTCTCAGATTGCACTATTAAGAAATTACATACTAAAAACATCTTAAATAAGTTAAATAAATAAAGAGAATTGAAATCTATAAGTTTTTAATCAACTGATAAAATAGTAATGACTAAATAATTACCAAAACTTCTTTAATTCCTGAAATCTAATTATGCAATCAATCTTCGGAACTGATGGAATAAGAGGTAGATTTAATGTAGAGATAACCTATTCACTAGCCTACAAAGTAGCATATGCTCTAGGTTCGAGCTTAGAGAATAAAAGTCCAATAATAATTGGAAGAGATACAAGAATTAGTGGAAATATTCTTCTTCAGGCAATAGTTCAAGGTATAAAGGATAGTGGCAAAAAATTTATAAATCTTGGTATCTGCCCTACCCCAGCTATACCTTTTTTAATCAAACAAGAAAAACTGAGTAGTGGGATCATGATATCTGCAAGTCATAATCCGCCAGAATATAATGGCATAAAAATTTTTGATCATAATGGTCAAAAAATTTCTAAATATTTTGAAAAAAAAATTCAGAAATTAATTGAAGAGTCAAATTACAATATCTCAGTCCCTTCAGAAGTGATTCCCCGAAATACAAATAAAGATCTTATCGATATTTATATCAAAAGCCTAATCCAAACAATGGGTGGAGAAAATCTAAGCGGGTTGAAAATAATATTAGACACATGCCATGGATCAGCGGCAACCTGCGCAAAAAAAATTTTTCAGTCTCTTGGTGCTGATGTAAAAGTTATCAATAACTCTCAAAATGGGTTGAAAATTAATATGAATTGTGGTTCTACCAACCTCGAACCATTAAAAAAAGCATTAAGAGAGAGTCCTGCAGATATTGGTTTTAGCTTCGATGGGGATGCCGATAGAGTAATTGGAATAGATTCAAAAGGAAATGTTTTAGATGGAGATCACATTCTTTTTCTTTGGGGTAGAGAACTTATGGAACAAAAAATTCTCACAAATAATTTACTAATATCAACGCAAATGGCAAACTTAGGTTTTGAAAAGGCTTGGGAGAAAATTGGAGGAATTTTATATAGAACTGATGTAGGAGATAAAAATGTGCATGATGCAATTAAGGAAAAGGAAGCAGTTTTAGGAGGTGAGCAGTCAGGTCATATACTTTCAAAAATTAACAACTTTTCTGGAGATGGGATATTGACTGCACTTCAAATTTCTAAATTTTGTAAAAAGAAAAATATTAATCTAAATGATTGGCTTAAAAGTAGTTTCAAACCTTATCCTCAAAAACTAACTAATATCAATCTAGATTTTAATTTTAATAAATTAAATCCAGAAACTAAAAGCTTGATTGATCAAACTATAGAGTTTTTTCAGAAAATATATTCGGATAATTGCAGAGTTTATATTAGGCCTAGCGGCACAGAACCCGTTATGAGAGTTCTAGTTGAGGCCAAAAATCATAAGAAAGTTCATTCTGTATCAAACGAAATAACAAACAAACTCTTTTTAGAAATTAATAAAATAACAAATTAATAATGAATTAAATTTTTATATAAATCCTTTCAAAAATATCAAGTTGATTAAAAATTACATATTTTTCCCGATTTGTTTTAACTTTATTTGGATTAAAACTTTCGGAATAATTAAAATCTTTTTTATCTATTGTTTTAAAATAAAAATTACTTAATATAGTGTAATCCATATAATCAAATAAATCCTTTACATCCGTTTTTATAAAAATTAGTGTCCCTTTTTGCAATGAATTTGAGAGAATGTTAATAAATTCTGGCTGAATTATACGCCTTTTATAATGTCTCTTTTTAAACCATGGATCAGGAAAATTAAAAGAAAGACTTTTTAGATTTTTAATAATAAATTTACTTTGGACATCATTCAAAATATTATTAGCATTACCAAATATAAAATATAGATTTTTAATTTCTCTTTCAATCGCTTTTAATTTAGCATTTTTGACTAATTTCTCACGGATTTCAATTCCTAAATAATTCCAATTGGTATTAACTAAAGCCAAATCAAATAGAAACTCACCAGCAGCACAACCTATATCCAAATGAAGATTCGATTTAGAATCGCCAAACATTTCACTCAAAGAAGGTATTCTCTCAATTTGATTGAAATTACTACTAAGAGGATTAACATGCTGTCTCATAAAATTATCAATATATTCCTAAGAAATAATATAAGGATGCATAATATTCATAACTATGACAATAGTAAGTTCAAAAGTAACAGTTTGATGTTTAATTATTATGTATTTAAAAAGAAAAAGTTTTGAACGCTATTAATCAACTTTCTATTTGGCTATCCTTTCAACTTTCAGTAATTTTCCTTATTGGTATTCCTATTACTCTATCCTTTTGGTCAATTAAAAAAAGAAATAAAGCAGTTTTTAAACTTCTATCAATTTATTGGAAAGTATCCCTTTTATTTTTTATAAGCCTTCTACTTTTAATAGGAAAGTATAATTATGCTCTTGTGATAACGAACATTTCAACATTATTAATAACAGTTTCAGTTTGGTTTTGGAACGATATTAATGATGAATTAAGAGAATATGATTTTTCTCACTCCCTTACCACAACGACAAAAATATGGAGATGGACGATAACTTTTATATCTCTCAATTTCTTTATTCAGACTTTACTAAACTTCAACTGTTTTTCTTTTATTAATTCCGATGCGTGTGCAATATGGCTCCAGCCTTCTTCAAATCTATATTTTATTATAAAAAATTTATTTAATTTTTTCTTTGGAGCTAACTTTACCCTGCCGATATCAAAATTCTTAGGATTATTTTCATTATTAATCTATATTTTAGGCCTTATCCAATGGTCAATAATCAAATTACCTAAAAATGGAAGAAACTCCTGCTTCTCAGAAAATGGCAAAAATTAATTTTATAAATAGTCTTGAAAAAATCAGTTCCGAGATACCTGATAGGATGCTTTAACTAGAGGAATCCATTCTAAAAGAAAATCAAAAAGAACAATTAGAAATAATTATTTTCAAAGGTTTCAGTAGCTCAACAACTCATCCAATTGAAATAGATTAAGAAAAGAAATTTATAGGATTTAGGTAAATACTTACAAACTTTAAACTTTATAAAACACCCTTAACAGAAATCGAAGATAATTTTATAAGAGCAAATCAAAACTCAGTTTTCTTTTTGAATCAAAAAAAACTGGATTTAGGTAAATTCAAAATTAATAATATTTGAACATCTTTTACATAATTTTGTATTTTGGATTCCATTAAACGTTTCTTTTTGATAATGCCAACATCTATCACATTTTTGACCTTGAGCTTTCATTATTTGAATTTTACCAAGTACATTGTTATCAATAATCAGAGAATTCTCCACCAAATCTGATACCACTTGGAAGTTTGATACTATAAGCCAATCCCTAAATACATCTACATCTTGATTGCCAAATTCTTTTAGCCAAGTCAGTGAATCCTCTACAACTTTATCTTCAGGTAAATAATTAACTTCAGTTTCTAAAGCTGCTCCAATTATTTGCTTGTTCCTACATCCTTCTATAGCCTTATTAATTTCAACTCTCAAATTTCTTAAATTTGCAATGTGCTCATTAAGCATCTGATTTTTCCATGACTGCGAAAATATTGGCCATCCTCTTTGAAAGACTGATTTTTCTTCAGTTGAATATGGAATATTTTGCCAAATATCTTCTGCCATATGACAAAGCACTGGAGAAATAAGTACCGCTAAATTTTCAACAACTTTTGACATGACGAACTGACAAGATCTTCTCCTAAATTGTGATTTAGAACTTACATACAACCTATCTTTCGCAATATCCAAATAAAAATTTGATAGATCTACAACGCAAAAACTTTGCAAAATTTGGAAAAATTTTGAAAATTCATAATTTTCATAAGCATTTGATATTTGATCAGTAACCTCAACTAATCTACCTAACATCCATTGATCTAAGAGAGGCAATTGATCAATTTCAAAATTATCAATTTTAGGATCATAATCATGAATATTACCTAGAAGATATCTTGCAGTATTACGAACTTTTCTATAAACGTCTGAAAGTTGCTTGAGTATATTGGAACCAATTGGAACATCTACTGAATAATCTACAGAGCTTACCCATAGCCTTAAAACATCAGCGCCATAAGCGGGATCAATTTTTTTATTATTACCCCCATTAATAATTATATTTGGATCAACAACATTTCCTAGAGATTTGCTCATTTTTCTTCCGTTTTCATCAAGTGCAAAACCATGAGTTAAAACCTTCTTATATGGAGGTTTATTATTGACTGCAACAGATGTTAACAAAGAAGACTGAAACCAACCTCGATGTTGATCTGAGCCCTCTAAATAAAGATCTGCTGGATACTTTAATTCACTTCTAAGTTCACATACTGCGGCCCAGCTAGATCCTGAATCGAACCAAACATCCATCGTATCTGTTCCTTTTTTCCAAAGATCAGATTCTTTTGCATAATTTTCTGGCAATAGATTCTTAACATCCCAATTCCACCAAATATCTGCTCCATGTTCACTAAAAAGTTCTTGAATATGATTAATAATCTCTTTGTTAAGCAGAATATCATTACCATTTTTTTTATAGAAAACTGGAATTGGGACTCCCCATGACCTTTGTCTAGAAATACACCAATCTCCTCTGCCAACAACCATAGAATAAATCCTTTTCTTTCCAGTTGCTGGCATCCATTCAACCTCTTCGATTGCCTTTAATGCCGATGATCTAAAGCCATTTACAGATGCAAACCATTGTTCTGTTGCCCTAAAAATAGTTGGTTTCTTGGTTCTCCAATCATAAGGATATCTATGTTTATAATTTTCTTGTAATAGAAGCAAATTATTTCCTTTTAAATGTTCAATAATTAAATTATTTGCATCTTTCAAGACATTTGATCCTTTGAATTGACCAGAATATTCATTTAAGTTACCTTTTTCATCAACAACACATGTTATTGGTAAATCATATTTTTGACCCACATTAAAATCATCTATCCCATGACCAGGCGCAGTATGAACAATTCCAGTGCCTGATTCTGTAGTAATATAATCCCCTCCAATTACAATTCTGCAATTTTTATTCTTAGAGGGATGTTGATATTCAATATTTTCCAATTTGGAACCCTTAACCTCTAAAAGCACCTTGAAATCTTTATTAAATTTCTTACTTAGTTCAGAAGATAAATCTTTTGCAAAAAGGTAAATTCGTTTCTCTTCATCGATAGCAAAAACGTAGCTTATTTTTGGATTTACTGCGACTGCTTCATTCGCAGGTATAGTCCAGGGTGTTGTCGTCCAAATAGTTATAAAAGAATTAACTAGTAAAAAATCCTTTTTGATATTGGGATTGTCTTGACAGAATTTCAACAGAACCTTATCAGGAACTTGAGTGATTTTTAATGAAACATAAATACTTTTTGAATAATGCTCATCTGGGTATTCTAATTCTGCTTCTGCGAGTGCAGTCCTTGAACTTGGACTCCAATGCACAGGTTTCAGACCTCGATATATGTAGCCATTTAAAAACATTTTTCCGAATACCCCAATCTGAGCGGATTCATAACTTTTCTTAAGAGTTAAGTAAGGGTTATTCCAATCTCCCCATATGCCCCACCTTTTGAAACCCTCCTTTTGATTATTAATTTGGATGTGGGCATAATCAGTTGCTTTTTTTCTTAAATTTAAAGTGTCAAGATTCTTTCTTTCATCAGATTTTAAATTTTGAAGAACTTTTAATTCTATAGGTAATCCATGACAGTCCCAACCAGGTACGAAATGAACCTTAAATCCTTTTAAGGTTTTGTACTTATTTATTATGTCTTTTAAAACTTTATTGAGGGCATGACCCATATGAAGCGCTCCATTTGCATAAGGAGGGCCATCATGTAATGTGAATATTTCGCCTGAATTGCTTGAACCTAGTTGGAAATCAATATCATTGTTAGCCCAAAAATCCTGAATCTCGGGTTCTCTTAAAACTGAGTTAGCACGCATTGAGAAGTCAGTTTTTAATAAATTTAAAGTCTCTTTGTAAGAAAAGTCTGATTTTTGTTCTTTGCTATCTTGAGATTTCATACGACGATATAAGAAATATTGGTGATCAAAAGAATTATTTAAATAAATCTAATTTATTATATTCTTTCTTAGTTGAACTGTAGTTTTTGAGATGTTTCAAATAACTAATTTATTTGATTTCAAACTTTTATATTATCATTTTTATCATTTCTTACCCATTTTTTTTGGGTTTTATTTTTATTATTGCTTTCAAAATTAAAAATTTTTAAAGGTTTCGCGAAATCACCAAATACCAGATTAATAGATTCTAATATTTTCGAAAAGTTATTTTTAAACTCTAAAAAAGTAGTTAATTTTTTCTTTTCCTTATCCGTCAGTTGGCACCATCTAGATAAAAAAAGCTCTACTAGATAAAAAATAACTAGTATTGTTAAAAAAAGGAAAATTACAAAAAATGATTCATCTAATGTTTTATTTTTAATTATTAATATCAAACCTATTAATAAATTAAAAAAAGCTCTTATTAAGTCTTTTGGTTTGCCGAGCTCAAGATAAATTATTGGTACAGTAAGAAAAATGGTCCCAATTACAATATAAAAAGTCCCCAAATAAAATATAAAAGTACTCATTAAATTATTAACTTAATCAAATTATAAGAAGTTGACGTAGATAGACAATCTATATTATGAGAATTCCCTTAAGTGCGGTCGGGGAGACTTGAACTCCCACACCCGAAGATACGAGTACCTAAAACTCGCGCGTCTACCAATTCCGCCACGACCGCTCAAGTAAAATAATAATTGAAAGAGGTTTATTTTAAAAATTTTTTTTCTTAAGATGATTAATTTGACATATTAAATTAAGTTGAATATCTCTTAAAAAAAAATTTTTTATGTTTTAACGTGCAATCATCTAAAAATATTAGTTATATTATTTAAAGAATATCAAGAAACGATTTCAAACTTAACCAGTAAAAATACAACAAAAAATACTAATCCTTCAAAAACACTTAATTGGCAAAAAGAGATTAAAAACTATGTAGATCCGCCAAGTTTTTGGAATCCAACATTAGGTTTATTTTTTGGCGGTTATTTTCTGGCTTTCCTTAGCATATGGCAATGGTATAGGGGTGTTTGGCCTTTACCTTTACTTGTAGCCACTGCTTTTTTAGCTTTACATATTGAAGGTACAGTAATCCATGATGCGTGTCATAAAGCTGCTCATCCAGTTCCTTGGATAAATCAAGCAATGGGTCATGGCTCAGCAATTCTTTTAGGGTTTAGCTTCCCAGTTTTTACGAGAGTTCATTTACAACATCATATTCACGTAAATCACCCCAAAAATGATCCAGATCATATTGTCAGTACTTTTGGTCCAATTTGGCTAATTGCTCCAAGATTTTTTTATCATGAGGTATTTTTCTTTCAAAGAAAACTTTGGCGAAGATATGAATTACTACAATGGGGAATTGAAAGATCCATATTCATAACAATTATCTTGGCAGGTTTGAAATTTGACTTTATGAATTTAATTTATAATTTATGGTTCGGCCCAGCATTAATGGTAGGAGTAACTTTAGGAATATTTTTTGATTATTTACCTCACAGACCATTTCGATCAAGAAATAAATGGATAAATTCTCGAGTTTATCCAAGCAAATTTATGAATTTATTAATAATGGGACAAAATTACCATCTCATTCATCATCTTTGGCCTTCGATTCCTTGGTTTGAATACAAAGTAGCTTATGAAAAAACTAAGCCTTTATTGGATAAAAAAGGCTCCCCTCAAAGGGTTGGAATATTTGAAAGTAAAGAAGACATTTTTAACTTTATTTATGACTTATTAATAGGTGTAAGGAGTCATAGAAAAAAGAGGGGGAAAATAAGAAAAATTATAAATTTATATCCAAGCTTGAAAATAAAAAAATTTTTATTAAAGATAGTCAACAAAACATTTATTGGGATCAACTAACTTACTCATTCATTAATAATTTTTGGTACTTTAAAATATTTATTTTCTCTTGATGGACCCAATTCTAAAAGTTCTTCATTGCAATCAGAATTTTTCTTTTCGTCTTTTCTAAATACATTTACAACCTCTATTGCTCTCGTTGTACAGGGGACATCATCTGTATCGATCTTTTCAAGTTGTCTTATATAATCCAATATATTTTCTAATTGTTCTGCATGATTATTGATTTCATTCTCGTTAAGTTCTAATCTCGCTAAATGAGCAACTTTTTTTACTTCCTCTTTAGTTATTTTTGTCATACTTTTAATATCTTTATTATTAAATAATAGTTTATCAAGAACAACATATATATATATCCTTTGAATTTCAAATAATTTAAAAAATAGTCAAATCTATTTAAAAATCAATATCAATTAATGGCCTTTATTATTTTTCTCAGCTAAATATGTTATTAGATGGATATTGAAAAATAGAAGAAGAATTATTTCCAAAAAATTTTTTTTATCGGCACTCTAAACTTGTTGCTCCTGATTTAATAGGCTGTCACCTCATAAAAAAAAATAATGAGATAGATCAAGTTAAAGGAGTAATTGTTGAAACTGAAGCTTATTCACAGGAAGAAGAAGCCTGTCATGGCTTTCGCAAAATGACAGAATCAAACAAATCATTATTTGGCAAACCTGGCACATTTTATATTTACAAATCTTATGGGATTCATCATTGTCTAAATATAGTTACTGATAAAGAAAATTTTGCGAGTGGTGTTTTGATAAGATCAATTTTTGTATCCAATAAGAATGAAAGATTAGCTTCTGGACCTGGCCTCGTAACTAGAACATTCAGTGTAGACATTTCATTTAACTCACTTGAAGTTCTTAATAACAAATTTTTATGTATTTCTCCACGGGACTCCACTCTAGAAGAAAAAGATCTTATTCAAACTACGAGAATTGGCATATCAAAGGCAAAAAATATAAAATGGCGTTGGTATCTCAAAAATAGTAGGAGTGTAAGTAAAAGATTAAAAGGTGATAGAACACCTAAATTTCAATAGTCATTTATCTTTTTAAGCGTAATGCAAATTTGGCCTCATAAACATATCCACACACTAGCTAATTTTTCAATTCAAGATTATGAGTCAGTATTTGAATTAGCTAATAGATTTGATGCTCTAAAGAATGCAGGAACAAAAAAGATACCGGCCTTACAAGGAACTTTAGTAACATCTTTATTTTTTGAAGCTAGTACAAGAACAAAAAATAGTTTTGAGCTTGCAGCAAAAAGACTTTCTGCTGATGTCCAAACGTTTGCGCCAGCCTCCAGCTCTTTAACTAAAGGCGAAACAATAATTGATACAGCCATAACTTATTCAGCTATGGGGGCGGATACATTAGTTGTCAGACATTCATCAAGTTACATAACCTTTGAGATCGCAAAAAAACTTGATGCAATAAATTCCAAGACTTCGGTTCTAAATGCGGGAGATGGATTACATAGTCACCCCAGCCAAGGATTGCTTGACATCTATACATTGATAAAATTCTTTTCCCAAAAAATACTGAATCCAGAGGTTTTAAATTCCAAAAAAATTTTAATAATTGGAGACGTTAATCATTCAAGGGTTGCCAGGTCAAACCTTTGGGCTTTGAGTGCATTCGGCGCCGATATAATCTTATGTGGTCCTAAGACATTAATTCCTGATGAATTTATTAATTTTTTAAAAACCCCCGCTCCAAATCAAACAGAAGATCCTGTTAAATCAAGAGGTTCTATAACAATTTCTAGATCATTGGAAGAATCAATAAAAAATGCAGATGCAATCATTGTTTTAAGACTCCAGAAAGAGAGAATGATGGAAAATTTACTGAGTAGCATTGATTCATATAGTTTGGATTATGGCTTAACCCCAGAGAAATTATCTTTAAATAATAAAGAAATTCCAATTCTACATCCCGGTCCCATTAACAGAGATATTGAAATTAGCAGCAAAGTGGTAGATCAATATCCTAATTGCTTAATTAATAATCAAGTTGCAAATGGTATCCCGATAAGAATGGCTTTGCTTTATCTATTACAGAAACAAAACAAGTAAATTTATAGCAACTTAAGACTTTCAGTAAAGAAACCATAAAATAATCCCAATCTTAAAGAATCTAATAAAAGTACTAAAAATTTCTTTTTCCTTTCAAATCTAAAATTTCTTCTCAAAACTATTAAAAACTCAATAAAAACTACTGATAAAAAAGCGGCTACAGGATCCATGAGTTCTACAACGGCACTTACCATCCCAAGAGAACTTCCAAAAAAGTATCCGATTAAAAGTGTAATCAACGATATTGAATATCTTCGCCATGGATTATTAGCCCAAATACTTAATGTCTGAATATTTTCCACAATTTTTAGCTGAAATTTTGTCTTTTGAGGTTTAACAACCATTTTGCATTAAACTAAGCCGCTTCAGAGTTTGCTTGAATTTTAGTATTTCCTTCTACTAATTCAAGTAATGCTTCCAACTGTGCCATTAACCCTCTTAATTCGCCTGGCTCTGGGAAAAGGTCATCTTCTTTTATTCCTAAATGCATTTCTCTGAGCTCCTGCCTTAAATATCGTATGTGACTAATGACTTGCTCTCTTTTGGTTTGCGACATGATATAAATTTTTAGGTATATTTTAAGAAAGAATATTTTTGAAAAGGAGATTTTGCATATTTATGACTGAGAATGAAGATAAATAACCTAATAACAATTTGAAAAGATTATGAAAATTGAAAATTATCATATCCTTGAAAATATATATATTTAATTCTTATATCAATTTTTAAATAATTACTTGAGGCTTTATTATTAGAGTATATTGACCTTACTCAATATGAAATTCATTTCTGAAAATAAAATAAGTGAGGAACTAGTAAAATCTTTTGATGAAGAAATGACCTTTGAGCTCGCTAAAAGGCTAGAGGAGGATAATTATAATACTCCATTTGATGGTTTAAAAGACTGGCACTTACTGAGGGCGCTTGCAATCAATAGGCCTGAATTAACCACAAATTATACCCATCTCCTCGATCAGGAACCTTTCGATGAAAACTAAAAGTAGGGACTCCAAAATAAAGGTTCTTTTATTAATAACTGGAAGTATTGCAGCTGTAAGAATTCCATTATTAGTTAGCCAATTAGCGAAAGAAAATTATGAAATAAGATGCGTTTTATCAAAAAATGCAGAAAAATTAATAAAGCCTCTTTCTCTTTCTATTTTAAGTAGAAACCCGTGCATTTTAGAAAATGATCAATGGTCTGATGGTCAATCAGCACCTCTTCACATAGAACTAAGTAATTGGGCTGATATTTTAATCATCGCCCCTTTAACAGCGACAACATTAGCAAAATGGGTAACTGGAAATGCAGAGGGATTGATCCCAAGCATCTTAATAGCAAATATAAAGCCAATTATTGTTGCACCCGCAATGAATACACAAATGTGGCTAAATAAAGCTGTCCAAACAAATTATAAGAATTTACAGAATTACGAAAATGTTTTGTCTTTGCAACCAAGTGAAGGTCTCTTAGCATGTAATGCTATTGGTATCGGTAAGATACCTCCTAATGATTTAATCCAACTAGCTCTTGAATTTATATCTTCATATAAACAAAATGAATATCGCAAAGATTTACTGAATAAAGAAATTTTAATAACTGGAGGGTGTACCTCAGAGAAAATTGATGCTGCAAGACAAATTACTAACAAAAGTTCTGGAACTATGGGCCTACTTCTTTCTCAAGTAGCGAGGTTCAGAGGAGCACAAGTAAAATATGTTCATGGTCCTCTGAAAATCGATAAGAATCTTACTGATGGAATAAAAAGATATGAAATTGAAACTAGTGTTGATTTAATTAGAGCACTTAATAATGAAATATCTAATTGCGATTATTTTTTCATGAATGCAGCAGTATCTGATTTCAAAATAACCTCTGATACTTCAGCTAAAATTCCAAAAAATCAAATTAATGCTCATTTGAATCAAAACTTTGAGTTAGTCCCAGATATTTTAAAAACAATTAGTAAATCAAAAAAAGATAACCAAGTTTTTGTAGGCTTTTGTGCTTTTACAGGATCTATCGAAGAAGCACGAATGAAAATTAAAGAAAAGATTATCCAAAAGGGTTGTGATTATCTGTTCGCAAATCCAATTGATCTTGAAGGCCAAGGATTTGGCTTTTTGGCACAAAATGAAGGTTGGTTATTTGATACTAATAATATGGAACACTACATTAACAAAACATCAAAAATTGATTTAGCAAATAAATTAATAACCCAAATTATTTCATTAAAAAAATAAAAAAAAATTTTTTAATTTGTATTTTTTTGTAATCTTAATCATTAAAAATAATGTGATAGCTTAAAATAATTCCAGTTTTTTAAAATCTAAAAAGCTACGGGTTGTTTCGAGGATTTAATAGTCCTAACTTTTATGGTCCTTTCCCTTGTAATATCCGTACTGAACTTATTAGATGACCTTTAATCTATCGTCACAGAACTTTACTGCAACTTTAATTATGAGAATTCGTTCTTTCTTAGCTTTTGTTATTTCAATTTGTATAACTTTTGCTTTCGTACCTGTTAAAACATTTGCTTTTTCTGAAAGAGGAAATGCACAATTCACAGATGTTGTTAACACAGGAAAAGCTAATGATTGCCCCACATTAGACTCATCTCTTGTCGGATCAATATCTCTAGGGAATGGAGATAGCCTTAAAGGAATATGCATGCATCCAACAGAAGTTTATGTAAAAGTGCCAGGGACAAAACGAAAAGCTGCAGAATTTGTTTCCACAAAAATTATTAGTCCTAGAAATAACACCACAGTGACAGAAGTTTATGGAGATATAGATTCAGGAACTTTCACTGAAAAGGGTGGTATTGATTTTCAACTTATTACTGTATTAACTCCTGGTGGTTTAGAGGTACCATTTGCATTCTCAGCAAAAGATCTTACAGCTGATTTGCCTTCATCAATTGAGCCAGGCACTGAGGTTAGTGGTTCAACATTTACACCTAACTACAGAACTGGTGACTTTCTAGATCCTAAGGCAAGAGCTAAAAATACTGGTGTAGAATATGCTCAAGGTTTAGTTGCATTAGGAGGCGATGACGAAGAACTTGCGAAAGAAAATATTAAAGTTGATGTAAACGGTACTGGCGTTATTACTCTTTCAATCAACAATGTAGATTCTGACACAGACGAATTTGCAGGTACTTTTGAGGCAATACAACCTTCAGATACAGATATGGGTTCAAAGGATCCACTTGATGTAAAAATAATTGGAGAGCTTTACGGAAGAAAGGCATAAATCCTAGTTAAGAGAAAAAGGGGGTTAACCCCTTTTTTTTTTTCAAAATTTTTCTTTATTAATTTAAAAAATGGAATTACAACAAAAAACTAAAACAGATACTAATGGACTAATACCGCCTTATGGAGGGGAACTAAAAAATTTAATTATCAAAGATAAAAACCTTAAAAATGATCTTATCTCTAAAGCTACTTATGAATTTGAATGTAGCGAGAGAAATGCATGCGATGTAGAACTTTTGATGGTTGGAGCTTTTTCTCCATTGGAAGGTTTTATGGATGAAAATAACTACAATTCGGTAATTAAAAATAATAGAAATACCAATGGGTTGCTTTTTGGCTTGCCTATAGTATTTGATTCAAATAATGAAAAAGTAAAAGCTGGAGAGACAATATTGCTTACTTATAAAACACAAAAAATAGCAGTTTTAGAAGTTAGCTCTAAATGGGAGCCTGACAAATCCTTAGAAGCTGAACTTTGTTATGGTACTAATTCTCTAGATCATCCCGCTGTTAAGATGATTTTTAACGAGAGAGGGAGATTTTATATAGGAGGAAGAGTTTATGGTTTCGAAATTCCAATTAGAGAATTCCCCTGCAAAACCCCAGAAGAAGTTAGATCTACACTGCCATCAAATCATGATGTAGTTGCATTTCAATGCAGAAATCCAATTCATAGAGCACATTATGAATTATTTACTAATGCCTTACTTTCAGATAATGTCTCCTCTAACTCAGTTGTTCTAGTTCATCCAACTTGTGGACCAACTCAACAAGATGATATCCCTGGAAAAGTTAGATATTTGACCTATAAAGAATTAGAAGAGGAAATATCTGATGAAAGAATAAAATGGGCTTTTTTACCTTATTCAATGCATATGGCAGGGCCAAGAGAAGCTCTTCAACATATGATAATCAGAAGAAATTATGGCTGCACACACTTTATTATTGGTAGAGATATGGCTGGTTGTAAGTCTTCATCAACTGGTGAAGATTTTTATGGTCCATATGAAGCCCAGAATTTTGCGAATAAGTGTGCAGATGAATTGATGATGCAAACTGTTCCTTCAAAAAATTTAGTTTATACGAAGGAAAAAGGATACATAACAGCTGAAGAAGCTAAAGAATTTAATTATGAAATTATGAAACTTAGTGGTACTGAATTTAGAAAGAAATTGAGGAATGGTGAACCAATTCCTGAATGGTTTGCATTCAAAAGTGTAGTAGATGTTCTAAGACGCTCCTAATATTGTTTTATTATTAGTAATATAGATTTATTAAAGATTTTTTATCGTGAACAAACGTTGGAGAAACGTAGGACTTTATGTCCTAGCCGTTATTACTGTAATTTTCATTGGTACTTCAGTTTTTGATAAACCTAGTACTGAAAGTTCTACAAAGACCTTGAGATATAGTGATTTTATAGAGGCAGTACAAGATAAAGAAATCAGTAGAGTCCTAATATCTCCAGATAATGCCACAGCTCAAGTTGTTGAAAATGATGGGAGTAGGTCTGAGGTCAATTTAGCCCCTGACAAAGATTTATTAAAAATACTGACAGAGAATAACGTAGATATAGCTGTAACTCCTACAAAATTAGCCAACCCATGGCAACAGGCTGTAAGTAGCTTAATTTTCCCAGTACTTTTGATTGGAGGCCTATTTTTTCTTTTCAGAAGATCCCAAAGTGGTAATGCTGGGGGTAACAACCCTGCCATGAGTTTTGGCAAAAGCAAAGCTAGACTTCAAATGGAACCATCTACACAAGTAACTTTTTCAGATGTTGCGGGTGTTGAAGGTGCAAAATTAGAACTTACGGAAGTTGTAGATTTTCTAAAGAGTCCAGATAGATTTACCGCAGTCGGAGCAAAAATTCCAAAAGGGGTTCTTCTCGTTGGCCCTCCTGGTACAGGAAAAACATTACTAGCAAAAGCAGTAGCTGGAGAAGCAGGTGTACCTTTTTTCTCAATATCTGGTTCAGAATTTGTAGAGATGTTTGTTGGGGTTGGAGCTAGTAGAGTTAGAGATCTTTTTGAACAAGCTAAAAAGAATGCTCCTTGTATTGTATTTATTGACGAAATAGATGCAGTTGGAAGACAAAGAGGAGCTGGAATGGGCGGAGGAAATGATGAAAGAGAACAAACATTAAATCAACTCTTAACCGAAATGGATGGTTTTGAAGGTAATTCAGGAATAATAATAGTTGCTGCAACCAACAGACCAGATGTCTTAGATTCAGCTTTAATGCGTCCTGGAAGATTCGATAGACAGGTAACAGTAGATCGTCCAGATTATGCTGGAAGATTGCAGATATTAAATGTTCATGCGAAAGATAAAACTCTTTCAAAAGACGTTGATTTAGATAAAGTTGCCAGAAGAACACCAGGATTTACTGGAGCAGATTTAGCTAATCTTTTAAATGAAGCAGCAATACTAGCAGCTAGAAAAGATTTAGATAAAGTAAGTAACGACGAAGTGGGTGATGCCATTGAAAGAGTTATGGCTGGCCCAGAAAAGAAAGATAGAGTCATCAGTGATAAGAAAAAAGAATTAGTTGCTTATCACGAAGCTGGTCATGCACTCGTTGGAGCATTAATGCCTGATTATGATCCAGTAGCGAAAGTCTCAATCATTCCAAGAGGTCAAGCTGGGGGTCTAACCTTCTTTACCCCAAGTGAAGAAAGAATGGAATCTGGTCTTTACTCTCGTTCTTACCTTCAAAATCAAATGGCTGTAGCTCTTGGTGGAAGAGTTGCTGAAGAAATAGTCTATGGCGAAGAAGAGGTAACAACCGGTGCTTCAAACGATTTACAACAAGTTGCCAATGTAGCAAGACAAATGATCACTAAATTTGGTATGAGTGACAAAATAGGTCCGGTCGCTCTAGGTCAATCTCAAGGTGGAATGTTTCTCGGAAGAGATATGAGTTCTACAAGAGACTTCTCTGAAGATACAGCCGCAACAATTGACGTAGAGGTTTCAGAACTTGTTGATGTTGCCTATAAGAGAGCTACAAAAGTTTTAACAGACAATAGAACTGTTCTTGACGAAATGGCTCAAATGCTAATTGAAAGAGAAACTATAGATACTGAAGATATCCAAGACTTGCTCAACCGCTCAGAAGTAAAAGTCGCAAACTATATTTAACGCGGAATTTAAATTTTTAATGAATAATATAGAAGATTCTTTTTCGGAGCACCTGAAAATTGAGTCTTTTTTTTTACTTATAAAACCTGAAGATAATATTTACTCAAATACCTCTATAAGAAATTCATTTTTTGAAGAATTAGAAAACTTAGTAAAATTAGGATTAAAGAATATTGAAATAAGTTGGTCTAACAACGAAAATTGGTTCGATTTTGTATCCAATATCAAAATTAAATATCCAAGAATTAATTTAGGCTCTGCCTCCATAGTTAACAAACAATCAATAGAAGATTCTTTAAAAATTGGATTAAATTTTTCTATGATGAAATTTTGGGATAAAGATCTTTTCAATTATGCGCAGTCAAAAAATTATTTATTAATTCCTGGAATTAATAATTTAAAAGATCTTAAGGAAGCGATAGATTTAAATTGCAACATTATCAAAATTTACCCAATAAAAAATAAAGATAGTTCGATAAATATACTCAACTATAAAAATGTTGATTTCATTGCTGCAGGAGGACTATCAATCAATGATTTAAAATCTTATAAATCTTTAGGGTATAAAGCAGTTGTAATTGGAGATAAAGCTATCAAAAATAAAAAATTTGATCCAAAAATATATGAATGGCTCAAAAATAATTAAATTAAGGATAAATATAATTTATTCAACAAAACTACTACTTATTTATTAAGTCACATTGAGCATGATTTAGAAGCAAATGATCAGCAAGTACTAAAGCTACCATAGCATCAACCATGGGAACTGCTCTTGGTAGGACGCATGGATCGTGTCTCCCTTTTGCTTTCATAAGTACTTCTTTACCTTCAGCATTTACTGTTTTCTGTTCTTTACCGATGGTTGCTGTAGGTTTAAAAGCTATCTTCATCTCGATATTTTCACCATTACTTATTCCGCCCTGTATACCTCCTGAATTGTTTGATGTTGTTTTTAACTTACTAATATCATCAGACTTGATAAAGGCATCATTATGTTCGCTTCCTTTTAAATAAGTTCCAGAGAAACCTGAACCTATTTCGAAGCCTTTCGTGGCAGGCAAAGACATCAAAGCCTTTGCTAAATCAGCTTCTAATTTATCAAAAACAGGCATTCCAAGACCAGAGGGGACATTTCTTACAAGACATTCAATAACACCGCCGCAAGAGTCTCCTTGACGCTTTAATTCCTTAATTCTCTCGATCATTTCTGTTGATACCTTTTCATCAGGACATCTAACAATATTAGAATCTATTTTTTTAAGAGAAATCTTCTCTTTATTGATATCAGAATCAATATCATGTATACGCTTTACCCAAGATAGTATTTCGGTGTTACAGAAGGTTTTTAATAATTGTTTTGCTATAGCACCAGCAGCTACTCTCCCAATTGTTTCTCTAGCAGAGGCTCTTCCACCGCCAGAACTTGCCTGAATCCCATATTTCAGATGATATGTACCATCTGCATGAGAAGGTCTAAATACCTGCTCCAAATTATTATAATCTCCTGGTCTTTGATCCTTATTTCTTACCAACATTGCTATTGGAGTTCCAAGTGTTAACCCTTCCTTTATCCCACTTAATATTTCAATTTTATCTTCTTCATTTCTGGGTGTTGTAATGTCACTTTGCCCAGGTCTGCGCCTATCTAATTCATTTTGTATCAGATTTATATCTATTTTTAACTTAGGTGGACATCCATCAAGGATAACTCCTACTGCACCACCATGTGATTCTCCAAAAGTACTAACACGAAAAATTTTTCCAAAACTACTACTCATAAAAATATCAAATGTTTTATCTATATATAAACATTATATGAAACCAATTGAAAATTAAACAAAAAAAAGCCCCCTAAAAGGGGGCTTGTATTTTTAAGAACTTTAAGCTTAACCGATAGCTGGAGCTGAAAGAGCTACTGTTGTAGACTCAGCTGCTGCTAGATCAAGTGGGAAGTTGTGAGCATTACGCTCGTGCATTACTTCCATACCTAGGTTTGCTCTGTTAAGAACGTCACCCCATGTAGGAACAATCTTACCGTTTGCATCAACAACTGACTGGTTGAAGTTGAAACCGTTAAGGTTGAATGCCATTGTGCAGATACCCATTGAAGTTAACCATACACAAACAACTGGGAATACAGCTAAGAAGAAGTGTAGACTTCTGCTGTTGTTGAAACTTGCATATTGGAAGATCAAACGACCGAAGTAGCCATGAGCTGCAACGATGTTGTATGTTTCCTCTTCTTGTCCGAACTTGTAACCATAGTTCTGAGATTCTGTCTCAGTTGTTTCTCTGATTAGAGATGAAGTAACAAGTGAACCATGCATAGCTGAGAATAAAGATCCTCCGAACATACCTGCAACACCAGCCATGTGGAATGGGTGCATTAGAATGTTGTGCTCTGCCTGGAAAACAAACATGAAGTTAAATGTTCCAGAGATACCTAGAGGCATTCCGTCAGAGAATGAACCTTGACCGAATGGGTATACAAGAAATACTGCGAAAGCTGCTGAAACTGGTGCAGAGTATGCAACACAGATCCAAGGACGCATACCTAAACGGTATGAAAGCTCCCACTGTCTTCCCATGTATGCTGAGATACCAATTAGGAAGTGGAAAATTACAAGCTGGTAAGGACCACCGTTGTATAACCACTCATCTACAGTAGCTGCTTCCCAAATTGGGTAGAAGTGTAGACCAATAGCGTTAGATGAAGGAACAACTGCACCTGAGATGATGTTGTTTCCGTATAGGAATGAACCAGCAACTGGCTCTCTAATTCCGTCAATGTCTACTGGTGGTGCTGCGATGAATGCAACGATGAAGCAAGCCGCTGCTGTAAGAAGGCATGGAATCATTAAGACGCCGAACCAACCAACATAAATTCTGTTGTTAGTTGATGTTACCCACTCACAAAACTGTGGCCAACCTTTTAACAGCGAAGAACGCTGCTGCTGAATAGTTGTCATGAGTTCGTAAAGTATGTCTCGAAAGTGAGACGTGTAAATAAAAACGGAAAATGTAATCCGCTTCGAAGATTTTAGACCAAAATCGCTAAAAATGTGTAAATATTTTTTCTTTAAGTAAAGTTATTTTTTGGAAAACAGGAGAAAAGAACTTCCATATCTTAAGATTTTCTTTGTTATTGAGGATTCAACTTGGTAATAATCGAATGGCTTCTTAACGGAAAAAGATCTAGAGAGGTGGTTTCCCTAAGACAGGCTAAGCATAGAAGACTGCAATTAGAGGCTTTTGGAGCTGTTATTTATTGGAGTGAAAGAATTTAGGATTTTTAGGATTAAAAATTAGAAAAAAAATAAAAGTATTAAATATTAAATAAACTTATCTATAAAATAAAAAATCCTTATTATTTTTCAACGATTTATTGTTCCGATTTCTTAATTTACAAACTTTCAAACTCTTGAACCCATTGTTTTTTGGAACAAATCACTTCTTTTTTTGTGTAGCTCATGGCAATTTTTTTTTCCTTATAAGCAACTTCTCCAATAAAAACAGGCCAAATAAATTGGTCCCGTTCATATTTGTGGATTATTCCTTGGCTATCCAGAAATAATGGATCTCCTTTTTTAATCATTTTCCAATCTTGATTTATTCTCTCAGGATGAATTATGCCATCAATATCTTCCTTTTCATCTCTTGGATAATCTATACTACCTTGATGAACGTGAACCACTAATTCCTTTGGCAGTTCTATTAGTTTATTTTTTAATTTATCTATCTCTACCCTTAGGGAGCTAATTATTAGAGAGAATCTATTTATAATATTCTGATCATAAAAATTTTGTGCGACAGCTCCTATTTCAATAACTAAACCACATGGCCAAGCTTCTACAAGAAAGCCTGTTTGGGTTTTATCTTTTTCGTGCAAATAAATAGGCAATCCAAATTTGTTCTGCAGTAATGCAGCTAAACAAAAATCTTTGGATCTCCTCCCATACATAACAATGCTTGTTCCCATATTTGCAGTAGTAGTGTGCAAATCGATTGCAATTTGACAGGGTTTAGTTCCATCAATTCCAAATTCATCTACTAAAAATTTGGCTCTATTAGTTTCATACAAGCTATTCTTGTGTTGATCAAAATTCTCATTTTCTTTAAAAGATCTATTTAAATCTACATCTATATATCTGCAACCTTTTTCATAGGCAGCAGGATTACCTATGATGTACTCATACTCAATACCATTATTTAAACTATTTTCCTTTCTATTAAATTGCTTAACAGCCCAAACAGAATTAATTTCATTCCCATGAGTGCCTGAAACAATAAGTATTCTTTGAACAGTCATTTTTTCTTTAAAAATAAAATTTTATGCAAAATAAATACCTTATAAAGGCTTCCAGAAAATTCTGGTTTTGGTTTTGGACCCAATTAATGAATGGCTTCGCGCCATCAGATTTACATGGTAATTATATAAGGCCTAGAGGTATAAACATTAATACTGAATACGAAATTAATAATGAAAATGAACAAATTTATTTATTAGTAGGTCATTCTTGTCCATGGTGTCAAAGAACTTTACTCGTACACGAAATAAAAAATTTATCTAAAAAAGTTAAAGTAATTTTTTTAAAGGCAGATATTGAGCATAGCGAATGGATTTTCAATACAAAGGTTAATGGATGTATGAGACTTTCAGACCTTTACAAAAAAGCTAATAAAGAGATTATTTTTAGGGCGACATTACCTCTTTTAATTAGCTTTGTAAAAGATGAAGTAAATATTCTGTCTAATGAAAGTTCACAGATTATAGGACTACTAAATTCAATAAAAAGTGAATCGAAATATCAGGCATTAATAATTAAAGATGGTAATCAAAAATTTTTAGATTTAATTAATAACAGCATTAATAATGGCGTATATAAGTGTGGTTTCGCAAGGAACCAGTCAGCTTACGAAAAAGCAAGTAAAAATCTTTTCGCAGCTTTAAATGAAATTGAAAATTTACTACAGAAAAATAAAGGGGACTGGATATTTGGAGAAGAGTTAACTTACGCAGATATTTACCTTTTTCCAACGCTTATAAGATGGGAATTGATATATAGCAAACTTTTCAAATGTACTGAACAAGAACTATCAAGTTTTGAAAAGATTATTGAATGGAGATTAAAATTCTTTAAATTATCTAACGTAAAAAGGACATGCTTCGACAATGAATGGAAAAAAGATTACTATAAATCTTTATTCCCTTTAAACCCAAATCAACTAATCCCAGTTTTACCATCGCTAGATGAAATAATGAGATTAAAGTCCGAAAAAATATAAAAATCAATTTCCAAAAAAAAAATGATGTTGTAATGAACACTTATTTAGTTCATAGATAATGCAATTTCATTAGAAATTAACTATGTTATGTATGTCTACTAAAGTACGAAAAGCTTAAAATGAAATCCATTGACGAACACATCCTAAAAGATCAATCGGAAATCGAATCTGCAAAAGCAGAGGGCAATCTTCCAAAGGTCAGACATTTAACTGAAGAGCTAAAAGAACTCGAAGAATATAAGGATCATCATCCAGAAGATAAACATGACCCTAATGCTTTGGAATTATTTTGCGACGCCAACCCAGATGAACCAGAATGTCTTGTCTATGATGATTAAGTTTCAAAATTATTAGATAATTCATAAAAAAAAGGGCTTTTATGAGCCCTTTTTTTAGTTCTTGAATTCTTTTAATAATCCATATTAAAATCTGATGGGCTACCTGTCAGAGAACATACCACCGACTCTTCATTTTTCATTTCCTTAACTTCTACAATAGGTCTTCCCATTTTCTTAAGAACCTCAATATCTTGAATGGTTTGGCATCTAGCTATTATTTTTCCTTGTTTATCAAAACAACTGTAGAAATTCATATTATGTTTAAAGAATTATCCTATTTATGGCTAATTTTCATTATTAAATCAAGTGTATTTATTTACAAAAAAATTTTTAATTTAAGTTAAATCCTTTTCCAAACTTCAGAAAGCAGTGAGGATAAACCTTTTTTTAAAGATGAAGAAATAACTAAAACTTTCTTTTTTGATAAATCTTCTAACTTTTTTGTAATTATTTTCAAATAATCATCATCTACCAGCTCCATTTTATTTATCACTATTATCCTCTCTTTATCTAAAAGACCTTTCCCATATTTGTTTAATTCCTGCTCAATAATCTCAAAATCATGTAAAGGATTTTCTGCAATTGCATCAATTAAGTGAACAAGTATCTTCGTTCTTTGGATATGCCTTAAAAAATCATGCCCTAAACCTACTCCATCAGCTGCACCTGATATTAACCCAGGAATATCCGCAAAAAGACAACCATTCCCATCAATTTTTCTTACTACACCTAAGTTAGGTATAAGAGTCGTGAAAGGATAATTTGCGATTTTTGGACGGGCAGATGATACAACGGAAATCAAAGTACTTTTCCCTGCATTTGGAAGGCCTATAATCCCAACCTCTGCAAGAAGTTTTAGTTCTAATTGAACCTCCCATATTTCACCATCTTTTCCTTCAGTGAATGATTCTGGAGCTCTATTTTGATTACTTAAATAGTAAGCATTACCATGTCCACCTCTTCCTCCAATGGCAATAGTTAAGCTCTGTTTATCTTTAGTTAAGTCTCCTAAAATAATGCCGGTTTTAATATCCCTTATTTCTGTACCGCAGGGAACTTTAAGGATTCGATCCTCACCTGAAGCACCTGATCTCTTATTAGGACCTCCTTTGCATCCATCTTCAGCAATTATTTCCCGTTTGAATTTGAAATCTAATAATGTTTGAAGATTATTATCAGCCATCAAAATAACTGAACCCCCTCTGCCACCATTTCCCCCAGATGGTCCTCCTGCAGGAACGAATTTTTCTCTTCTAAATGAAACTATTCCATTCCCGCCTTTTCCAGCTTTAAGAATAATGTTTGCTTGATCAATAAATTGCACTTAATACGCTTATTAAATGGTTTTCTAGGTTTTTTAAAATTTTATTTTATCCACGCAATACTGCAACCAGGTCCACCCTCTTCGTTGGCTGCATCTTCAATCTTATCAACATAATTTAAACCTGATAACCAATTTCTTAGTCCTTTTTTTAATTTCCCTGTACCAATTCCATGGACAATCCATAGCGGTCCATGAAATTTTCTAATTTTCTCCTCAATAATTATTTCGGCTTCATGAACTCTTAGCCCTCTTACATCAATTGTATTTTTACTCGTTCTAATTTCAGAAAAAGAAAAATCTTCTCTTGTAGAGTTGATCTCAATCTTTGACATTTTGAAATTAGGCTTTTCACCATTAATACCTTCAAAGTCATTTACAGATAATGTGCTTCTGAATGCACCACATTTAACTTCGTAAAAACCACCTTTTTTATCTAAATCTACAATTTTTCCTGTACTATTTAGACTTTTAATTTTTACAAAATCGCCTACCTGAGGATTCCATGATATTGACTTTTCAAATTTTTTTGGGGTTAAATGTTCCGTCTCAATTTCCTTTAATCTTTTTCCAATAATTCTCGTATCCTCTCCATTAACATTTTTATCTCTTAATTTTTTAATCAAATCTATCACCTCTTTTTTAGCGGATACAATATGTTTTGATAATTTAGACCTTTCAATTTCTTGAATTTTTTCAGCATTTATTTTTTGATATTCATAATTTTTCTTCAGTTCATCATGTAATATTTCAGTCCTTGCAATCAGTTCTGCAGCCTCTTCTGCAGAATTTTGTTGCTTAATCCTCTCTTCCTCAAGTCCTTTAATAATACTGTTAATATTATCAACCTCTTTTGGCTTTAGATAATTTGCAGCTTCATTAAGTATGCTTTCATCGAGACCAATTCTCTTTGAAATTGACAAAGCATTACTTCTCCCAGGAATACCCCAGTTGAGTATATACTTTGGCTTCAAAGAATCCTCATCAAAGGCAACTGATACGTTTTCAAATCTTGAGTCATTATATTTTAAAGCCTTAATATCTCCATAATGTGTAGTTGCTAAAGTAATATCAGATTTATTTGCAAATTCTTTTAATAAAGCCATCGCAAGAGCACTTCCTTCAAGAGGATCCGTGCCAGATCCAATCTCATCTAACAAAACAACAGATAATCCTTTCTTATTATCAAGTGAATCCAATATCTCTTTTATGCGGGATATATGACCACTGAAAGTAGATAAATTTTCTTCTAATGATTGATTATCTCCTATATCCACATATATATTTGGACAAAAAGGGATAATGGGGTTATTCGTTGAGGGTATCAATAATCCTGCTCTAGCCATAAGTAAAGACAAACCCAAACCTTTTAAAGCTGCCGTTTTACCTCCAGTATTTGGACCTGTAATAGCTACAACCCTAATATTTCTATTTATATGAAAATCGACAGCCACTGGGGGAGGGGCTCCTTTTTTCTTGTGTTCCCAAATCAATAATGGATGAGAAAAACCAATTAAAGAAATAATAGGATTTTTATCAAAGGTAGGAGTTTTACCTCCAATCCATTTCGAATATCTTGAACGAGTTACAGCATTTTCTAATCTCAATAAAATTGATGCCATTTCAATAAGACTTTCTGAATTATCACTAACAACTTGGGACCATTTCTTTAGTAATTTAAATTCTTCTGCTGTGATCCTAGCCTCTAAAGAAGCAATCTTATTACCTTTAATAACTACATTTTCAGGCTCAAAATATATTGTATTGCCTGAGGATGAAGAGTCATGAATTATGCCTTTAAATTTATCTACATAATTAACTTTGACTGCTAAAACAGGCCTACCATATCGATCTCCAATAGTAGTATCTTGCAAATAAGCTAAATTCTTTTGAATAAATTTTTCAACTAATATTTTTCTTTCAAGTTTCTTAGATAATAATTCTTTTCTAAGAATAGATAGTTCATTACTCGCATTGTCTGAAATCCTTCCATTAGATTCAATACCTTTTTTAAAAATTGTTTCGATATTCTGATGGTCAATTAAATTTTTTGTAAATGATGAAATATAAGGCCTTTCTTCAAAATCGAATAAGATTTTTTTTAAATTGCTTGCAGCAGAAATTGTTTTCGCTATTTCTAACAATTCAGAAGATGAAATTACACCTCCCTTGGAACAAATTTCAATATTTCTACTAATATCAAAAACACCAGAAAAACTAATTGATTTATCTAAATTATTTTCTAGCTCATTTATTTCAACAGTTTCATTCAACAGTCTTTTAGAGTCTTCGTATTCTGAGGGAATACCAATACTTAAAATTGCTCGTTTACCCATTTCCGTTGAGGCGAATGAAGATAAATGCGTTTTTAATGAATCCCACTCTAAAAGACTTATAGATTCTTCTTCTAATGTTTTACCTGAATATGATTTTTTAGAGTAATTTTTCTCTGGCATACAAAAAAAGAATCAAACATTCGATTGAATCCCTTCAGGAGGAACATAAAGCATCTCGAGCCAGTTTCCTTCAGTATCCTTCATATAAAAAGATGCTGTTCCATCTCTATGTTCATGTAAAGGACCAACTTTTAAACCAGAATTCTTTAAATCATTTTGAATATTTTCAACTTCTTTTTTATTTTCAAAATGAAATGCAAAGTGTGGTCCTGCAGCTTTGTAGCTAGGGCCCAACAACGCAAGTCCATCTTTCCCTTTACCTGCTTCTAAATAAGACCAATCTTTATCATCCCAAACTAAATTCATACCAAGCTTAATATAAAAAGACTTGGCCCTTTCGAGATTCTCTACTCTAAGTGCGATGTGACCAATCCTATTTACTTCTTGTGATAACTTCAAAACAAAATATTTAATTATTAATCTAAGAATAAACCAAATTTTTGTTAATAATGAGTTTTTAATTATCCTGCAACCATTGAGATGCATCACAAGCATGATAAGTGAGTATCAGTTTTGCTCCTGCTCTTTTGAAACTAAGCAACGTTTCTAAAACAATATCTTTTTCATTAATCCAGTTTTTCATAGCAGCAGACTTTACCATGGAGTACTCCCCACTAACGTTGTATGCAGCTATGGGCTTATTTGAAAATGTACTTAGTTTATAAACAATATCCAAATATGAAATTCCTGGTTTTACCATCAAAATATCAGCTCCTTCATACTGATCCAATGCAGATTCAATTAAAGCCTCTTTTGAATTGGCAGGGTCCATTTGATATGTAGACTTATTGTCTGGAATTATCTTCTTACTATTTTCTCTAGGAGCCGAATCTAAAGCAGTTCTAAATGGACCATAATAAGCAGATGAATATTTAGCTGTATAACTAATAATTCCTACATCACTAAATCCTTGACTATCAAGAGCAGTCCTAATTGCTCCAACTCTCCCATCCATCATGTCACTAGGGCCAATAAAATCAGCTCCGGCTCTTGCTTGTGTTAAAGCTTGTTTTTTTAAAATTTCGATTGTTTCGTCGTTCAATATCTTTCCAGTTTCATCAACTAATCCGTCATGACCATCACAAGAATATGGGTCCAAGGCAACATCAGTCATTATTGCCATTTCAGGAATCTCTTTTTTTAATATTCGAATAGCTTTAGGTATTAAACCGTCTTCATTAAAACATTCTGCTCCATCTTCAGTCTTTAAGCTATCATTGATTTTGGGGAAAAGAACCACACACCTTATTCCCAATTCCCATGCCCTAGTAACCTCTTTTATTAAGCCATTAATATCCCATCTATAAGTTCCGGGCATTGCTGAAATTTCCTCTTTACCGTCTTTTTCATGAATAAATAATGGATATATAAAGTCGGATGCCTTTAGATGGTTTTCTCTAACCATATCTCTAATTGCCTCAGTTCTTCTTAATCTTCTAGGACGCATAATAGAATTCATTTGAATATTATTTAAATTGAAAATATTTATCTAATACATTAATCCCTTGCATCTCATATAAATTAATCAGACACTACTTTTGTTCAGGAAAATTAACTAAAATTTATTTAATAAGAGCAAAAAAAGTTACAAAAATATTTTGCACAAACTTCATTTTTCACAAATTTACGTCATAAAGAGATAATATCTTTTAGTTAAGTATTTATTTTAAGGAGAGTATCTTTGAAAATAATTAATGGATTTCATCTAAAGAATGTAAGAGGAGATATTCTTGGAGGGATCACAGCCGCTGTGGTGGCTCTGCCCCTCGCTCTTGCTTTTGGTAATGCTGCGTTAGGACCTGGCGGGGCAATTTATGGACTATATGGGGCAGTAGTAGTTGGTTTTTTAGCAGCATTATTCGGCGGAACGCCTGCTCAAGTTAGTGGGCCTACCGGTCCAATGAGTGTAACTGTTGCTGGAGTAGTAGCAGGCTTAGCAGCAGTGGGGGTTCCAAGAGATCTTTCTGCAGGACAAATTTTACCTTTAGTGATGGCAGCAGTAGTAATTGGTGGCTTACTGCAAATATTATTTGGGATTCTCAAACTAGGTAAATACATTACTTTAGTTCCATATTCTGTTGTGTCAGGATTCATGTCTGGTATTGGAGTCATAATAATTGCACTTCAGATTGGGCCATTACTAGGAATTAGTACTAGAGGTGGAGTAGTTGAATCTTTATCCACTGTATTTTCAAATTTCCAGCCAAACGGTGCTGCTATTGGAGTAGCAATAATGACACTGGGTATAGTATTTCTAACACCTAGAAAAATAAGTCAATGGGTTCCTTCTCCTCTCTTAGCCCTATTGATAGTAACTCCAATTTCAATATTAATTTTTGGAGATGGTGCTATTGATAGAATTGGAGAAATTCCAAGGGGAGTTCCATCTTTAAATTTCCCAAGTTTTAATCAATATTTTCCAATCATTTTTAAGGCAGGATTAGTCCTCGCAGTACTTGGCGCAATTGACTCCTTACTAACATCTCTAGTAGCAGACAATATATCTCAAACAAAACATAATTCTGATAGAGAACTTATTGGTCAAGGAATAGGGAATGCTGTTGCCGGTCTGTTTTCAGGCTTACCTGGAGCCGGAGCAACAATGAGAACAGTTATTAATGTTAAATCTGGAGGATCCACTCCCATTTCTGGTATGGTACACTCAGTTGTCTTGTTGATAGTTTTAGTTGGCGCAGGTCCTTTAGCTGAGCAAATACCAACTGCCTTACTAGCAGGAATCCTTATAAAAGTTGGTCTAGATATTATTGATTGGGGGTTCTTGAGGAGGGCTCACAAATTATCTTTAAAAACTTCAGTTGTTATGTACGGCGTACTCCTAATGACTGTTTTTTGGGATTTAATTTGGGCAGTTTTAGTAGGCGTATTCATAGCAAATATGCTCACTATTGATTCAATAACCGAAACTCAACTAGAAGGTATGGATGAGGATAATCCTTTATCAGAAGATGATCAAGGGAAAAATGCATTGCCTGCTGATGAAAAAGCTCTTCTAGATAGATGTTCAGGCGAGGTAATGCTGTTTAGACTTAAAGGACCACTTAGTTTTGGAGCAGCTAAAGGCATATCTGAAAGAATGATGCTTGTAAGAAACTACAAAGTTTTGATATTAGATATCACTGATGTACCGCGACTTGGAGTTACTGCGACTCTGGCAATAGAAGATATGATGCAAGAAGCAAAAAATAATTCCAGAAAAGCATTTGTTGCTGGTGCTAATGAAAAAGTAAAAGATAGATTAGCTAAGTTTGGAGTTGAAGGCATTATTGAAACAAGAAAAGAAGCTTTAGAAACTGCTCTAAATGAAATAGCTTAGTAATTTATGGAAATAAATCCAATTCTGCAAAATGTATTAGCCCCGCCAGTTCTTTTCTTTTTGATTGGAGCAATTTCAGTACTATTTAAATCTGATTTAGAAATACCCGCTCCATTACCTAAACTCTTCTCCCTTTATTTGCTACTAGCTATTGGGTTTAAAGGAGGTATAGAGATACAGAAAAGTGGTTTTACAGATCAAGTATTGCCTACTTTAAGTGCTGCAATACTGATGTCACTTGTAATCCCGCTTATTGGTTTTTTAATTTTAAGATTCAAGTTTGATGTGTTTAATTCAGCCGCAATAGCAGCAGCATACGGTTCAATTAGTGCTGTTACATTTATTTCCGCAGAAAGTTTTTTGGAAAGTCAAAAAATAGCCTTTGATGGGTTTATGGTTGGCGCCTTAGCTTTAATGGAATCTCCTGCAATCATTGTTGGATTATTACTTGTGAAATTTGCAGCTCCCAAAAATAGACCAAAATCAAGAAAAATGCATCTTAGCGCAATATTACACGAATCACTTTTGAATGGATCAGTTTATTTATTGCTCTCAAGCTTAATTGTAGGATTTCTCACTGCTTCCAGTAATCCTTCAGGGATTGCAAAAATGGAGCCTTTTACTGGACAATTATTCTATGGAGCAGAATGCTTCTTCTTGTTAGATATGGGAATAGTCGCTGCTCAAAGATTGCCGAGACTAAAGAATGCAGGTTCGTTCTTGATTGGATTTGCCATTTTTATGCCTTTGTTTAACTCATTTATTGGTGTTTTCGTTGCAAGATTTTTATCTTTAGGACATGGCAACGCACTTTTATTTGTGGTTTTATGTGCAAGCGCCTCTTATTTAGCAGTTCCTGCAGCGATGAGGATGACAGTTCCAGAAGCTAAATCTAGTTATTATATTTCAACTACACTAGGTCTAACTTTCCCATTCAATATAGTTCTTGGCATTCCCATATATATGAGTTTAGTAAATAACATTATCCCATTGTCCCCCTTATAAAAATGAAAAGATTAGACTTGATATTTAGTGAAAGAGAACTAGATGCAATCATTAAAACATTAGAAAAAGCTAATGTTCCCGGATATACAGTTATGAAACACGCCACAGGCAGAGGGCCTGAAAGAGTTGTTACTGAAGATATGGAATTTACAGGATTAGGAGCCAATGCTCATGTAATTGTTTTTTGTGAGCAAGAATTAATAGATAAAATGAGAGATAACATCAGGGACGATTTAAGCTACTACGGAGGAGTTGCTTATATTTCTGAAGCAACACCCCTTTAAATTAAGAAGCAATATTTATTTTTAAGAATGAATCCAATCTACTCTTATATTTTTTCGACTATTTAAGTATCTATCAATTGACATCGCAGCAATACATCCATCAGAAGCCGCAACTACGGCTTGTTTAAATGGTGTATTTCTTATATCTCCAATAGCCCATACTCCATCAGAGTTTGTAGACATAAAGTCATCAACAATAACTCCTCCGTCTTCTTTTAAAGCAATTTGATCCCCTAAAAAATCAGTAATAGGCTTTGAACCACTCATGTAGACAAACACTCCATCTAAATTTAAATTGATAGGATTTTCTTCTTGTTTATTTTTAACAACAACCCCATTCACACCCATATCATCTCCCAATATTTCCAACAATCTTGTTCTACTCCAATGTTTTATATTTGAATTATCCATCAATTCCATAGCCTCTTCATTATCTGATTTAGGATCACTTGATGTAATCCAATGCACAGTTGATGCAAATTTAGTTAGAACAGTTGCCTCTTCAATTGCCTCCTTGTTCACTCCAACAACAGCAACTTCTCTATTTTTATAAAAAGCCCCATCACATGTAGCACAATAACTTACTCCTTTACCAAGAAAATCCGCTTCGCCCTTAAATGATGCAGGCCTGCCCATGGCTCCACTTGCAAGTACAAGTGCTTTAGCTTTAAAAGTGCCTTCGGGCGTATAAACCATTTTCCATTCTCCACTAGCATCTATTCCAAACACTTGCGCTCTTCTATAGTCTGTGCCGTATTGCACAGCCTGTTCTCTCATTAGGGTAAGTAATTTTTCTCCACTTATATCAACAGGAACACCTGGATAATTAGCTATTTGATGAGTAATTGCTAAGGCGCCAACAGATGGATTTTTATCTAAAATTACAGTCTTTAAGTTTGAACGAGATGTATAAAGTGCGCAAGTACATCCAGCCGGGCCTCCTCCGATAATAACTACATCTGACTCAATGATTTCCAATTTTAAAAAACTCCTTTTTTAGTAGTTAATTAGATGAGTTCTTGGTTAGAAGATATTTTCAAAGTAAATACCTGAACCTTTATATAGATATAAGTTAAAAGAAAAAAAAGAAAAAAGCTTAATATAGAAACAAACTTACATAGGAAAAACATAAAAAATTAATTATCAAAATGATCAATTACGTGAAATGTTCTGTATTGATCTATTATTAGGTCATATCGAAAAATCAATTGCCGTTGAAACATTATATTTTACATGACCAACTCTGATTACCTTTTAAAAGCTGCTATTAAGAAAGTAACCGAAAAATTAAACGAAATATTAGTTGAAAAAATTGAAGAAGCAACAAATATTGCTCAGGATGCTCCAGAAATTCTCAAAAAAGAATTTGATAGTTTAAAAGAATCCATAATCGAAGAAGCATCAAGACTGGAAAAAGCCGAAAATATTCAAGAAAATGAGATTACAAATACTTACCAAGATTCCAAAATAAAAAAAGCTTTAAATGAAATTGAAAATATCAATAAGCAAATTGATCTCCTTAATAAAAATATAAATAATCAAATTAAATGAGTTACAACATTCTTCATTATCGTTTAAAAAAATTGAAGAGGGCCTTTCTTATTTGGAAAACTCTGATTTCGCTTTTAATAAATTTATGGATAGATAATATTAGATTTACAATTTTCCAAACTAAGAAGAATAAAAAAAGTAGGGTCCAAATTAAAAGAGCTAGGTGGTTTACTAATCAATTAATAAAACTTGGATCAGCATTTATTAAAATTGGACAATTATTATCAGCGAGACCTGATTTAATTCCTAATACCTGGATACAGGAATTGTCTAAATTGCAAGATCAAGTTCCTAATTTTTCATTTGCGCAAGTTGAAGAAACTATAAAAGTAGAACTAGGATCTAAGTTTAATGAAATAGATCAAATAATATCTGATCCGGTTGGATCAGCATCACTAGCTCAGGTCCATAAGGCGACTTTAAAAAATGGTAAGAAAGTAGTATTTAAAGTTCAAAGACCTAATTTAAAAGAATTGTTTATTATAGATTTGGGCATAATGCAGCAAATAGCGGGCTTATTGCAGAAAAATAAGAATTGGAGTCGAGGTAGAAACTGGGTTGAGATTGCTAAAGAGTGTAGGAAAGTTCTCATGAAGGAGCTTGATTTTAATTGTGAAGCACAATATGCCGCAAGATTTAGACAGCAATTTCTTGATGATGAAAATATTGAAGTTCCTGAAGTAATTTGGGATTTAAGCAGTGAAAAAGTCCTTTGTTTAAGTTATCTAGAAGGAACAAAAATAAGCGATTTAGAAAAATTACAATCACAAGAAATTGATCTACCTAAAATTGCAGAAATAGGCGCCATCAGTTATTTAAAACAATTAGTAAATTACGGTTTTTTTCATGCAGACCCTCATCCAGGGAATCTAGCAGTTTCAAATGAAGGTAAATTGATTTTTTATGATTTTGGAATGATGGGCAATATCTCAAATAATCTTCAAACAAGATTAGGAGGGATGGTTAAGGCTGCTGCTTTAAGAGACGCCTCATCACTTGTCAGTCAATTACAACAAGCTGGGCTAATTTCAAAAGATATTGATGTAGGACCAGTCAGAAGATTAGTCAGATTGATGCTTAAAGAAGCCTTAACTCCACCATTTAGTCCAAATATTATTGAAAAATTATCTGGAGATTTATACGAACTTGTTTATGAAACACCATTTCAACTACCAGTAGATTTAATTTTTGTGATGAGAGCTTTATCAACTTTTGAAGGAGTTGGTAGAATGCTTGACCCAGGGTTTAACCTTGTATCAGTTACCAAGCCTTATTTAATAGAACTTATGACTTCAAATAATCAAACTCCAAACGATTTAATTAACCAATTTGGAAGGCAAGTAGGTGAACTAGGATCGAAAGCTGTTGGTATTCCCAAAAGAATAGATGAAAGTTTAGAAAGATTAGAGCAGGGCGATTTACAATTACAAATAAGAATGGGAGAGTCTGACAGGCAATTCAAAAAAATGTTTACTGCTCAAAAAACTTTAGGCCATTCAATTCTTATAGGAAGCTTATCAATTGCTTCTGCTTTACTAGTAACCAATAAACAAAATAATTTTGCATTGTTGCCTCTTTTTTTTGCACTACCAATAAGTGTTGATTGGATAAAATGCCAATTAAGTATGAGAAAAGGCTCACGTTTAGAAAAACTTAAGCGCTAAAAAACTATATATTTTTGGGACCTAAACCTAAAGCTCCTGCGAATCTTGCTTGATTTCCCAATTCCTCCTCAATTTTTAAAAGCCTATTGTATTTTGCAATCCTTTCACTTCTACTCAAAGAACCGGTCTTGATCTGACCCGATCGTGTTGCGACAGATAAATCAGCAATTGTGGTATCTTCAGTCTCACCACTTCTATGACTAATAACACTTGTGAAACCGGACATTTTAGCTAACTCAATAGCTTCCAAAGTTTCAGTTAATGTTCCAATTTGATTTACCTTTATTAGGATTGAATTGGCAGATTTTTCTATAATCCCTTTCCTTAACCTTTCTGTATTAGTAACGAATAAATCATCACCTACAAGCTGAACTTTATTTCCTAATTCTTTGTTTAATTCTGACCAACCCTCCCAATCATCCTCTGCTAAACCATCTTCTATCGAAACTATTGGATAATTTGAAACTAATCTTGAAAGATATGAAATCATTTCAGAACTATTTAAACTTTTCCCTTCATATTTATAAATACCATCACTATAAAATTCAGTACTAGCAGCATCTAAAGCTAAAGATACCTGCTCACCAGGCTTAAATCCGGCTTTTTGAATTGCTTCTAATAATAAGTCCCCTGCCTCTTCACTTGATGACAGATTAGGTGCAAATCCACCCTCATCGCCTACAGCAGTAGATAGACCTTTTTGATCAAGTAATGATTTTAATGAGTGAAAAATTTCAGTACCCATTCTTAATGATTCACTGAAATTATTAACTCCATGTGGGACAAGCATAAATTCCTGAAAATCAAGACTATTTGGCGCATGAGCACCGCCATTTATTACATTCATCAGTGGCACTGGAAGGAGATTGGATAATGGATCTCCAAGATACCTATATAGTGGAACGTCTAAAGCATTTGCTGATGCTCTGGCAGTTGCAAGACTTACTGCAAGGATTGAATTTGCTCCAAGGTTAGATTTATTAGGAGTTCCATCAATTTCAATCATTAATTTATCTACTGCAGTTTGATCTAAAGCCGTCAAACCACATAAAGCCGGGGATATTGTTTCATGAATTTTATTAACAGCATTTAAAACACCCTTCCCCATGTATTTTGTACCACCATCTCTTAATTCATGTGCTTCATGAGCACCAGTACTAGCTCCGCTGGGAACAATTGCTCTACCACTTGCACCACATTCCAAAAATACTTCTGCCTCTACAGTTGGATTACCTCTTGAATCAAGGACTTGCCTTGCTTCAATAGTATCAATAAGAAAATCAATAGTTTCTTTCACAATTTAATTATTACTATTTAAATCCTATTAATAGCTGAACTATTTGGCTAATATCTGAAATAAATATGTTAACCAATCATAATTATTTAATTTCACAACCACTTAAATATTTAGTTATCGATTTTATTAATTCCAAAGTCCCATCAACCCCTCTCATAGTGATATTTTTGAAATTCATCTTATAATTTAAAAATTAATGAATGATTATTAATGCATATACTATTTAGAATATTAATTATTAATCAACTATAGTTTTTATAGTTTATGAGAGAAACACTTACATCCAGTCCTGAACTATTTAGCGATATCAGTTGGAATCTTCTTTTATTAGGGGAAGAAACAGCAAAAAAATGGGATCATAGCGAATTTAATATTGAACACATAATTCATACATTGTTCTCATCAAGTGAATTCTTTGCTTTCATTGAAAAATTATCAATCGACCAAGATACAGTTTTAGATATAACAGAAGATTTTTTAGAAGAGACTCCAACAAATGAGTCAGATATTTTTACTATCGGAGAAGATTTAGAGATTTTATTAGATAATGCAAATCAGATCAAAATCCAATGGGGATCGAGATTCATAGAAATCCCTCATTTACTAATTGCTCTTGGAAGAGATTTAAGAATTGGAAATTATGTTTTTCAGGAAGGTAACCTTTCGATGGAAAAATTAGAAGAGGAATTAAAGTTTTTCCCAAATATTAATCAATCAAAAGATTCTTTTAATTATGAGAACATACTGGAAATAAATAATCAATCTAATTTTGAATCAAATAAAGAGACTTTAGTTAAAGAAGAAAAATTTAAAGAAGCTATCGTTCCATTACCCAAAAGTAAACTTCAAATTGAAACCAAAAAACAAGTTGGGAAAGATGAAAATGCTCTTTCAATTTATGGAAAAGATTTAACAGAATCAGCTAAAAAAGGCTTACTGGATCCTGTTTTAGGGAGAGAAAATGAGATAAATAATTTAATGAGGGTACTCTGCAGAAGAAACAAAAATAATCCTATACTTATCGGTAATCCTGGAGTTGGTAAAACCTCAATTGCAAAATTACTTGCGCAATTAATTGTGGACAAAAAAGTTCCTGATTCTTTAAAAGACTTTAAAATTATTTCGCTTGACATAGGTGCTTTAGTTTCTGGGACAAAATTTAGAGGCCAACTAGAAGAAAGGCTAAGCTTAATAATGCAGGAACTAAACAATCCAAGCCAAGGAATGATTCTATTTATTGATGAAATTCATTCAATATTGAGTTCTGACAGATCTTCTACCGATATAAGCAATATCTTAAAACCTTTACTGGCTGAAGGAGAACTTAGATGTATCGGTACAACAACACCTGAGAAATTTCGTGAAACTATTGAAAAAGATCAAGCATTAAATAATTGTTTTCAAAAGATAGCTGTTAATGAACCTTCAGTAGAATTAAGCGCAAAAATACTGCAAGGTATCAAAAAGAAATATGAATCACATCATGGCATAAAAATTTCTGAAGAAGCTGTAAACTATTCTGCAAAATTGGCCGACAGATACATCAGCGATAAATGTCTTCCTGATAAAGCAATAGATTTAATTGATGAAGCAGCTGCAGAGTTAAAAATCGAGTCTAATAAAAAGCCTCAAATAATTCTTCAACAAGAAAACAAACTTCATACCATTAATGAAAAATTGAATAATTTGCAAGAAGAAAATATCGAAGCTAAAGAAAAACTGTTGAATATGAGGCAACAATCAGAGGCAAGATTGAACGTTCTTTTGGACAATTGGTACAATTTGCGTGAAGAAATGAAGCAATTATCTATTTTAATGAAAGAAGAAGATAAGCTAACAAAAAAAATTAAAGATAAATCAAATCGCGAAATTGAAAATGATCTTGATTATTTAGAAAAGCTTGAAGAAGAGTTAAATGAAATAGAGAATGAAATACAAAAAGTTGAAGAGAACTTTAATAAAATAAAGAAAAATAGAAATTTCCCTTTTAAATATCAAGTTGAACCTGATGATATTGCTGATGTTGTCTCAAAAATTACAGGTATTCCAATTTCTAAAGTAGTTTCAAATGAACGTAAGAAATTAGTCAATCTAGAAACAGAACTAAGTGAAAAAGTTATTGGACAAGAAAAAGCTATAGAAGCTGTGTCTGCTGCAATTAGAAGAGCTCGCGTCGGCATGAAAAGTCCTAAAAGACCTATCGGATCTTTTTTATTTATGGGTCCTACAGGTGTCGGCAAAACAGAATTAGCAAAATCTCTTGCAACAGCTTTATTTGATGAAGAAGACGCACTTTTAAGATTAGACATGAGTGAATATATGGAGAAAAATGCCGTAGCAAGACTTTTGGGAGCTCCGCCAGGTTATGTTGGTTATGAAGAGGGAGGTCAATTAACTGAAGCTGTAAGACGTAAACCCTATTCAGTAATTCTTCTTGATGAAATAGAAAAAGCACATTCAGAAGTTTTTAATATTCTTTTACAAGTCTTAGATGAAGGAAGATTAACAGACTCTCAAGGAAGGACTGTTGACTTCAAAAATACAGTAATCATCATGACAAGCAACCTAGCTGGTAAATCTATACTGGAGTATTCACAAAAGATTTCTAAAAGTGAGGGAAAGTTAGAAAATAACCAACAAACCTTAGATGATTCCATTAGTAATACATTGTCTTCAATATTTAGACCTGAATTTTTAAATAGAATTGACGAAGTAGTAAGGTTTAATCCATTATCTATTGATGAACTTCAAAAAATAATAATTTTGCAAACAGAAGATTTAAAAAACCTACTACTTGAACAGAACATAAATATCGCCATAGACAAAAAAGTTATTAATAAAATTGCAAACGATTCTTACGAACCTGAATATGGTGCTAGGCCACTTAGCAGGGAACTTAGAAGACAAATAGAAAATCCCTTGGCTGCAAAACTTTTAGAGGATAACTTCAAAAACAAAAAAAATATAATAATTAAACTTAACCCTGCTAAAAAAGATGAGATCGTTTTCAAACCTAGCTGAGGAGAGAATCAATAAGCTAAAATAGAAATTAAAGCGTAAAGCTCAATTTCAAAAAAAATTTTGTGACAAGTCCTACTACTAATAAAGACCTTCTTAAAAAGGATTCTCCTGAAGTTGAAGAGCCTAAAAAAAAGAATAATTTTTTTAGATCTACATACGATGAGCTTAAACTTGTCGTGTGGCCTAACAAACAACAACTTTTTAGCGAATCAGTAGCAGTTATAATTATGGTATCCTTTTCTGCTGCAGCAATTGCTTCTGTTAGCAGATTCTATGGATGGGCAGCCTCGCAAATTTTTGGTTGAATTATCTCCCGAATATCCATTAATAAAGATCTTATTTAAGCTTCCAGAAAAATGAGTAATGAATTAAATACAAACCTTGCTTCTTCAAAAGCAAATACAAGCATCGCAAGATGGTATGCCATTCAAGTAGCATCAAGCTGTGAAAAAAAAGTAAAAGCGACTCTTGAGCAGAGATCAGTGACTTTAGGTGTTAATAATAGAATCATTGAAATTGAAATTCCCCAAACTCCAGGAATTAAATTAAAAAAAGATGGAAGCAGACAAACTACTGAAGAAAAAGTTTTCCCTGGTTATGTCCTCGTAAGAATGATTTTGGATGAAGATACAATGATGGCTGTTAAAAGTACACCAAATGTAATTAACTTTGTCGGTGCTGAAGACGGGAGAGGCAGCGGAAGATCACGAGGTCATATCAAACCTCGACCATTATCAAGACAAGAAGTTAATAGAATCTTTAAGCGCGCATCAGAGAAAAAAGCTGTAATCAAGTTAGATATTGAAGAAAAAGATAGAATAATTGTAACTAGTGGTCCATTCAAGGATTTCCAGGGGGAAGTTATAGAAGTTTCCGGCGAAAGAAATAAATTAAAAGCATTACTTTCAATATTTGGGCGCGAGACTCCTGTAGAATTAGAATTCTCCCAAATCAATAAACAAAATTAATTTCTAATTGTTCTTGTTTATCGAGTAAAATAATGATTTTCTACTTCAGCTTAAATTATCTAATCTAATGGCAAAAAAAATTGTTGCAGTTATCAAGCTTGCTCTACAAGCAGGCAAAGCAAATCCTGCTCCTCCTGTAGGGCCCGCTTTAGGACAACATGGTGTCAATATCATGGCATTTTGCAAAGAATACAATGCAAGGACACAAGATAAAGCAGGTTTTGTAATTCCAGTCGAGATTTCTGTTTTTGAAGATAGAAGCTTTACTTTTATCACAAAAACACCTCCTGCTTCCGTCTTAATAACAAAAGCAGCTGGTATAGAGAAAGGATCAGGTGAATCCGCAAAAGGCTCTGTTGGGAATATAAGTAAATCTCAATTAGAAGAAATAGCCAAAACTAAGCTTCCTGATCTAAACTGTTCTAGTGTTGAATCGGCAATGAAAGTAATTGAGGGTACTGCTCGTAATATGGGCGTCTCTATCACTGATTGAGTTCAATACACAATTTCTCACTATTTAGGGGAGGTTAGTTAATAACCGTTTGCACCCAATATTATTATGAAAAAACTATCTAAAAGAATGGCGGCTCTATCAACAAAGATAGAAGATCGCATTTACGCACCACTTGAAGCTCTTAGTATTATCAAGGAAAATGCTAATGCAAAATTTGATGAAACTATTGAAGCACATATACGTCTAGGTATTGATCCAAAATATACTGATCAACAATTAAGGACCACTGTTGCATTACCACATGGTACTGGCCAAAGCATCAAAATTGCAGTAATTACAAGCGGTGAAAATGTATCGAAAGCTAAGGCTGCTGGTGCAGATTTATTTGGCGAAGAAGATCTTGTAGAAAGCATCAATAAAGGAAATATGGAGTTTGATCTACTTATTGCAACTCCAGATATGATGCCAAAGGTTGCAAAATTAGGAAGAGTTTTAGGACCTAGAGGTTTAATGCCTAATCCTAAAGCTGGGACAGTAACTAATGACATTGCTAATGCAATAAAAGAATTCAAAGCCGGTAAACTCGAATTTAGAGCAGATAAGGCTGGAATCGTTCATGTCCGCTTTGGAAAAGCAAGTTTCACAAAAGAGGCCCTATTTGACAACTTAAAAACCTTACAAGAATCAATTGATAAAAATAAACCAAGTGGAGCTAAAGGAAAGTATTGGAAAACTTTTTATGTAACTTCAACAATGGGGCCTTCAGTTCAATTAGACATAAATGCTGTACAAGATTACCAACCTGAAGGTTAACGCTTTGTAGTATAATTTAAATTGCAATAATACGGCCAAAGAAAGTAGGTTGATTTAGTTATTCTAAATTTTTAATTCCTACCGAGGACTCGTCTTAAATTATTTCTTTTTGGATCTAATAAAAGCGGCCTCTTAAAAAGAACTTTGCCGCATTTCCTGCTCTCCCTAAATTACGATCCAAAAAACATCAATGGGCCGAACACTAGAGAATAAGCAAAAAATCGTTACTGAGATTAAATCTCTTTTAGACGACTCGGAAATGGCTGTGGTTCTTGACTATAAAGGTTTAACTATCAAAGAGATGTCAGATTTGCGATCTAGATTGCAAACAACCAACGGTATCTGCAAAGTTACTAAAAATTCATTAATGCGCAAAGCTATTGATGGAGATAGTAATTGGAACGATCTTGAATCTTTACTGACCGGAACGAATGCTTTTGTGTTAATTAAAGAAGATGTTGGTGGTGCTGTAAAAGCTATCCAATCTTTTCAAAAAGACACCAAAAAATCCGAGACCAAAGGAGCTTTATTTGAAGGCAGACTTCTTAGCGATTCTGAAATAAAAGAAATTGCAAGTCTTCCATCTAAAGAAGTATTGATAGCAAAAATTGCTGGCGCTCTAAATGGCGTAGCAACAAAAATTGCGATCTCTATCAATGAAGTGCCTTCTGGACTTGCTAGATCACTTAAACAACATTCTGAAAAATCAGAATCTTAAATCAAAACCCTAATTAACTTTTAAGAAAATGTCCGCAAAAACTGAAGAAATTCTTGAATCATTAAAATCTTTATCACTTTTAGAAGCATCTGAGCTTGTAAAGCAAATTGAAGAGGCTTTTGGTGTATCTGCTGCAGCTTCTGCAGGTGTAGTAATGGCAGCTCCTGGAGCAGCTGGCGGTGACTCAGATGGTGGCGCTGCTGAAGAAAAAACTGAATTTGATGTAGTTCTCGAAGGCTTTGATGCAGCTGCAAAAATCAAAGTACTTAAGGTTGTAAGAAATGCAACTGGTCTAGGTCTTGGCGATGCAAAAGCACTTGTTGAATCTGCACCAAAAACAGTAAAAGAAGGAATTGCCAAAGCAGATGCTGAATCTTTAAAGAAAGAGATTGAAGAAGCTGGCGGTAAAGTTACACTTAAGTAAGAGTACATTTTTTCAAGCCGATAACCTTAATATCGGCTTCAAAAATTATGAATAGTGATAGTATTGCGATTGAAGCCGCAACAGATGGAGCCTGCAGTGGTAATCCAGGCCCAGGTGGATGGGGTGGTTTAATAATTTTTGAGGATAACAGCGAATTAGAAATAGGTGGTTCCGAGCAAAATACTACTAATAATAGAATGGAACTCACTGCGGCTATAAAAACTCTTGAGAAATTAAAAACCTACAAATTAAAAGAGAACTTTAAACTAAGAACTGATAGTAAATATGTCATAGAGGGTTATACAAAATGGATTATTAATTGGAAGAAAAATGGATGGAAAACAAGTTCAGGAAAACCAGTTCAAAATCTTGATCTATGGCAAAAAATTGATCAATTAAGAATTAATGGCCTAATAATGGAATATGTTAAAGGTCATAGCGGGGATAAACAAAATGATAGGGTTGATAAAATTGCAACTAATTACAGCAAAGGTATATCTATAGAAAGTAACTTAAAAAAAGTAGAATCCTCAGTTGATTTTTTTGAAAAAAATGCACCTGCAGAAATTCAGGAATTATTTTCCCGCAATGAATTAATTCAAAAATTTGCAGAAAAAAAGTACCTGTTAAGTTCACCTGAACTAGAAACATTATTAGGTGATGAAAACCACTTAAAGATAAAACAATATTCACTTTTTGAATGGCGTAATTGGAGATTGATTCCTAAAGATAAAAAATATTGGATAATAGAAAAAAAGAAGCTTAATTTTTTATGAGTGAACAGAAGGGGGGATTTAACAATCTTTATAAAAACTTTATTACCCCTGTATTAAAAAAAGACTCTGGAATTGATGCAGAATACTTAACAAATTTATCTCTTAGTCTCCTATCATTCAGTTCAAGAAAATATAATTGGCCTATAGTATCTTCTATCTTAAAAAATCTAAATGAAGAATTTTCTGTAGTTGATAAAAGGTTAACTCAGAAAATATGTGGAATAAATTTTTGTAATCCAGTTGGTTTAGCTGCGGGTTTTGACAAAAATGGAAATGCCGCAAATATATGGAAAGATTTTGGTTTTGGATTTGCTGAGCTTGGTACAGTAACTAAATTTGCTCAGAATGGAAATCCCAAACCAAGGTTATTTAGATTGGCAGAAGAAGAAGCAGCATTAAATAGAATGGGTTTCAATAATAATGGCGCTGAAAATCTAGTTAAAAACTTTGTCGAGCAAGGTATTGAGTTTAAAAAAAACAGGGAGAATATTTGTTTAGGGATAAATTTCGGGAAGTCAAAAATTACAGGTTTATCACAAGCAAAAGATGATTATTTAACTTCTCTAAAATTATTAATTCCATATTGTGATTACGCAGCAATAAACGTTAGTTCTCCAAATACTGAAGGACTAAGAAAATTACAAGATCCAATTCTTCTAAAAGAACTTCTTAGAGAAATTAAAAACTTACCTAATTGTCCACCATTATTTGTAAAAATTGCGCCAGATTTAGGCCTTAAAGATATTGAAGATATTTGTCAATTAATAATCGAAGAAAACATCGATGGAATAATTGCTACAAACACCAGCATTGATAGATTAGGTCTTGAAAATAGAAAGATCAGGCAAACTGGATTATTACTCTCTCAAGAGAATGGAGGATTAAGTGGAAGGCCTCTCCAAAAAAAAGCAAATCAAATAATAAAACATATACATAATATTGATAAAAAGATTATTTTAATTGGCGTTGGTGGAATAGATAGTCCTGAGTCAGCTTGGGAAAGAATTTGTTCTGGAGCATCATTAATTCAACTTTATACAGGATGGATATATAAGGGTCCACAATTAGTACCAGATATACTTGAAGGAATTATAAAGCAACTCAACAACCATCAATTATCTAGTATAAAAGATGCAATTGGATCAGAGTTAAAATGGGTTGAATAAGATTAGAGAATGAATAATGAACCTCATGATTACTCAAAGTTAGCCATGCAAGGATCAAACTTGAAGCACGGTGGAAATGTATATGCAACTGCGAAAAAATTAAATTTATTACCCTCAGAAATCATTGATGCAAGTGCATCATTAGTACCCTTTGATCCCCCTCAGATACTAATAGATTCAATAAATGCGGAAATTAAGAAACTTGGCTTTAGATATTACCCAGAAAGAAACTTGAGTGATCTGAAAGAAATAATCGGCAAATTTCATGGGATAAATCCAGACAATATATTGCCTGGAAATGGAGCTTCTGAATTAATAACCTGGGCAGGTTATGAAGCATCCAAATTCGGAATAAGTTGTATTCCTTCTCCATCATTTGTTGATTATGAAAGATCTTTAAATTGTTGGAATAGCAATTTTATACATTGCGAATTACCTAAAAACTGGAATGATATTTTTCCTCAATCATTTCCGCTTCATCCAAAAGGTGATGTTATTTGGATAACAAATCCACATAACCCTACCGGCCAATTATGGGGAAAGAATTCATTGGAGGAAGTTGTGAAAAAATATAAATTAGTTATCTGCGATGAAGCTTTCTTATCGATAACACCTAATGGAGACAAAGAATCTTTAATACCATTAACCAAAAGATTTGATAATTTATTAGTCTTGAGAAGCTTGACCAAAATCTTCAATATTCCTGGTCTTAGATTAGGTTACGTTATTGGCTCATCGAAAATATTAAAAGAATGGGAAATAAATAGAGATCCTTGGCCTTTAAATTCATTTTCTATTAAAGCCGGAATTGATCTACTAAGTAATAAGAAATTCTATGAACAGTGGACAAAACAGATTCACAGCTGGATAAATATTGAAAAAAAAAGAGTATTTGAAAAATTATCAAAAATAGAGAACCTTAAAGTTCATAACTCTTCAACCAACTTTTTTTTAATAGAAAGTAAAAAATCCTTGTCGCCTAATATAAAATACTTAGAAAATAAGGGAATATTGCTTAGAGAATGTACTTCATTTAGATTTCTGGATGAAAAGTGGGCAAGAATAAGTTTGCAGAGTAGGAAAAATAACACTCTTTTATGTAAAGAAATTCAGAATTCCTTAAAAAAATAATTAAAAAATTTCCTAATCTCAATTTTAGATTTGATTTTATTATTATTAGCCATATTCTTCTTCATAATATCTAAAATTTCATAGTAATATTTTCCGTTTTTTGATTTTCTCTTAAAAATTCTTTCTATAGTTTCTTCAAAAACTTCTTTAGAAATTTTACTTTGATTCAATAAAACTGATCCTCCAATTTCAGCAAGAATCATTGCATTTTTTTCCTGGTGATTATTTTTAGAATAAGGAAATGGAATTAAAATTGAAGGTTTTTCAGTTTCTATAAGTTCATTTATTGTTCCTGCACCAGATCTCGATATTACAAGATCACAGTTTTGAATCAAAGCTGCGATTTCATTAGTAAATTTCTTTTGAACATAATTATTGTAATTTTTTACATTAAAGGATTGTTGATTACATTCGCCAATAATATGAACTATCCGAAACTGTTTTTTCATTAAAAATTCAAGAGATTCGTTAAGAATTTGATTTATAGCTTTTGCTCCTTGGCTACCTCCCATAACAATCAAAAGAGGTCCTTTTCCTTTTGGGACCCATTCTGGCAAGGGATGGGATTTATAGAATTGATCTCTTAAAGGAGTCCCAGTGAAAATAGTTTTACAATTTCTTAAATAAGAATTTGTTTTCTTAAATCCTAGAAAAACATAGTTACACAAAAAACCAAAATATTTCGTGACCATTCCTGGAATTAAATTTGATTCATGAATAATGACAGGTATCCTGAGTAGTTTTGAAGCAACAATAGTAGGGGCAGATATATAACCTCCAGTCGTAAAAACCAAGTTAATTTTTTTTTCTTTTAAGATCCTAATTATTTGGAAAGTTGACATTAAAATTTTTATATATTGATAAAACAAAAAAATATTTTTTCTTGGTGTCTTTAAATTCAAAGTCTTCAAATTATATTTTTGGGGAATCAAATTTGCATCAAGTCTTTGCTTAATACCCAACCAATGAATATTCCACTCATCCTCCACCTCTTTAGAAACTGCTAAAGCTGGAAAAATATGGCCTCCTGTTCCACTAGCTGCAACTAATAAATTATTTTTTTTAGACATAAAAACTTAAATTAGTAGAATGAAAATAATAAATGATAAATATGTTGAATTTAAACTTATTCAGAAATATAGGATTCCCTCTCTACTTATTTATTTATCTCATTCTCCCCTATTCAGCAATAACGCAAACTTTAAAAGTTGATTTTATAAGAAATTTAGAGACCTCATTAAATAAGCGAGACTTAGAGTTTTTTAAAAAAAATTTTAGAAATGATGAAAACCAAAATATTCCAAAACAATTTTCAAAGATTATTAATGATTTCCCTAACAGCAAATGGAAGATCAAAAGATTAAAATCTAATATTCCAGATGAAGATATTTTGCGAATAAAAGTTTCTGGGGAAAAAATAGTTAACGGAGAAATATATATACTCGAATCCAAATTTGATTATATATTTTCAATCGTAAATGGAAAAATAAGTGAAGGGATTATCAAAAATTTATTCACCACAATAAGAAACGATAATAAAAAAATAGATATTAGTTTTAAAATTCCTGATAAAGTACTTACTGGTTCAAAATACGATATCGATATAATACTAAATAATCCTCTTGAAGAAGTGATTATTGCTGGAGCTATAAAACCTCATCAAGTTAATTCAATGTTTGAACAAGAAATATTATTGGAACCATTGGCGTCTGGAGGGATTTTTAAAATTACAAGAGCCCCTTCAAAACCAAGTATGCAAATTTGGTCAGGAATCATAGCTCATCCTGAGGGAATGATTACTTTCACAAAGAGCATTGATATTGTTGATGAGATATAGCCTAAGCGTTGTTTAAAGCAGCCACACCTGGTAAAGTTTTACCTTCTAAAAGTTCCAAACTAGCCCCACCTCCGGTAGATATATGAGACATTTTCTCAGCTAATCCTGCTTTTTCAACTGCTGCAACTGAATCTCCACCACCAATTATTGTACAAACTTCAGAAAAAGCACTTAAGTCTGCAAGAGTCGTAGCTATTGCATTTGTACCATCTGCAAATTTATCAAATTCAAAAACTCCCATTGGACCATTCCAAATAATTGTCTTACATTCTGCAAGAGCATTCTGAAAAACTTTAATGGAATCTGGACCAATATCTAGACCCATCAAATTCCCACTAATTGCATCAATTTGAGATATTTTACTATTGGCGTCAGGAGAAAATTCATCAGCCAAAACAACATCAGTAGGTAATAATAACTCTACTCCTTTTGCTTTTGCTTTTGCTTCTAAATCTTTAGCAAGCTCGAGTTTATCTTCTTCTACAAGGCTCTTTCCGACATCTAAACCTCTAGCTTTATAAAAAGTGAAAATCATACCTCCACCAATCATGATTTTGTCACACTTATCTAGTAAAGAATCAAGTACTCCTATTTTGCTGCTAACCTTTGACCCCCCAACTATTGCTGCCAATGGACGATTTGGGGAATCTACTGCTCCTTGTAGGTATTTCAATTCTTTTTCTAAAAGGAATCCAGCTACTGAGGGACTTAAATAATTTGTAACACCCTGAGTTGAAGCGTGCGCTCTATGAGCAGCACCGAAAGCATCATTTACATACATATCTGCATGTGATGCTAATTTTTCGGCAAACTCCAAGTCGTTCTTTTCCTCTTCACCAAAAAAACGAACATTCTCAAGTAAAAGAACATCTCCATTAGATAAGCTACTTGATTGTGCAACTGCTTCATCACCAATACAACTGTTGGTAAGAGCAACATTTTGGCCCAACAATTCACTTAATCTTGCTGCTACTGGAGTTAATCTCATTTTTTCATTTACCTGACCCTTCGGTCTACCAAAATGAGCAGCTAAAATGACTTTTGCAGAATGATTAATAAGATATTCAATAGTTGGAATCGCTGCACGAATACGCGTATCGTCGGTTATTTGACCGTCTTCATTTAATGGAACATTAAAATCTACTCTAACAAGAACTTTTTTTCCTTCTAAATGTGTCTTATCAAGACTGGAAAGAGATAATTTTGACATTAAACAAGCTATATTTATGATCTCAAGACCCTAACGTTAATTTGGGCTTATTGGGTTAAAAAGTAGTTACTGTTACCTATGCCTTAATAAATTTTAAGAATTAACGATTATAAAAATTTTTAGTTATTAAATTTATACTAAAATTTAGAAGTAAATACTTTTGAAAGTTATAAAAACTAAAAGGAATACAAAATTTTATTTGATTTATTGAAGTGGACATACCCAAAATCCAATGGTACCCAGGCCATATCGCAAAAGCAGAAAAGAAATTATCTGAAGTTATCAATAAAGTAGATTTAGTTATAGAAGTTAGAGATGCACGAATTCCTTTGTCAACAGGACATCCACACTTAAATAAATGGATAAATAATAAAAAACATATTCTTGTTATTAACAGATCAGATATGATCTCCCCGAATACAATCAATAGTTGGAATAAATGGTTTAATTCTAAAGATCAATATCCTCTTTGGTGTGATGCTAAAAGAGGAATAGGGATTAAAGAAATTTGTAAGTCAGCCAAAGATTCTAGGTCGTCAATCGACGATAGAAGACTCTCTAGAGGAATGCGAATTAGGCCAATTAGAGCCCTTACACTTGGTTTTCCAAACGTAGGAAAGTCGGCATTAATTAATAGAATCGCAAAAAAAAGAGTTGTAGATAGCGCTAGGAAAGCAGGCGTGACTCGTAATTTAAGATGGATAAAATTAGAAAGTGGTATAGATCTTCTAGATGCTCCTGGTGTTATACCTCCAAATTTAGAAGATCAAAAATCAGCACTTAATCTTGCACTGTGTGACGATATTGGAGAAGCTGCTTATGAAATAGAGAGTGTCGCAATTGGATTTATCAAAATTATATCCACTCTCAACAAAGATAAGAATGCGAATATCTCAGTTAAACAAATATCTAATAGATATGGAGTTGATATTACTAAAGGCTTTAAGAGTCCTTCTGCTTGGATCGACGAAGCAGCTTCAAAACATACCTCAGGCGATAAAAGGAGAATGTCTCATAAGTTATTGGAAGATTATAGAAATCAAATGCTGGGTAAAATTGCTTTAGAAGTCCCACTATGGAATTAAATAATCAAAATTCTTTCGGCATTGGAGAAGGTGAGCTTATAGAAATTATTTATGAGCTACCTCTTCCTATGAGGCTAGACAGATGGCTGGTAAGTAAAAGACCAGAACAAAGTAGAGCAAGAATTCAACATTTTATAAATTCAGGTTTAGTACTTGTAAACTATAAGACTGCGAAAGCAAAGACCCCATTAAAAAATGGCGACAATATTCAAATATGGATGCCTCCTCCAGAACCTCTTATTTATTTGAAACCTGAAAAAATGGATTTAAATATCCTTTTTGAAGACGAACACATCATAGTAATTAATAAACAATCAGGACTAATTGTTCATCCAGCCCCTGGACACAAATCTGGAACTTTAGTGAATGGATTACTTTTTCACTGTAAAGATCTACCTGGAATTAATGGGAAGCTAAGACCTGGGATTGTTCACAGATTAGATAAAGATACCTCCGGATGTATGGTTGTTGCAAAAAGCCAAGAGGCATTAGTAAATCTCCAGAAACAAATTAAAGAAAAAATAGCATCACGCGAATATATTGCAGTAATTCATGGAGCACCGAATTCTGAAGAAGGCCAAATAGTGGGAAACATTGGCAGAGATAAATTAAATAGATTGAAATATAAAGTAGTTGAAGAAACCTCAGGAAGGTATGCCTGTACCTATTGGAAATTAGAAGAAAGATTTGGCAATTACTCATTAATGAGTTTCAAACTAGATACGGGGCGAACGCATCAAATAAGAGTACATTGCGCTCACATTAATCATCCAATTGTGGGTGATCCGTTATATGGAAGATGTAAAAAACTGCCATGTAAATTAGATGGCCAAGCTTTACACGCCATTAAGCTTGGACTTATACATCCAATAAATGGGAAAGAAATGATATTTGAATCAGAATTACCATTAGATTTTCAAAAATTACTAAGTGTTCTTAAAGTTAAATAAGATTCAAAGAGGAATTTAGAAGCGATTTTGTATACGTGTTTTGAGTTTTAGTGAATATTGTAGAACTTTCTCCTTCATCAACTATCTTTCCGTGATTCATAACTAGCAACCTATCGCAAAATCTTTTAGCAATGCCCAAATCGTGAGTAATAAAGATAATCGTTAAATTCATTTTTTCTTGCAAGACTCTAAGTAATTCAAGAATCTCTATTTTTACTGAAGCATCCAACATATTAACGCTCTCATCACAAATCAAAATTTTTGGTTTCAACAATAGCGCTCTGGCTAATGAAATTCTTTGCAATTGACCACCCGATAATTGGCTAGGATAAGAATTAAAAAAATCATTATTTAAGGGAAGATTCAAATTTCTAAACATTAATTTTATTTCTTTTTCGATTTTTCTTTTATCTGAAATTTTTTGAATAAAAAATATATCTTCCAAAATACTTTTAATTGTCATTTTAGGGTTCAAACTTGAAAAAGGATCTTGAAAAATAATTTGCACTTTATTGTTCTTTTTAAAAGATTTATTTTTTTTCGATGCATGATTTTTATCATAAATTTTGATTTCACCACCTCTTACTTTAAGAAGTCCAATTAAAGCCCTACATAATGTACTTTTACCACTCCCTGAAGAACCAACTATTCCAAGAGTCTCATTCTCATATAACTTAAAACTAACTTCATTTAAAGCCTTATTCCATTTATTAATGAAAATTGAAGAATTTAATTTATACCAATGTCTTAGGTTATTTACCTCTAGAACGACCTGATCTCGAGCATTATTTTTAGTATTTGGTTCTAATACTATTTTTGAAGCATTTACTAACTTTTTCCCGATATCTGATTTTGGTGATTGAAAAATATCTAATATATTCCCTTTTTCAACAATCGATCCCTTTTCAATTATTGCAACTTTTTTACACCACTTTGCTGCAAGATTAATATCATGACTAATTAAAATTAAAGTTGTATCAAATTCATTACATAGATGAATTATTTCTTGCATAATTTCAAAACTTGTTTTGGTATCTAAGCTTGTTGTAGGTTCATCAGCTATTAATAATTTAGGTTTCAAAGCAAGTGCCATTGCTATAGAAACTCTCTGTCTCATTCCCCCGCTAAATTGATGTGGGAAAGAATCAAGTCTACTTTCTTCAATTCCGACTTTTTGAAAAACTCCTCTTACTAATTTTTTAATAGCTAAAGATGATTTAGTTTGATCATGTATTTTAAATAATTCATATAAATGATCCCCAACTCTCATTAGCGGATTAAGTTTTTTTATAGAGTCTTGATAAATAAATCCAAAATTCTTTCTTCTAAATAATTGTGCATCTTTGTTGTTTATTTTCCTAGGATCTACATTAGAAATAGATAGATACCCTTTAGAAGTGGCCTTTGCAGGCAATATATTTACTAATGTTTTTGCAAAAGTGGTTTTCCCACATCCAGAAGGTCCTATTATGGCCAAATGATCTCCACTATCAATTTCCAAATTAAAATTTTTGATAATAGGTTGCTGTTTTAGACCATATTTAACAGTAAGATTTTTAACTACAATAATTTTTTCTTTATTTTTTTCCATGATTTATAGCAAATTTTTCTAGACATAAATAAAATACATCTAAAGCAATATAAAATGTCCGAGGCAGCTGCAAATTCAAAAGAAAAAAACGAAATTGAAGTTTCCAAAACTATTTTGCCTGAAAATAAAAAATATGAAAGTGAATCTTTGAATTATCAAATAAACATTCCCGATTGGCTTCTTAAAGATATTCATAATTTTGAAAAATCAAATAAAGAAAATGATGAGAATCAAAACCTTATAGTAAAGGCTTTTAAACTTGCTTATAAAGCTCATGATGGACAATTCCGTGCGAGCGGCGAGCCATACATTATCCACCCGGTTGCTGTTGCAAATCTCCTTAAAGAAATAGGTGCTAGTTCATCTGTTATTGCTGCAGGCCTTTTACATGATGTAGTTGAAGATACTGGCATTGATTTATCCGAAATAGAAACAAATTTTGGATTAGAAGTAAAAATACTTGTAGAGGGTGTAACAAAATTAGGCGGCATTCACTTTAACAACAGGACTGAAGCACAAGCTGAAAATCTTAGGAAAATGTTTTTGGCTATGGCCAGCGATATCAGAGTTGTCTTAGTTAAACTTGCAGATCGACTTCACAACATGAGAACAATTGAATGGCTAAATGATGAGAAAAAACTAAGAATAGCGAGAGAAACAAGAGAGATTTATGCACCTTTAGCTAATCGACTAGGTATAAACAGATTTAAATGGGAATTAGAAGATTTAGCTTTTAAATTCCTAGAGCCTAAAGAATATCTAGATCTTAAAGATCAAATCGCCGTTAAAAGAAGTGATAGAGAAAAAAGATTAAAAGTAACTTTGAATCTTATGAAGGAAAACTTGATTTCAGCGGGTTTGAAAAATTTTGAAATAACAGGAAGGCCAAAACATCTTTATGGCATCTGGAGCAAAATGGAAAGACAACAAAAGCATTTTCACGAGATTTATGATGTTGCTGCCCTAAGAATTATCGTGGACAATTCAGATAGTTGTTATAGAGCTTTAGCAGTTGTTCATGATACTTTCAAACCAATTCCAGGTAGATTTAAAGACTATATAGGATTACCAAAACCCAATGGATATCAGTCCTTACACACTTCTGTGATTGGAAGACATCGACCTATTGAAGTTCAAATTAGAACTACTTCGATGCATCAAATTGCTGAATATGGTATTGCCGCTCATTGGCAATATAAAGAGGGTGGTTCTCCTGCTAAAAGTAATGCCGAGAGATTTAATTGGCTAAGACAATTAGTAGAATGGCAACAAGAAGGTAATGAAAGGGATCATAATGATTATTTAGCTTCAATTAAAGAGGATTTATTTGATGAAGAAGTATTTGTAATCACTCCAAAAGGAGATGTTGTTGGTTTAAGGAAAGGATCTACCGCGATAGATTTCGCCTACAGAATCCATTCTGAAGTTGGAAATCACTGTAATGGAATAAGAATTAATGAAAAACTTTCTCCATTATCCACAGCACTTCAAAATGGTGACTTCATAGAAATTTTGACAAGTAATAATGCTACTCCAAGCTTGGATTTGCTGAACTTTGTAGTTACGCCAACTGCTAAAAATAGAATTCGCCAATGGTATAAGAAAAGCCATCGTGATGAAACGATTAAAAGAGGTAGAGATTTACTGGAAAAAGAAGTAGGTAGAAACGGTTTTGAAGCATTACTTTCTAGTGAAGCCATGAAAAAAGTTGCAAATCGATGCAATTTAAAAACTACTGAAGACCTTCTTGCATCTCTTGGTTTTGGTGGTTTAACTTTGCATCAAGTATTAAACAGACTAAGAGAAGAAATAAAATTACAGACAGAAGATGTAAAAAATGATTCTGACTCTGAAATAGCAAAATCTCTTAAAAGTAATAATAATTTATCCACTAATCAATCTAATACAGCAGCTAAATCACCAATTTCCGGGATAGAAGGTCTTGATTACAGAATAGGTAAATGCTGTTCCCCACTCCCAGGCGAGGATATTATCGGAACTGTGTCGCTCGGCAACCATGGGATAACTATACATAGGGAAGATTGTGAAAATGTAATACCAATTCCAATAGAGAGAAGATTACCTGTCGGTTGGAATCAAGATAATAAAACTGGCGAGAATAAGTTTCCAATTCAGCTAAGAATAGAAGTAATTGATCGAGTTGGAGTTCTTAAAGATATTCTTATGCGGTTATCTGATAAAGGTATAAACGTTAGTGATGCCAATGTTAAAACTGCTTTTGGTAAACCAGCTATTATAAATCTTTGTGTAGGTCTTGAAAGTTATAATCAACTTCACAAAACAATTGAACAAATTAAATCAATGGCAGATGTTTTAGATATTGCCAGAGTTGGACAAAGTTAATTTTAAAATCAGATCAATCTATCTTTTACTTTTTACCTTGTAGATAAAGAAAACAATACTGCCGCAAATCAAAGCTAATAAAATACCTACACAAGATGAACCTAAGATTAATTTTAAGGAAAAAATTCTACCTTGTTTCCATAAGTCATCAATAACTAAACTTTTTTCAAGAATTTTATTAGAAGAATTATTTAAAAAAATCGAACCAACTTTATAGTTAAAATAATAAAGTGGAATATAAGTAAAAGGGTTGCTGATCCAGGTACCAATTGCAGCTAGAACAATATTTCCCTTAGCTATTTTCGCAAAAAATACTCCCATTAAAGTCTGAAAACCAAAAAATGGAAAGCAACCACTAAATACCCCTATAGCTAAACCTTTAGCATTAAAGAAAGGACTTCCATTCTGACTCCTAAATAATGATAGAATTTTCTTATAGGTAATATCTCTTTTAAATCTCATTCAGAAAGAAAATTTCAAAATTAAATTCTTGATAATCTTACTTAATTATCCATAACAAAGCGAGAGATGGATTCGATAGTTACTACAGAAGATACGATAGCCGCAATTGCTTCAGCTATAAGTATTGGGAAGGGAGGAGTTGCGATAATAAGAGTATCAGGGAAAGACGCAATAAATTCTTGCAAAAAGATTGTTCAAACTAAATCTAAATATGCATGGGAATCACATAGAGTTTTTCGTGGTTTTATTCAGGAAAATAAACAAAATAAATTTATAGATGAGGTTTTAATTTTAGTGATGAAATCCCCAAATAGCTTCACAGGAGAGGATGTAGTTGAACTTCATTGCCATGGCGGAATTATCATAGTAAATAAAGTTTTAAAGATATTATTATCTAGTAATTCTAGAGTTAGACTTGCAAACCCAGGAGAATTTAGTCAAAGAGCTTTTCTTAATGGGAAAATAGACCTTACTCAAGCCGAGTCGATTAATCAATTAATTAATGCAAGCAATACCAAATCAGCAGAGTTAGCCTTTAGCGGGGTTCAAGGAGAAATAAAGAAAAAAATTGATGATATTAAAAATGACCTTATAAATCAACTTTGCGAAATAGAAGCAAGAGTTGATTTTGAGGAAGACTTTACAGATTTTGATTACACCAAATATCTAAAAAACATTAAAAAAGTCAAAGAAAAAATAGAATTACTAATAGAAAATGCAAAAAGAAATTCATATATTCACAATGGAATATCCATTGCGCTTATAGGTAAAACAAATGTTGGTAAAAGCTCTTTATTAAATTTGCTTGCAAAAAAAGAGAAAGCAATCGTAACTAATATTCCTGGAACAACTAGAGATGTTATTGAAGTTAATTTAACTATTAATGATATTCCAATGAAAATAATTGATACTGCTGGCATAAGAGAAACTCATGAACAAATTGAAAGTATTGGAATCAAAAAAAGTTTTGGGAAAATAAAAGAGTCAGATTTCATAATTTATATTTATAGTCTTGAAGAAGGACTTAATGAAGAAGACAAAAAAATAATAGAAGAAATCCCCAAAGAAAAATTAATTACTATTTTGGGCAATAAAAAAGATTTAATTGATTGCAAAAATATTAATTCAAATGAGTTAAAAAATACAATTCTTATGAGCATTAAGAATAATGATGGTGAAAGATTATTAATCGACACAATCATAAAAAAATGTGGATTAAAACAAGTAGAAAATATAAATATATTTTTAAACCAAAGACATCTAACAAATTTGTCTGCTTGCTTATCTAATTTAAATGATACTGATAAAATAATTGAAAATAAATTGCCATTTGATTTGTTATCAATTGAACTTAGAGATGGAATTCAAAACTTATCTAAAATAACTGGTCAAGAATTAACAGAGGAACTTCTAGATAATATTTTTTCTAAGTTTTGTATTGGTAAATAAATTTGAGTTAAATTACATAGTGATATATAGTTGGTTCTCTAACTTCAGTTTAATTTTATTAATTAATTATTTCTTAGTTTAGTGGATTTAAATACTCCAATAATAAGTAAAATCATTGATAATTGGATCGATGAAGATATAGGTAGGGGAGATCTTACAAGTTCCTCTATTAAAGAAGAGAATGGTAATGCATATTGGATTGCAAAAGAAGAGGGTATATTCTGCGGGGTTGAAATTATAAAAGAAATTTTTAGAAAAATTGATTTAAAAATCAGTCCAAAATTTAATATCTCTGATGGAGATAAATTTGTTAAAGATCAAAAACTCTTAGAAATATATGGGCCTTCAAAAAGTTTACTTACTAGTGAAAGGATCAGCTTAAATATAGCAATGCATCTATCTGGAATATCAACATATACAAAGAATCTTACAGATAAATTAGAAGGCACAAATATAAAATTAGCAGATACTAGGAAAACGACCCCTGGCTTAAGAATATTTGAAAAATATGCATTCAAATGCGGAGGTGGGGTGAATCATAGAATGGGATTATACGATGCTGCTATGATCAAAGAAAATCATATTGCATGGACAGATAATCTTAAGAATGCAGTACAAAATATTCGCCTAAATTCGCCTTTTACAACTCATATAATAATTGAAGCTGAGAATATCGACCAGGCAAAAGAAGCAGTATTAGCAGGAGCGGATAGTGTCTTATTAGATGAACTTAGTCCTGAAATAATCAGAAAAAACGTTCAAGAATTAAGAGATTTATCAACTAATAGCCTACAAAAAGAAGTCAATAAAAATTTGATAATAGAAGTTTCTGGAATAAACCCTCAAGAAATTAGTAAATATCTAATAAAAGGTATTGATTTGATTTCAACAAGTTCTTCAATAACCAAAAGTAATTGGATTGATTTGAGTATGCGTTATATTAATTAATCATATAGATAAATAATTGAATAATTAATGCTAATCATTTTTAAAGAATTAACAAAACAATTTGAACAAGCTCTTTTAGATAGTCTTGAAAAAAATGATAAAAAAGGAGAATTCGCAATTCTTAGCAAGAATTTAATTACACAATCATCAAAAGAGGAATTTGGTGATTATCAATGTAATGTTTGTTTAAGTTTATCTAAAATATATAAAAAGAACCCAAGATATATTTCTAATGATTTTATTAACCTTTTAAATAAGAATAAAAGCATAGCAAAATTATGTAAGAGTCTAGAAATAGCTGGACCTGGATTTATAAATATAAAATTAAAAGATGAGGTTCTAATAAATGAAATTAAATCAAATATTCAATGCAATAGGGCTGGCATACCTCTAATTAGAAAAGATTTAGATAGTAGTTTGTCCAATAAAGTTATTGTCGATTTTTCTAGCCCTAATATTGCTAAAGAAATGCATGTAGGGCATTTAAGATCAACAATAATAGGTGACTCAATATCTAGAATTTTCGAGTTAAGAGGTTATGAAGTATTAAGACTAAATCATGTTGGTGATTGGGGAACACAATTTGGCATGCTTATTACTCAGCTCAAAGATTTATATTCAAATGATCTAGAAGAAATAGGAAAGATCAAGATAAGTGATTTAGTTGAATTTTATAAAGAATCAAAAAAAAGATTTGATAACGAATCTGAATTCCAAAAAAGATCTAGAGAGGAAGTAGTTAAGTTACAAAGTGGAGATATTAAATCGATTAAAGCTTGGAAATTATTATGTGATCAATCAAGGAAAGAATTTGATGAAATCTATAAAAATTTAAAAATAAAAATAGAAGAAAGAGGTGAATCTTTTTATAATCCCTTCTTAAAATCAGTTATTGATGATTTGAATTTAGAAAAAATATTAGTAGAAGATCAAGGAGCAAAATGTGTATTTTTAGATGGGATGACTAATAAAGAAGGCAAACCTTTACCGCTAATTATTCAAAAAAAAGATGGAGGTTTTAATTATGCCACCACAGATCTTGCTGCTATAAGATACAGATTCAATAAACCTCCTAATGGCGATGATGCTTCAAGAATTATTTATGTAACTGATCATGGGCAAGCAAATCATTTTGCTGGAGTTTTTCAAGTTGCAAAAAAAGCAAAATGGATTCCAGAAAATTGTCAAGTAGACCATGTCCCTTTTGGATTAGTTCAAGGAATTGATGGCAAAAAACTAAAGACAAGAGAAGGTGAAACAATACGCCTAAAAGATTTATTAAATGAAGCAGTTAGAAGAGCAAAAGAAGATTTATTGAAAAGATTAGAAGATGAAGATCGTAATGAGACCGAGGACTTTATAGCAAATACTTCAAGAATTATTGGATTAGGAGCTGTTAAGTATGCAGATTTAAGTCAAAATAGGATTACTAATTATCAATTTAGTTTTGATAAAATGCTTTCCCTTAATGGTAATACTGCTCCTTATTTGTTATATACACTCGTAAGAATTTTAGGAATTAAAAGAAAAAATGATTTTGTTTATGAATCTAAAGATTTTCAGTACGTAAATTATGAACATAAATCTGAGTGGAAACTTATCAGAAAATTACTTAGGTTCGATGAAGTCATAATTTCTATTGAAAAAGACTTAATGCCAAATAGATTATGCAATTATCTTTTCGAGCTATGTCAGACTTTTAATAGATTCTATGATCAAGTTCCAATCCTCAAAGAAGAAAAAAATATAAAAATCTCTAGGCTTAATTTATGTGACCTAACTGCAAAAACACTAAAATTAAGCTTAGAGCTTTTAGGAATTGAAACTTTAGAAAGAATGTAATGAATGATTTTGATCCATTAAATAATCTTTTCCCAAAACCAAGAGAAGAAATAATAAATATGCAGTCTTACTCTGCACCTTTAGAAAATAGAAGAAATTTACTCCGCTTAGACTTTAATGAAAATACTTTAGGTCCAAGTCCTAAGGTTTTAGAGGCATTACAAGCGATAAAATTAGATGAGATTTCAATTTATCCAGAATATAATTTTTTAAAAAAATTTTTATGTGGTAAATATCTTGATTCAAGAAAATTTAGTAATGATGAAATCGGAATTTTCAATGGAGCAGATGCAGCAATAAATGCAATTTTTAATTGCTTTGGAGAAAAAGATCAGATATTTCTAACCACAAATCCAACTTTTGGTTACTATTCTCCTTGTGCAGAAATCAGAGGAATGAAAAAAATAAGTTGTTCTTACATTGGAGAAAATTTTCTATTCCCCATCGAAGAATTTAGGGAAAAAATAATAAAGCATAATCCAAAGTTAATATTTATTTGCAATCCAAATAATCCAACAGGAACTGTTCTAAGCTCTCATGAAATAATTAATTTAGCCAATATCAATAAAGATTCATTAATAGTTGTTGATGAACTATATGAAAAATTTAATGGAGATAGTCTTCTTGAATCGATAGATTTTGAAAAGAATAAAAATATACTAATAATCCAATCTCTTTCAAAAACTGCAGGTCTAGCTGGTTTAAGAATAGGTTTTACTTTTGGCAATAAAAGTTTAATTCAGTACATTAATAAAGTTACAGGACCATATGATGTAAACAGCTTTGCTATAACAGCTGCATTAGCAGCACTTAAAGACAAATCATATATTGATAATTATGTTTTAGAAGTAAAAAAGGCGAGGGAATGGATTTTAAATAAATTTAAATCAACAAAAATCAGAACTCACTTTAGTGGAGGTAATTATTTCTTAATTTGGCCAAAAAAAGATCCTAAAATCTTAATAAAACAGATGAGAGAAAAAGGAATTCTTATTAGAAGTATGGAAAACAAAAAAGATATCGGTAATTCTATAAGGGTTAGTATTGGAACTAAAGAACAAATGATTTTTTTCTGGGACAATTACAAGATATTAGATTTAAAAAATTAATTACTGAAAATATAAATTGTATTTTGATCGATTCTTTTAGGTTTTATTTGAAAATCTTTTCCAACATATTTTACTTTAAAATCATTCATATTTTCGATAAATAAATCAGCATTTGAGAAATCACATTCTTTATTAATTTTTTTGCCGCGTTCAAAGTGAACAGGAATAACTACATTAGGTTTTAGAAGCTTAACTATTTTTGAAGCTTCTTTACCATTGTAAGATTTTATTCCTCCTCCAATTGAAATAAACAATATATCTGGACTAGACAAAATAATTTGACTGTTTATATCAATATCACCAGCAGCTCCTCCCATATGAACAATTTTAAGATCATTCTGCTCCCAACTCCATACAGTTGCCATCCCAAATCTTCTTCCATCTACTCTGTCATGTGGTACAGAAATTCCATTTAATAAAATATCCTCAAATTGATAGATTCCTGGCTCAACGAACATTAATTGATCATTAGGGTTATATCCTTCATCTGGAAGCCTAGAACTAGCCAAAATAAAATCTACGTTTATTTCTTTTGGCTCCTTTAAATTACTCGCACAACCTATTGCTTTAAAGGGATTTATAAGAATAGATTTATCTGCACTAGTAATTAAAAAACTACTATGTCCCAAACTTTTTATTCCTAAATTCCTCGCCAATAATGAGGTAGGCAAAAAAGAGCTAACTAATATCAAAAATAAAAAGTTTTTAATTTGAGAAATCATAATATTAATTTTTTTTATTTTACTTTTGTTCAGCCATTTTTAGAAAATTACTAATTAATTTATGACCAAATTGTGTCAACACACTTTCAGGATGGAACTGTACCCCATGTAAATGTTTATATTCTTTATGAGAGATAGCCATAATTGTTGAGTCTTCTAAAGTCGCAGTTATGTCGAAACAAGATGGTAAAGAACTTGAATCAACTATAAGACTATGGTATCTAGTGGCCACAAATGGAGTCTCGATATCTTTAAACAATCCTTTTTGATTATGAAATATTTTGGATGTCTTACCATGCATAAGTTCTTTCCCAACTATAACCTTACCTCCAAAAGCTTGGGCCAAAGCTTGATGACCTAAACAAACTCCCAATGTCGGAATATTTTTAGATAATTTTTTTAAGATTGGCAGACAAATTCCAGATTGATCTGGATTGCCTGGACCTGGAGATAATAGAATTCCATCAGGATTTAGTTTGATAATTTCTTCTAAAGTAATTTCATCATTTCTTTTAACTATTAATTCTTTAGTTATTTCATGCTCAACTGAAAGTTCTCCTAAATATTGAACAAGGTTATAAGTAAAACTATCGTAATTATCAATAACAAGAAACATATTTATATGGATTTAAAATAACAACTTTATTTTAGGAACAAAGATATATACAGCAATAATAACAGAATTAATGGAAGCTAATAATACTGCTCCTGCAGAAGTATCTTTTGAAATTTTAGCCAAAATACTAAATTCTTTTTTCACTACTAAATCAACGATTGATTCAATAGATGTGTTCAATATTTCTAATATTAAAACAGACATTATTGTTGCAATCAAAATAACATAATTACTTAGACTAATTTTAAGTAAAAAACCAATTATTAAACTTATAACTGCAAAAATTAATTGAATTTTAAAATTTCTAGAAGTTTTTAATACATAACTAATACCACTGAAAGCATACTTAAAACTTATAAATACATTACTAGAAGTTTTATATGATTCTTTTCTATTTTCTAAGTAGTTTATTTTTTTTTCCATTAATTTTTAATCTAAACGAGTAATTAAATATTCTTGGAAATTTAACATATTTTCTAAATCATGCTCATTATTATGATCCCATCCCAAAAGATGTAAAAATCCATGACTAGCCAACCAGATCATCTCTCTATAGATTGAATGTTTATATTCATAAGATTGCTGAAGTGCCATCTCTAATGATATAAAAATATCTCCCAACTCTATATGATCTAAATTATTTAGAGATTCATCAGAAATAATTGGAAAAGATAGAACATCAGTTGGACCATTTTTTTGCATCCATTTCTTATTCAAAAAAGCAATTTCTTGATTAGATATTATCTGTAAACCTAATGAAAAAGATTTTTTTTCAAAAATATAATTTGGTAATTCATAATCCTCTTTTTTTAATATAGTATTTATCCAAGATAAAAAAACTTTCTCCCAAAAAATAGATTCAAAAATAAGATGAGTTTTAGTATCTTTTAACTTATTTGAAAATTGAGAGAAATCATTACATTGAAAAACCAAATCTAAATTTATTTCAGAAATAATTTTTTCTGTCATACATTCTTATACAGGAATATTGGGCTTACCTATTGTGGCTACAAGTATTAATATCCCAATTAAAACTAGAAAGGTTATTGAAAAATGAGAAATACTTTTTGAACCCTTCCTTACCATATTTCTCATAGCAAGCTTTATAAAGCTTGGAGGAGCAACTTTTTTTTCTATATTTTCGTTTATATTTTTCATTAGTTATTCAATAGATTCGGTAGAAGAAATATTCATACGTAATAATTCATGAATAAATGGTTCAAGTCCACCATCTAAAACACTATCTAACTCGTTAGTCTCCTGCATAGTCCTAAGATCTTTTACCATTTGATAGGGATGGAAAACATAATTTCTTATTTGATTGCCCCATGCAGCTTCCACAATATCACCTTTAATATCAGCAACTTCTGCAGCTCGTTGTTCTTTAGCAATCACTAATAGTTTAGACTTAAGAAGTAACATAGCTTTTTCTTTATTTTGTAATTGAGATCTTTCTTGGGTACATCTTACTGAAATCCCTGAAGGCATATGAACAATTCTCACCGCTGTTTCTACTTTATTAACATTTTGTCCTCCAGCTCCACCGGATCTACTTGTTGTAATTTCTAAATCTTTTTCAGGTATATCAAGTGAAATATTGTCATCTAATTTTGGCATAACCTCAACCCCCGCAAAGCTGGTTTGTCTTTTGCCATTGGCATTAAAAGGAGAAATTCTTACTAATCTATGAGTTCCTTTTTCATGTTGCAGATAGCCATATGCATATTTTCCATCAATTTCGAACGTTACACTTTTAATACCTGCTTCTTCTCCTTGAGATAATTCATTAATGACAAGGCTCATTTGATTATTATCGGCCCATCTAGAGTACATTCTTAATAATATCTCTACCCAATCCTGCGCATCTGTTCCACCCGCACCTGCGTTAATAGAAACTACTGCTCCTTCCTTATCGTATTCACCACATAACAATCTTTCAAATTCCCATTTATCCAAATTCTCTCTTAATTTCTTTAATCCCAGCTGCGATTCTAAAATCATTTCCTCTTCGGGCTCTAGAGAATAAAGCTCAAGAGAGGCATTAGCATCAGAAATAAAAGTTTTCCATTTATCTAACAATTCGAGTTGTGCTTTAACATCATCAAGGATTAACATTTGCTTTTTAGCTTCTTCTTGATTATCCCAAAATTCAGGCTGAGCAGAAATTTGCTCTAACTCTTTCCTTTTCGCTTTTAATCTTGGAACGTCAAAGACAATCCTGAGCATTACCCAGGCGCTCTGTTAGTTCCGAAAGATCTTTTTTGAAATCTGTAATATCTATCAAAATAGAATTTAATCGTTATTTATAATCTAACAAGCACTTTTGTTTAATAGTATAAACTAAGTATTATTTTAAAAAAATGTCCAAAGTTGAAATTTATACTTGGCAATATTGCCCATTCTGTATTCGAGCAAAATCACTACTCAAGAAAAAAAATGTAAATTTTACAGAATATAAAATTGATGGCGACGAAGATGCCAGAGCATTGATGATTGAAAGAGCTGATGGTAGAAGAACATTACCACAAATATTTATAGATAATGAGGGTATCGGAGGCTGCGATGATCTCTACGCATTAGAAAATGAAAATAAATTAGAAGCATTATTAAACTAGATCTTATGAAATTTCTATTCGTAATAGATCCAATTAAAAATATAAATCCCTTAAAAGATTCAACTGCTGCTTTAATGCAAGCATCATCAAAAAAAAATATTGAAATCTGGAGTTGTACTCCTCAAGACCTGGAAGCTAGAGGTGATGAAGTATGGGCATCTTCCGTAAAAGTTGAAGTAATTCCATGGATTTCTTTCAAAGAGAATGATTGCATACCTCTCGCCGAATTTAATTGCATTTGGATGAGAAAAGATCCTCCTGTAAATGAAGCTTATTTATATGCAACCCATCTTTTAGAAGTTGCCGAAAGAAAAGGAGTAACAGTAATTAACAAACCCTCATCGTTACGAGCGTGGAATGAAAAACTAGGTGCTTTAAGATACAGCCACTTAATGGCACCTACAATAGTTGCGAGTAAGGTAAAAGATCTTATTAATTTTGCAAATATAAATAATGAAGTAGTCATAAAACCTCTAGGAGGAAAAGGTGGTCAAGGTGTTATAAGGATAAATAAAAATTCTCCAGGAATTAAATCAATCATTGAATTAATCACTTCTCAAGAAGAATTACCCGTTATGATGCAAAAATTTATTCCTGAAGTCGTAGAGGGTGATAAAAGAATAATTATCGTAAACGGAGAAGCAATTGGATCAATAAATAGGATTCCTCAAGGAGGCGATTTTAGGAGTAATTTAGCGATGGGAGGTAAGGCTGAACCCACATTATTAACAGAAAAAGAAAAAAGTATCTGCTCAGAATTATCTCAACACTTCAAAGATGAGGGTTTATTTTTTGTAGGTATTGATGTAATAAATGGAATGCTTAGCGAGATTAATGTAACCAGTCCAACAGGTTTAAGAGAAATAGAAAATTTATCCAATAAAAATGTTTCAGAGGAAGTTATTGAAAAATTAGTAGAAATTATCTAGGGTTTTTAGCGCAAAATATCTGTTTTACTATAGATTCAAATTTTAATTTAATCTCATCTATTTCTTTCTCTAAAACGGAGCCAGAAACTATACCTGAACCTGCAGTAAATTCAATATTTTCTTCAATACATCTAGCGCCTCTTATTGCCAAAAGAAATGAAGCATTGCCTGATGAATCAACCCAACCCATTGGAGAAGCATAATTTCCTCTAGGAAAAGACTCAAGAGTGTTTATCCAATCCAATGCTGCATTTTTTGGGTATCCACAAACAGCTGGAGATGGATGTAAGTTTTTAAGCAATTCAAAAGGACAAATATTTTCAACTTTAGAGAAAATGAGTGTTTGCAAATGAGAAATATCTCCAAATGAATTTACCTTGATATCACTTTTTTTAAAGTTTGTTATTTTTGAAACTTCTAAAGATTTAATCAAATGTTGTATTACATAATTATGTTCCTTTAAGTCTTTAGTACTTTTTAGGAGTTTCTTAAAATTTGAATTAGTAGAGATAGTTCCAGCAAGAGCCTCTAAAGTTAAATTAGGTTTAGAGAAAGAAAATAATTTTTCTGGAGATGCTCCAAACAAAATATCCTTACTATTCCTTTTCCAAACGTATCTACATGTATTTGGTTGATTCTTTTTAAATCTTTTTAAAATTTCTATTAAATCTAATTTATTTTTAAGTTTTATTTTAATCCTATTCGCTAAAACTATCTTTTCTAGGATATCTTTATCTACTAATTGAATTCCTCTATTTACTACTTTTTTCATGTTTGTTTTAGAAGTTTCTAAGGAGCGTGAGAAATCATCAATAAAAGGGGAATCAGAACTAGTTTTTAAGCCAGATGATTTTATTAATTCTGAGCCAGAATTAATAACTTGATTTCTAATTGTCCATATTTCTTCAATTAATGTTCTCAATGATGATTTACCTTCAACATGACCATTGATTCTTAACCAGCAATTCTTGCCACTTTTAGTAATTAATATTTTTGGCAAAATGGCTTCCAAACTAGGGATATCTGAAGGTAAATTCTTATTATTCAAATTTTCAGAGAAAGAAAATAAATAAATTATTTTTGAAAGTGCAGAATTATGCGATTCATTAGTTAAGTTAATTAAATTTTTAAAATTCTCAGAATTAAACTCTTTTGCTACCTCAAATCTTTTTGGGCCATCCAGAGTAACATATTTACACTTCTCGAAAGCTATATATGAAATTCCATCAGATTCCTCCCAAAATGAAGAAAACGGATATTTATTTATTAACAATTCATAAACTTGGAATAAATCAATACAAGGAATCTCAACACAAATACTTACTAATCCAGAATTTTCAACTTTCTTATCGAAAGAGGAAAATACATCTTTTAAAAAATCTGTTAAGTTTAAATCATTTTTCATTACTTATTGAAAATAACTAAAAATGATGCAATAAAGTAAAAAATGTAACTCAATTTATAAACTAAATTCAATAATTATCTAATTTTGCGTGTTAATTAAAAATGGACGAAGATAAAAAAAAATTATGGAAAAAAGCAATAAAATGGCCTCTTTATTCTGTTGCTATACTTCCAGTTTTAATAACAGGGGCTTACTTGCTCAATCAATATGAAGAGGTAAAAATTTATAATTTGATTTCATTTACTTTAGCTGCAATTTTGATATTACTTTGGGAAAATCTAACTAATGATTTATACGACGCAGAAACAGGAATCGATGAATTTAAATTCCATTCAATTGTAAATCTTGTAAAAAATAAAAAAATAATTTCATTTATTGCATATACATCTTTAGTTATTGGTTTATTAATAATTTTAATTATTTCAGTATCAACAAGTATAAACATTTTTATTTTGGTGGCAGCTTGCTGCTTCTTGGGATATTTATATCAAGGTCCTCCTTTTAGATTGGGCTATCAAGGTTTAGGAGAACCATTATGCTGGCTTGCATTTGGACCTTTTGCGTACTCTGCAGTCTTAATTGCGTTAAATCCGTCTAATATTTACTTCGAAGATATTCCATGGAAAGTTTCTTTATTACTTGGTTCAGGACCTTCCTTGGCAACAACTCTTGTATTATTTTGCTCTCATTTTCATCAAATTTCTGAAGATAAAAAGCATGGGAAAAATTCACCTTTAGTTCGCTTAGGAGCAAAAAAAGGTTCTCAATTTGTGCCTTGGATAATTTTTACAATATATATTTTTCAACTTTTCACAATAGTTTATGGATTTATTCCAGTGTTTTGCATCCTTTATTTGCTTAGTTTCCCTCAAGCAATAAGACTTATAAATTTATTAAAATCTTCGTATGCAAAACCTTCTGCAATAAAAAATTGCAAATTCGTCGCAATAAAATTTCAAACTCTTAATGGAATTGGTTTAATCACAGGATTAATATTTAATTACTTGCTAAATAAATGAACTTAATATTTCAAAAAAAATCTTATAGCTTTAAGTTATCGGCCAAAGTAGAAAATTCTAAAACCAATTACCACACAAAATCGGGTTGGATAATTAAATTAATAAGTAATGATGAAAAAATAGGGTTTGGAGAAGTTTCACCGCTACATAAAAAAGACTTAAAAAAGTGTGCGAAACAACTAGATATGATCCCTGAGTATATAGAGGAATTTAATTTATCTGAGCAAATAAATATTTTTCACCCATGTATTCAATCTGCAATAAATTCTGCATTAGCTGAGATCAATGGAAAAATAATTTTTAAAGAAAACTACTACTTTGATGAAATTGGCAAAACAGCCATATTGTTAAATCATGAAAATGTAGTTTCAGATCTAAATGATATTAAAAAAAGACATTGTGATATTGGAAAATCATTAACCTTAAAATGGAAAGTAGCACTAAAAAATAACCATGAGGAAGAAGCAAAATTAGAAGAAATTTTAAGCAAAATAGGTAATAATATTAAGTTAAGGATAGATGCTAATGGTTCTTGGGGAAGAGACATAGCTAATAGATGGGCTGATATTTTGAAAGATAATAAAAATATAGATTGGTTAGAGCAACCTCTCTGTGTTGATGATATTGATGGACTAACAGAACTCAACAAAAAAATCCCTATAGCCTTAGACGAATCACTTTTAAAATTTCCAACTTTGATTGATGAGTGGAAGGGTTGGCAAATTAGAAGGCCTTCTCAAGAAAATAATCCAGTTAAACTTTTAAGAGAATTAGAAAATAAAAAAGCTTTAATATCTATAAGTACCTCATTTGAAACTGGAATAGGAAAGAGATGGCTCCATCATTTATCTTCTCTACAATTACAAGGACCAACTCCAAAAGTTCCTGGTTTAGCTATGAATAAATTCCCTAATTCGTTTCTATTTTTAAATGAAGCAAAAAAGATATGGGATCTCCTATGAAAAATAAAATTCATACTATTGAAGTTGAAAATAACGAAACTCAATCTGTAGAAAAAATTCTTGAAAAAATTAGGGAGAATAAAATTATATATGTAAAAAACAAATTTTATGAAGACGAAGATGTATTAGATTCAATTACTGAAAATGGGCCAGCAATTATCTTAAAAAGTAGTGGGAGTTCTGGAAAACCGAGACAATGTTTTCACCATTTAAATAATCTTATATTATCTGCAACTACATCAGGTCAATGGCTAATAGAGCAAGGATTTGAATTACAAAACTGCTTAATTTTAAATACTTTACCCCTGAACCATATAAGTGGATTAATGCCAATTTTTAGAAGTCAAACTTGGGGATGTCATTGTATTAATATTTCTCCGAATTTGATAAAAAAAACACGAGAACTTTTACTTTTCACAATTAAATTTAAAAAAAACAAAAAACACTTGATTACGTCATTAGTACCTACCCAATTACAAAGACTTTTAGCTCAAAAAGATGGAATTAGTTGGCTAAAAATTTTTGATCTAATTTGGGTTGGTGGAGCTTCAATTTCAGACGAAACTGCAGAACAATGTATAAAAGAAAAAATAAAATTAGCCCCTTGTTACGGCTCAACTGAAACAGCAGCAATGGTTACGAGTTTAAAACCAAAAGAATTCTTAATGGGTTTTAAAAATGTTGGAGAAATACTACCTGATACAAAAATAAGAATTAATACACAAGGATTAATCGAAATAAACTCAGCCAGAATTGGAATCGAAATAAAAGACTCTTCAAAAACTGAAAATTTCAAAAATAAAAATGGGTGGTGGCAAACAGGTGATTTAGGTGAAATTAATCAAATAAATAATTCATTATATTTAGACTTTCTTGGTAGAAGTGATAACGCTTTTAATTCTGGAGGAGAAATCGTTTTTCCAAAAGTAATTGAATCTCGATTAAATGATTTCATTATGAAAGAAAATATCCCAATTAATAAATTCAATATTTCAAAAGTGTCCGACAAATTATGGGGAAATAAAATTAAAATAATTTTGGAATATAAAGAACATACAAATCATAAAAATATTGAAAATTCATTAAATTTATTAAAAGAATTTTCTCAAAGTTGGCCTAAACATGAAAAACCTGAAAAGTGGATTGTTAAAAAAAATACCACTCCAGAAAAAATAAACTATAAATTTAAAAAATAATAATTAGCATTCTTTTAAATTTGTGCTTACATTTGAAGCCTCTATCCATCTTTCTAACTGATCGGGAAGTTCTATTTTATTTCTTGAATCAACGTCTAAAGAACAATGTATTATTTTCCCTTCTGCTGCTTTATTTCCATTTTTTATAAATAAGCTATTTACCTGGAACAAATGTGTATTAATTTTATAAGGAGCAATTTTTACTTTTAAGAAATCTCCAATTTTTATAGGCGCAAAAAAGTTGGCTTCGCAATTTACTATGGGAAAAATAATTTGACTTTTACGAATAGAAAAATCTGGAAAAATATCTTGATATGGAATTCCATAAATTTCTATACTCTCTTCCCAAGCTTCGTGCGACCATTTTAATAAGTTATGAAAATGAATTACACCTGCAGAATCACAATCACCGAATCTTACCTTCTTCTGCAATATCAACCAGTCAGCGGGTTTCATTTAAAGAACTTATCTATCAACAGATCCCATAATGACATCTATTGAGCCAAGAATTGCCATAATATCGGCGATTTTGGCACCTTTAAGAATATGAGGCAATATTTGCAGATTATTTAAATCAGCTGCTCTGATTTTAAATCTCCATGGGGTAACTTCATTATTTCCTTGAATGAATACACCTATTTCTCCTTTACCGGACTCTAATCTTGTATACAATTCTCCGTTAGGAATTTTAAAAGTTGGAGCAACCTTCTTAGCTACATATTGATAGTCCATACCAAATATTTCACTTTTCTTATCTTCAGTCGCCATTCTTTGAGCTTCCAAATTTTCTGTTGGACCTCCTGGAATCATTTTACAGGCTTGGCGAATGATACTTAGCGATTGTCTCATCTCTTCGACTCTCACTCGATATCTCGCATAACAATCACCTTCTTTTTCTGAAGCAATCTGCCAATCAAAATCGTCATAACATTCATAACTATCGACTTTCCTTAAATCCCAGGAAACTCCAGAAGCTCTAAGCATTGGCCCAGACAAAGACCAATTAATTGCCTGGTCTCTTTGTATTGTTCCCAGACCTTCAATTCTTTTTCTAAAAATTGGGTTATTAGTGATTAATTTTTCGTATTCATCAATCTTAGGTCCAAACCAGTCACAAAAGTCTATACATTTTTCTAACCATCCGTATGGAAGATCACATGCGACACCACCTATCCTAAAGAAATTATTATTTATCAACCTCTGTCCAGTAGCAGCTTCCCAAAGATCATATATCATTTCTCTTTCTCTAAAAATATAGAAAAATGGAGTTTGAGCTCCTACGTCTGCTAAAAAGGGGCCGAGCCACAAAAGATGATTAGCAATACGATTGAGTTCTAGCATTAGAACTCTGATGTAACTAGCTCTTTTAGGAACTGGAATATTAGCTAATCTTTCAGGAGCATTTACTACAATAGCTTCATAAAACATTCCTGCTGCATAATCCATTCTGCTTACATAAGGGACATACATTACATTTGTCCTATTTTCAGCTATCTTTTCCATTCCTCTATGTAAATATCCAATTACTGGCTCACAATCAATGACATTCTCACCATCAAGAGTTACAACTAACCTTAAAACCCCATGCATTGAGGGATGGTGAGGGCCAAAATTGACCACCATTGGTTCTGTTCTAGTCTCTAGCTGAGCCATTCGAAATTTAACTTCTAAATAAATCTTAGTCGAAAGTTATGCAAACTGACCTATCTGATTCATCTTTTTTCAATCATAAATCAGTTATGACAGATGAGATTATGGCTTCATTAGAGCATTACCCATTAATCCATAACAAACAACTTAAAGGAATAGACGCAACTTTAGGCGGAGGCGGGCACTCTTATCATTTATTGAGAAAATATTCTAATTTAAATATAATTGGACTTGATCAAGATCCATTCGCAAGAAAATCAGCATCAAAAAAACTTGATGAATTTAAAAATAGGCTTGATATTAGAGCTACAAATTTTGCGGATTTTATGCCAAAAGAAAAGGTTTCTTTCGTGATTGCAGATCTTGGAGTAAATAGCAACCAAATTGATGACCCTAACAGAGGATTTAGTTTCCAAAAAGATGGTCCGCTTGATATGCGCATGAATCCTTTTCTTGAGGTTGATGCAGAGAAATTAATTGAGGCTTTAAATGAAAAAGATCTAGCTAATCTAATTTATAAATATGGAGAAGAGAGATTATCAAGAAAGATTGCTAGGAAAATAAAAATGGATTTGAAGGAAAATGGGAAATATTCTGGAACAAAAGAATTAGCCTATTCTATTGCAGGCTGCTTTCCACCAAAACAAAGATATAAAAAAATACACCCAGCAACAAGAACATTTCAGGCACTAAGAATTGCTGTCAATAAAGAAATTGAAGTATTAGAAAAATTTTTGCAAGTTGTCCCTGAATGGATTTTGCCAGGAGGTATTATTTCTATTATTAGTTTTCATTCCCTGGAGGATAGGTTAGTTAAAAATTCTTTTAAGAATGATCAAAGACTTAAAAACCTGACAAAAAAGCCCATAACTCCTTCCGAACAAGAAGTCGAACTCAATAAAAGAGCTAGAAGTGGAAAATTAAGAATTGCTCAATTAAAATAAAAGCCAATAATTTCTAGCGTAATGATCTGATCGTATTTGTAAGAATATGAATTGCTTTTTTTATATCTTGTGAATTAGTGCTTAATCCAATACTTAACCTTATTGAAGATTCTGCTTCTTTAAAAGATCTACCTAAGGCTAGTAAAACATGAGATGGTTCACCATTACTACATGCAGATCCACTAGAACAAATTATTTTAGATTTTAAAAGTTTATGAAACTTTGCTCCGTTTAAATCCAATACAGTCAAATTTAAATTGTGAGGTAATCTTTTTTCTATGGAGCCATTAATTAATAAACCAGAATTATTTTCTAACAAACCCTCTAAAAGGGTATTTCTATGAAAAAGTAATTTCTCAGCATTATTTGTTTGATTAAAAACTGCTATCTCTATTGCTTTAGCAAAGCCAACTACTAAAGGAAGAGGTAATGTTCCAGACCTGAGACCATATTCCTGACCTCCTCCAACAATTAAAGGCTCAAGATTCATTTCTTCATCAATCAAAAGAAGTCCTATCCCTTTAGGACCATATATTTTGTGAGAACTCATCGTTATCATGTTTACATCTGTTAAAAGATTTTCTAAAGCCATATAACCTAAACATTGTGCAAAATCAGAGTGGAATGTTATTCCTCTCGATTTACATATTTTTGAAATATTTTCTATGGGCTGAATAACTCCTATTTCATTATTTGCCAACATAACACTCACCAGAAATGTATCTTCTCTTATATTTTTTTTGAATTTTTCTTCTGAAATTAAGCCATCTTTCTCAGGAGGAATTTCTGTAACCATAAATCCCTCTTTTTTTAGTTGGTTTAAGGGCTCCAAAACAGCTTTATGCTCTGTTTTTAAGGTAATAATATGTCCATAATTTCCTGTTTTTTTATAGTAACTTCTAGCAAATCCTAATAAGGCTAAGTTATTAGATTCAGTTGCTCCGCTTGTAAAAATAACTTTTTTATTCTTAAGAAATAAATTTTGTTCTATTTTTTCTCTTGAGGCTTCCAATATAGCGCTTGCGTTAATCCCCGCCAAATTGGATTTGCTTGCAGGGTTAGAAAATATCTCACTCCAAAAAGGTTTCATAGAATCAACAACATCTTTAGAGCAAGGAGTCGAAGATTGATAGTCTAGTAGTATGGGAGTTGATAGCATTATGTTTAGTATATAAAATTCTGTTTATTACTAGAAAATCAAATTTAAGAATTTAAAAAATGAATGAAATTAATCAAATAAATAATGAACCGGTAAGAAAATCAAGAATTTTATTAGTTGATGATGAGCCTGGTTTAAGAACAGCTGTTAAAACATTTCTAGAAGATGAAGGCTTTGAAATATTTATTGCAGTTGATGGCGAGGATGGTTGGGAAAAAGCTCAAACAATTTTCCCCGATTTGATAATTAGCGATGTTATGATGCCACGAGCCAACGGTTATGATTTATTAGAAAAAGTTAGAGAGGATGAAAAATTAGGGGGAACTCCAGTTATTTTTCTAACTGCAAAAGGAATGACCCTAGACAGAACAGAAGGTTATCTTGCAGGAGTTGATGATTATATTTCCAAACCTTTCGATCCCGATGAATTAGCTGCAAGAGTTAAAAATGTAATCAACAGACAAGAGCGACTATTAAAAGAAGCGGCACGATTCGCAGATATTGACGTAAGCAAAATGGCAAAACAAATTACTGAAATAAAATCTATGCTTACAGACCAAAACCAGACTAATCCAGAAAATAAAATAAATCTTCCAAGTTTTACTCCTAGAGAAGCAAGTGTGCTTCAACTAGTAGCAGAGGGACTGATGAACAAGGAGATTGCTAGAAAGCTTGAAACATCTATTAGAAATGTTGAGAAATATGTAAGTAGACTTTTTATCAAGACAGGTACATCTAGCCGAACAGAATTAGTTCGTTATGCACTTGAAAATCATTTAGTAAAATAAATTATTTAATTTTTTTCGAATTCAATTAGTTTTGAAAAATAAAAAGGAGCTTGATTTAATTTCTTTTTAACAACTTTAAATCCTCTTTCTTTAGCAGCATTAATAATACCCTTTTCTTTCAATGTATAAGCCCTTGTAGTTTTACTTGGCCCAGGAAATAATTTTCCAATATTTTTTAGAACAGCAAGCACTGGAGTATAAGGCGCAAAGCTAACGATTAGTTTTTCTTTACTTAAATCGCATAGATGTTGAACCATTTCTTCTGCGACCGGTTGAGGATAATGAATAAATACATCCAAACAAACTACAACATCAAATAATCCTTTTAATTTTTCCAGATCACAGACTTCATATTTGATTTTGCCTTGATTCAAACCTAACTCATTAATGCGTTTTTTTGTTTCTTTAATCATTTCAGATGAGATATCGCTCACCTGTAGTTCTTTTATACCGAGTCTTAATAAAGGTATGGAAAGACTTCCTACTCCACAGCCTGCATCACAATAACTTTTTTTTGTTAGTTCAGGATAATTTTTGATGTATGAGACTACATCATCTACAGTTTTTTGATGTCCTTTCCTAATATTTTTCTGAACTGTATTAATTTCATCAGATTTGCTATAAATTTTATTCCATCTTTCAAATCCAGTACCATTAAAATACTCCCTTACTTCACTTTTTTCGATAATCTTATTTGAATTCATAATATTCTATGAAAATTTATTCTTTTCATATTAACTAACTGGCGCCAAATTAATTGCACGCCATTATAGGAAAGAATTGATTTGTTATTTTGTCAGAATTGAATTCTAAAGATATTTATAAAATTGCTGTCGTAATGGGTAGTGATTCAGATCTAAATACATTGAAACCAGCAATTGATATTTTAAGAGAATTTGAAATAAAAACTGAAGTTTGTATACTTTCTGCTCATCGAACACCTATTGAAATGATGGAATATGCAAAAAATGCAGAATCAGAAAACATAAAAGTAATAATTGCCGGTGCTGGGGGTGCTGCTCATCTTCCTGGAATGCTGGCATCCATAACTTGCATTCCTGTAATTGGAGTACCAGTAGAGAGTAAGACACTGAAGGGAATTGACTCTCTTTTATCAATCGTTCAAATGCCCGCTGGAATTCCAGTTGCAACAGTTGCAATTAATGGAGGACAGAATGCTGGATTATTGGCAATAGAGATGATCAGTTTATTTGATGAATCCATAAAGAAAAATTTAAAAGAATTCAGAGAAAATCTACATACACAGGTAAGAACAAAAAATAATAAGTTATCAACTATTGGACCAGACAAATATCTGCAAAATGAATAGAGTAATATTTTCTATTAGGCCTTGTTAAGAAAGTTTTCTTTTTTAAGGTATTTAATAACTTTTTCAACGGATTCATTTAAATCTAACGAACCTGTATCAACAACAATTTCGGGTTTATGAGGAGCTTCATATGGACTAGAAATCCCTGTAAACTCCTTAATTTCACCCAAACGAGCTTTCTTATAAAGACCTTTAGTATCCCTATTTTCGCAAACTGTGATATCAGCAGAACAATAAACTTCAATAAAATCCTTAGATCCAATAATTTTTCTCACCTTATCTCTATCGCTAATAAATGGCGAAACGAATGCTGTAATAGTTATTATCCCAGCATTCATAAATAAATTCGCAACTTCGCCAATTCTTCTTATATTTTCTTCTCTATCTTCATCCGAAAAACCAAGATCTTTACATAAACCGTGTCTAATATTATCTCCATCCAAGACATAAGTCGAAAAACCATCTAAATGTAAAACTTCATTTAAAGCGTTGGCCAAAGTACTTTTGCCAGAACCGGATAAACCTGTAAACCAGATAACCATACCTTTATGACCTCTCATTTTCTCTAACTTTTCTCTATCTATAGTTAGGTTGTGCCACTTTATATTGGTTGACTTTGTTTGATTTTGTTCTTTCATTTTTTACTTCATCAAAATTAAAAACCTATCCTAACTCTTGCTTCATAAATTATGAAATCCCTCTTTACGAAGAAACTCAATTGATTTCGATACCATATCACCCTGTAACTGGATATTTCTGTCAATTAATGTTCCTCCAGTCCCACAAAAAACTTTAATTTTTTTTAGTAATTCTTTTAATAAGATTTCATCCTCAGTGCCTAAACCTCTAATTAAAGTTATTGTCTTGCCCTTTTTACCTTTTTTTTGCTTTGAAATATTTATTTTTGATCTTTTATTAAAAGTATCTACCTTAGCTGTTTCTTCAGATTTCTTTTCTTGATTATCAAATTCGATCCAATTCTTTTTTCCCATTATTTTCAATATAATCTATAGTTAGTTAATACTTATTCTATAGAAAAAGTGGTAAGTACATTTTCTCGCAAAGATCAAAACTATAAAAATGACGATTTAAATCAACCCTCCAAAGAGGGAAGATTTGGAAAATATGGTGGTCAATATGTTCCTGAAACACTAATGCCCGCTCTTTTTGAGCTTGAAGACGCTGCATCTAATGCATGGAAAGATAAACTTTTTGTAGAAGAATTAAATCATCTACTTAAGACTTATGTAGGAAGAGAAACACCACTTTATGAAGCCAAAAGACTTACTGAACATTACAAAAATAATCAAGCAACTCCCAGAATATGGCTTAAAAGAGAAGATTTAAATCATACTGGGGCTCACAAAATCAATAATGCTCTTGGACAAGCTTTATTGGCAATAAGAATGGGAAAAAAAAGAATAATTGCAGAAACTGGAGCAGGTCAACATGGAGTTGCTACTGCTACTGTTTGTGCGAGATTTGGCTTGAAATGTATTATCTACATGGGTGCTGAAGATATAAAAAGGCAATCCCTTAACGTTTTCAGAATGAAACTTCTAGGAGCTGAAGTTAAAGTTGTAAATTCTGGAACTGCAACACTTAAGGATGCCACTAGTGAAGCCATTAGAGATTGGGTTTCTAATGTCGAAACAACACACTATATTTTAGGATCTGTTGCAGGCCCACACCCTTTCCCAAAGATTGTGCGGGATTTTCATGCAGTTATAGGTGAAGAAACTAAAAAACAATGTTTGGAATCATTTGGATCTTTGCCCGATATTTTGCTTGCTTGTGTAGGTGGGGGATCAAATGCAATGGGGCTTTTCCATCCATTTGTTAAGGAAACTTCTGTGCGGCTTATTGGAGTTGAAGCCGCCGGAAGCGGAGTTGATACTGACAAACATGCTGCCACTATCACTAAAGGTTCAGTTGGAATTTTGCATGGATCAATGAGTCTTCTCTTGCAAGATGATAATGGTCAAGTACAAGAAGCTCACTCAATAAGTGCAGGTTTAGATTACCCTGGAGTAGGACCTGAACATAGCCATTTAAAAGATATAGGTAGAGCAGAATATGGATCCGTCACAGATCAAGAAGCTTTAGACGCTTTAAAACTTGTTAGTGAACTAGAAGGAATTATTCCTGCACTTGAAACTTCCCATGCCTTTGCTTGGTTAGATAAATTATGCCCTACTCTTGAAAAAGATACTCATATAGTTATCAATTGCTCTGGGAGAGGCGACAAAGATGTTAATACTGTTGCATCTTCATTAGATATTTAATCAATACCTTGGTATTGATGGGTCAATATATCTACTCCATCCATCAATACCCTCCTCCAAATTCCATATTTCGCTCACAATATTATTATCCAAGCACCATTGAGAAAAATTATAACTTCTTATTCCTGCATGACAGGTAACTACAATTTCTCTATCTAATAAACCAGAAAATATTTCTTCAACATATTCAAATGTAACCTTACTAATTGGTATATGTAAAAATTCTTTTGAGAAACGAGCCAGTTCAAGCTCTGACTGCTCTCTTACATCAATTAAGACTGGATCTTCTTTCTCAGAATTAAACCAATCATTTAGACTAGAAGCATTTATAGATTTTGGATAACTTCCCAATTTATAGGATAAATTATGTGTTATTTACAATTTAATAAATTAAGTTGCAGTAGGAAGTTTATTGTTAAAAATAAAAATAAACATTGATAATGAAACTTAGAGTAGTAGCAATAATCCTATTATTATCTTTATTACTTTTTTTGGGTTTTAAAAAAGTTTCTACTAATAAAAATAAGGAACAAAGTACAAATATTGAGCAACTAAATATCTTAAAATATGCACCTGAAAACAATAAATTATTATTTATTTCAAATTTAGATAGTTTTAATATCGTTAATAATAATGAAAAGGATAATAATCTAACAAATAAAGATAACTTTTTTTTAATAAAAGACTCTATATTAGATTACTTAGGAATAGATCTAGGCAACAATAAATTAGAAGATATCTATAATAATGAACTTATAATCTCAACTTTTGAAAATAATAAAAAGCTTGAAGATGATATTTTGATTGTTTTTAAAATTAAGCCAGAAAAAACAATAGATGATTTATTAAATTTGCCTAATAAAATAGATCAGATTGATGAGATAATTTCAATTAATAGAGAAAACAAAATAAATTTTCTTAACTATATATACCGAACCGACGATCATTATATAATTGCTTCATCAGATAAAAAATTAATCAAAAATAGTATTATCTCTAGTGAAAATTTTAAGAAAAAAAAATTTCAATATGAGGGAGAACTTGTTGGACTGAACAATGAAAAAAATATATTATTCACAAATAAATTTTTGAAAAGTAAATTTTTTAATAAAGAAATTTTTCCTGAGAATAATGGGGATAAAATTGCTACAATTTTTGACTTTAAAAATAAGCAACTAATTTTAAAATCATATTTACTAAATAATAAAAAAAACATTGATATTCTTACTTACGAAAAGTTAATGAATAAAGAGAATAGTAATGAAGATAATCCTGAAAATTTAATTTTTTGTGATATGAAAAATTTTGACAAACACCTTTATCCCTTACTAAATGATTTTCAACTAAGTTTTTTTGAAGAGTTTAATCAAAATAATAATCAAAACATTTTAATTCTCAATTCAAATAAAGATTGGCTTATTACGTTTGAAAAAAATAATGAAGATCAATTTGATTTAAGTGCTTTGAAAAAGCTAAAAGATTTCAACAAATATACTTTGAAACAAAATGAAGATATTTATTCGATATATTCCAAAGATATTCTTGAAGAAAAAGACGATGTTATAAAACAATTATCTTTTGAAAATATCTATTCGATAGAATCAGAAGGTTTACAAATCATAAGTAATAATTTAATTGATGGTAAAGAATTTGAGAAAATATCAAAAAAATTTTTTAACCTAAAAAGTAATAAAGATCAATCTGCTTTTCTTTATTCAAAAGTTAATATCAAAGATGGTAATTCTAATAAAATTGAATATTTTTCTAATTTGCAGGACCTTAATTTTCTCATTAAAAATATTTTAAAAATATCAAATGAAGAATCGCTAGAAATCATAAGTCAATCTATTCCTGAAAAAAATCCAATTATTTACAGAGAAACAATATTAAACATTCTTTAAATTAAATTTATTCAAACAAGCTTCAAAAATAATCATTTTAATTTTTTGCGAAGTTAATATCTTGTGGTTAATTAAAAATTATTTGACTATCTTTAATCTATAAGTATTTGATATTGAATTAAGCAATTGGATAGTAACAAACTAATTTTAAAACCAGGATTAGAGGGTGTCCCAGTTACTAATTCATCTATATGTGATATTGACGGCAACAAAGGTAAATTATTGTACAGAGGATATTCCATTGAGGAACTATCCAAAAAAAGCAGTTTTTTAGAAACCGCTTACCTATTGATTTGGGGTGAATTGCCCACAGCTATTCAACTAAGAGATTTCGAACAAGAAGTTCAGATGCATCGAAGGTTAAGTTTTAGAGTCAGAGATATGATGAAATGTTTCCCTGCAACTGGTCATCCTATGGATGCTCTTCAATCTAGTGCAGCTTCTTTGGGGCTCTTCTATTCGCGTAGAGCAATAGATGATCCTAATTACATCTACAACGCAGTCATAAGACTAATAGCAAAAATTCCCACAATGATTGCAGCGTTCCAACTTATTAGAAAAGGACAAGACCCAATTCAACCTAGAGATGATCTAACTTACTCATCAAATTTTCTTTACATGTTGACTGAAAAAGAACAAGATCCTATAGCCGCAAAAGTTTTTGATAGATGCTTAATTCTACATGCCGAACATAGTTTAAACGCCAGTACATTTAGCGCTAGAGTGACTGCAAGTACTCTTACAGATCCATATGCTGTCATCGCCTCTGCAGTAGGAACCTTAGCTGGCCCATTACATGGAGGAGCAAACGAGGATGTGATTGCGATGTTAGAAGAGATTAAAACCCCAGAAAATGCTGGGTCTTTTTTAGATAATGCAATAAAAAATAAAAGTAAGATAATGGGCTTTGGCCACAGAGAATATAAAGTCAAAGATCCCAGAGCAATAATTCTTCAAAAACTTGCAGAAGAACTTTTTATTAGATTTGGAGCAGATGAAATGTATGAAGTTGCTAAATCACTTGAGGCAGAGGCAATACCAAGACTTGGACCTAAGGGTATATTCCCTAACGTAGATTTTTATTCTGGCCTTGTTTATAGAAAACTTGGTATTCCTCGTGATTTATTTACTCCAATTTTTGCCATATCTAGAGTGGCTGGTTGGTTAGCTCATTGGAGAGAGCAACTTGGAGCAAATAGAATTTTCAGACCATCACAAATCTATACAGGTTCAGCACCAAGAGATTGGATTAGCCTAGAAAACAGAGAATAATATTTGCAGCTTTTCATAAAAAACACACATATTGTTTGTGAAGAGTTAATCTATTAAGTAAATAACATAAAAATTTTGGAATACGGATTAGATCTCGAATATAGTTTTAATGAATTCTTAAAAGGTTTTGGCCTTTCCAGCGAAATCGCTCATATAATATGGCTCCCTCTTCCTATGCTTTTGGTTTTGGTAGCGGCAGTTGTTGGCGTTTTAGTAACAGTTTGGCTTGAAAGAAAAATATCTGCTGCTGCTCAACAAAGAATAGGTCCAGAATATGCTGGAGCGCTCGGCGTCCTCCAACCAATTGCAGATGGTCTTAAGTTACTTGTCAAAGAAGATATTATTCCTGCCAAAGCCGATGGGATACTCTTCACTGCAGGACCTATATTAGTTCTTGTCCCAGTGATTCTGTCCTGGCTAATTGTTCCTTTTGGACAAAACCTTTTAATAAGTAACGTTGGCATTGGAATTTTCCTATGGATCGCTTTAAGCAGTATTCAGCCAATTGGCCTTCTTATGAGCGGATACGCATCAAATAATAAGTATTCTTTATTAGGAGGTTTAAGAGCAGCGGCTCAATCAATAAGTTATGAAATACCTTTAGCTTTATCTGTACTCGCTATCGTACTAATGACAAATTCTCTAAGTACTGTTGACATTGTCAACCAACAAAGTGGTGCTGGAATCCTAAGTTGGAATATATGGAGACAACCAGTTGGTTTTATAGTCTTTTGGATTTGTGCTCTTGCAGAATGTGAGAGACTTCCGTTTGACTTACCCGAAGCTGAAGAAGAATTAGTTGCGGGATATCAAACTGAATATGCAGGGATGAAATTCGCATTGTTCTACCTGGGTAGTTACATTAATTTAATTCTTTCCGCTTTATTAGTATCAATACTTTATTTGGGAGGTTGGGGTTTTCCTATACCAGTTGAATTAATAGCTAAGTTCCTTAATTTACCTATTAACGCACCCTTTATTCAGGTTTTCACTGCATCAATAGGAATTGTAATGACTGTACTGAAAGCATATCTTTTAGTTTTTATTGCAATATTATTACGTTGGACAACTCCTAGAGTAAGAATTGATCAACTCTTAGATCTAGGATGGAAGTTTCTTCTGCCAATTTCTCTTGCTAATCTTTTGATAACAGCAGTATTAAAACTTGCTTTTCCGCAATTCTTTGGTGGTTAAATTTAAGTAAAAATACTTAAATTCAAAATTATTCCACTAAAATAAAATAACTAAGTAAATTCTTCGAAATGAACAATTTCCTTCAACAAATAAATAGCTATATCAAAGAAGCATTTAATGCTGGCAAATATTTATACAATGGTATATCAGTAACTTTTGATCATCTTCGAAGAAGACCAGTTACTGTTCAATATCCATATGAAAAATTAATACCCTCTGAAAGATATAGAGGAAGGATACATTATGAATTTGATAAATGTATTGCTTGTGAAGTTTGTGTGAGAGTATGTCCCATAAATCTCCCAGTAGTTGATTGGGTAATGAATAAAGAAACCAAAAAAAAGGAACTTAGAAATTATTCAATAGATTTTGGAGTTTGTATTTTTTGCGGAAATTGTGTTGAATATTGCCCAACTAATTGTCTGTCAATGACCGAAGAATATGAACTAGCTACTTTTGACAGACACAATTTAAATTTCGATAATGTCGCACTTGGCAGACTACCCACAAATGTTACAACAGATCCTTCAGTTAAACCTCTAAGAGAACTTGCCTATCTTCCTAAAGGTGTCATGGACCCTCATGAAATCCCAGCTTCAGATGCAAGAGTTGGTAAATTACCGGAAGAAGTTTATGATTGGATGAGGCCTGAATCCAATGAAAATAAAGATAAAGTTTCTAATCCAAACAATTAATTCAGATTAATTTATGTCCATTGCCATAACAACACAATTTATTTGTTTTACAGTTTTATCTTTAGTTGTCATTATTGGAGCACTTGGTGTTGTGTTGCTCGAAAGTATTGTTTATTCAGCATTTCTGCTTGGTGGAGTTTTCATGAGTGTTGCAGGATTATATCTTCTATTAAATGCAAGTTTTGTTGCTGCAGCTCAAGTTTTAGTTTATGTGGGTGCAGTGAATGTATTAATAATTTTTGCAATAATGCTAGTCAATAAAAAAGAAGATTTAAAGCCTATTAATGACATTAAATCGAGAAGAGTTATATCAACATCGATATGTTTAACCCTTCTAAGCCTCTTAATAAGAGTTGATTTGACCAATGTATGGAGCTTATCAAGTCCTCAAAACTCTATTGGAGAAGAATCAACTATTAGGATTGGAGAACATCTTTTTAGTGATTATTTACTCCCATTTGAAGTAGCTTCAGTCTTACTTTTAATGGCAATGATTGGGGCTATTGTTTTAGCTAGAAGAGATGTAATGAGTAAAGATATTTCGACTGGACTACCTGTTGATCAAGAGTTAATTGAAAAATCATCAGAACCATTACTTACAAATAAAAATTAACCTTTTGTATTTCTTATTATGAATTTAGAATCAATTCCTCTTCAAGCTTTTTTAATAGTTTCTTCAGCACTATTTTGCATTGGTATTTGGGGATTATTAAATAGCAGAAATGCAGTCAGAGTTCTTATGAGCATTGAATTAATGCTCAATGCGGTAAATATAAACTTGATGGCGTTTTCTTCCTATATTGATAATAATTTAATTCAGGGACAAGTTTTTACAATTTTTGTGATTACTGTTGCTGCCGCAGAAGCAGCCGTTGGATTAGCTATATTGTTATCTCTTTATAGGAATAGAGTGACTGTCGATATGGAAAGTTTTAATTTATTAAAATGGTAAAAGCATTAAATGAAACTTTCATTAGTGCTTATTGTATATCGTTCAGATAGTTCTATAGCTCAAGAGGCTTCAAAATTCTGTGAAGAAGTTCTCAAAGCAAAAAATATTAAATCAAACAGGATTGAAAGTGATTTTCATAAAGATGAAATTAAAAAATATTTTTCTAATTCAGAATTCCAACCAAATATTGGCATAGTTCTTGGTGGAGATGGAACCTTCCTGAAATGTGCAAATGCATTAGCTGATTATGATATTCCTTTATTGAGTATTAATATTGGAGGTAATTTGGGGTTTCTTACTCAAGAGAAAGAATTTATATTTGACAAATCTTTTATTGAAATCCTTGAAAACGAAGAATATTTAATTGACTTTCGTAATAGATTAAATTGCAATGTTTATATTGAGGGGAGAAGTTCTGAGAAAAAAATCATAAAAAGCTATAACGCCTTAAATGATTTTTATTTTAAATCAGTTGAAGAAGATATTTCTCCGACCAACCAAATACAAATTGAAATAGATAATGAGAAGGTAAATGAGTATAAAGGTGATGGATTGATTGTAGCTACAACTACGGGTTCAACAGCCTACTCAATGGCTGCAGGAGGTCCAATAGTCCATCCAAGTATAGATGGAATGATTATTAACCCTATATGCCCAATGAGTTTGGCTAGTAGACCAATCGTCATACCTAATACAAGTACGGTAATCATTAAGCCAGTAAAAAAAAGTAAAGGGGAAATTAAATTATGGACTGACGGTTCAAAATGTATGACCATTAAGGAAAATTATTATTGTGAGATCAATAAAGGGAAATCACCCTGCAAAATAATAAAGTTTAAAAAAAGCACAAGTTACTATAATACCTTAATAAAAAAACTAGATTGGAAAGGCGATTTGTCTCCAAATAATTTCAAAAATTAAATGGCCTTTGAGATAGAAAGAAGATTTCTTATAAAAAATGAAAATTGGAAAGAATTCATAAATAAAAAAGTTTATATTGAACAAGGATATTTTTCCAAAAGTTTAGATGGTTGGATTATTAGGGTAAGGCTTATAGGCAAAAACTCTAAAATTACACTTAAAAAACATATCAAGGGTTTTACCAACTTTGAATTTGAATACTCCATTCCACGAAGCGATGCTGAAACAATAATGTCAAATCTTTCAAATATAATTAAAAAAGATAGATTCTTTTTAGAAATTGAAAAAAAATCTTGGATTATAGATTGTTTTAAAGAACCTAATTATCCACTTGAAATTGCAGAAATTGAACTTTCTAATGAAGAGGAAGATTTATTTCTTCCATCTTTCATTTCAAAAGAAATTACTGGGTTGACCCATTACTCCAATTTCAGTCTCGCTAACAATCCTTTTTCAAAGTGGAAAGAGGACTAATTAACAACTTTCAAAGTATCTAGTCAAAGGAACCACTCATCCTTTATATTTTCTTTATATTTAAACAAAGTATTTTTTTATTTTCTTCAGATGTATGGTCTTTACGACAAAGAAGGTATATTGAGATTTGTTGATTCAGACAAGGATGCTTGTATCGCATACGCTGAACTCTTCGAATTAGAATCTACAAATTATTGTCTAATTGACTTGGCTAATGATAAAAAAAGTAAAGGGTAGTACTAATCTTGATCAGAGTCTGGGAGTGTACAACAATTAAATCCATCTCTACAAATCTTGCCATTGTCCATTGCCCAATTCAAAAGCGCTACTCTGTTTTTAGAACCAGTTTTTGTAAACATATTACTTACATGATTATCAACAGTTCTTTTACTAATAGTTAGTTTTACCGCAATTTCTTGATTTGTAAGCCCATCAGCTACGAGATCAATGATTTCCATCTCCCTTGCTGAGAGACCCATCATATCAATGTTGTTTACTTCTTCTTCAACCATTTGCATTTAAACAGTTCCTTTTTTATATTAATTAAGTTTAGCAATCTCAGTACACTTGTTAACCAATTAGGAAACAAAAGCAATTGAAATCAAAACTTCAGCAGACTTTAGAAAAAAGATCTAAGGTAATAACGGCAGAGTTAATGCCGCCAAGAGGTGGAAGCCCCGTAAGATCTCTTAAGATAGCACAACTTTTGAAAGATAAGGTACATGCTGTTAACATTACCGATGGAAGTAGAGCTGTAATGAGAATGTGCAGCTTGGCAATGTCCAAACTACTACTGGAAAATGGGATAGAACCAGTAATGCAAATTTCTTGCAGAGATCGTAATAAAATTGCTTTACAATCAGACATTCTGGGAGCAAATGCTTTAGGAATTAGAAACATCTTATGTATTACCGGTGATTCAATAAAAGCTGGGGATCAACAAGATGCCAAGGCCGTACATGAGTTTGAGTCAGTTAGATTGCTTCAACAAATTCAGGCTTTCAATAAAGGAATTGACCCTACTCTAGGAGAACTTTCAGATAAAAAAACATTTATTTTTGCAGGTTCTGCAGCTGATCCAAATTGCAGAAATAAAAGAAGTCTAGAAAATAGAATGAAAAAGAAAAAAGAGGCTGGAGCTGGATTTATACAAACTCAAATGGTTATGGAAAAAGAAAATTTGATCGAGTTTTGTGAAAAGATTAGCAAGCCTCTTGAAATTCCTGTAATTGCAGGTGTATTCCTATTAAAGTCTTACAAAAACGCTCTCTTTATAAACAAATACGTTCCAGGTGCATACATCCCTGAAAATATCTTAAATCGTCTTAAAGATGCTAAAGAGCCATTACAAGAAGGCATTAAAATTGCAGCTGAACAAGCTCATGATTTTATGAATATCGCAAATGGTGTTCATCTAATGGCCGTAAAAGCAGAGCATTTAATTCCTGAGATTATTGAAAAAGCTAATCTTAGTCTGGAATATTAATCAAATCAGTACCTAATAATTCCGCCATAGCTTTCTGCTGAGGTGATGGCTCAGTCAAATCAGATCTTCTTGAATCTGCTATTAACCAATCTAAAGATGCATCTTGCAAATCAAAATGATCTCCATTTTTCCCAACACAATATTTACCAAACACTAACTTATCCATAAGTCTTACACCTTTACCAATTTTAGAATAATCAAAGATAATTGAGTTATCTATAGTTGCGCCCTCGCAAATGCAACAACTTGGTCCAATCATGGAAGGGCCAATAATAGTTGCTCCATCCTCGATCCTAGTCATACCTCCTATATAGACAGGCCCAGTAATATTAACCTTTTCCCAGTTAGCCGCTACATTCAAGCCGGTAAAAACTCCAGGTTTTATTTCCTTACCTGGTATTTGCACTTGTCTTACCTTACCTTGTAATACATTTCTAATAGCACTCCAATAATCAGGAACTTTTCCAATATCTACCCATTCAAAATCCATTGGTAATGCAAAAAATGGTAAATCCAGTTCAACAAGTTTAGGGAAAAGATCAGCTCCAATATCAAATTTCTCTGCTGAAGGTATGTAATTAAAAATTTCGGGTTCGAAAAGATAAATTCCTGTATTTATAGAGTCACTTAATGCTTGATCAACTTTTGGCTTTTCCTGAAAAGCCTTTATTCTCCCATTTTCATCAGAAACTACGACACCATAACTTGATACTTGATCTTTAGTTACCTTCTTTGTTATTAAGCTTGCAATAGCTCCTTTCTGCTTATGTTTTTTAACAGCTTGAGTTAAATCTAAATCAACTAATGCATCACCACATAAAACAACAAAAGTTTCATCAAAGAAATTTTGAAAATCCTGAATTTTTTTTAATCCACCTGCGGATCCCAAAGCATCACCTATTAATTCTCCATCTTCAATTCTTCCCTCAAAACTATAAGCAATTTCTACTCCAAATCTTTGCCCATCCCTAAAATAATTTTCAATTTCTTCAGCCAGATGAGAAACGTTTACCATTATTTCCTTAAAATTATGTTCTCTTAAAAGTTCCAAGAGAAACTCCATAACAGGTTTTTGCAAAATCGGAATCATCGGTTTTGGAATAACATGCGTAATAGGCTGAACACGTGTGCCTTTACCTGCCGCAAGTATCATTGCCTTCATAAATTCAAAACCATTTTTTAAATTATACGTTATTACTATGAAGCTTCTAAGCAACCGAGGAAGAGGCATTACTTACCTCAAGATTTTCTATAGGCAATTGAGCTAAACCACCATCAGGTATAATTCTCTTAATTTGAATTGGGCCATATAAGTAATTAATTTGTTTAATTTCAATTTTATTTTCTGATGATAAAAATAACAAAGCCCAAAAAACTCCCAAACGGTCTTTATCTAAATCATTTTTTACTACTGTTTGCCATTTCGTGACTAAATATTCAAAATCTGTCCATTGTAGTGCTTTTTCCCATCCTTCAATAAATTTCCCTAATGCTTTAGTGGTTTCTGGAAGTTTCTCGCGATGCGCTAATGACTTTACATGAGAAACTAAAGCCTTATCAGAATATTTTTTATTTCTTTTTCTCTTCATGAGCAGAAGATCTTGGGTTTCTATAAGTTCTGCTATTGACTCTAACTGACTTACAAGTTCTCCCAAAGTTGTTGTACGTTTAAGAATCGGTTGCGCGATTGATCTTCTCCTTAGATATTTTTCAGGATATTTTGGAATATCAAATTCTTTATCAATCCAATCTTGATCATCCAAATCAAATTCATCTTCAAAATCGGAAGAATTGTCTTTGAAAACATCAGATTCCAAAACCTGAGCCTTAAGATTAACTAATACGGAAGCCGCAAAAAATGCTTCACTAGTCTCAGCTAAATCCTTCTGATATGAGATTTGACTATTTGAAGATTGATTAAAAGTATGTGTGTATTGCTCTAAAAAACTATCAATTACACTTATTACATCAATATCCCATGGATCAAGCTCACCTTTACCTGCAGCGTCTTGAAGAAACTTGATCAACAATCTAGGGCCTAATTGCTGCTTATCAATAGGATTGAAATAAGATATTTTGAAATAGATAAAATCTACTCACAAGATATCTTTTAATTTATTTAATGCCAAACAATATTGCGTTAATTTAAAAAATTATATTGTTGGAGCTTTTAGAATATCATTTGTTTTAGTTCCTGAAAAAATATTTGTTTTCACAGCACTTTTAACTGCAGTTAAATCTCGATCAACCAAATTATTGATAGATGCAATGTAACTTTCAGTAATTAATCTTGGGTATAAACCTATTCCAATAATCGGTAAAAGTAAACAGGCAATAATATAAACTTCCCTTGGCTCTGCATCTATAAGTTTTCGTTCTTGGATTAATTGAGGATTTTCTTTACCAAAGAAAATTTCTCGTAACATTGAAAGTAGATAAATAGGAGTAAGTATTACACCTATAGCAGCTAAAGAGGCCATTACTACCCTAAAAGGAAGTGTATACACTTCATCAGTAACAAATCCTGTAAATACCATCAATTCGGAAACAAATCCACTCATTCCAGGCAAAGCCAAGGAAGCAAGGGAGCAAGCAGTCCATAGGGCAAACATAATTCTCATTTTTTGTCCTACACCACTCATTTCATCAAGTTTAAGAGTCTTTGTTCTGTCATATGTGGCACCAACAAGAAAAAATAAACTTGCACCTATTAATCCATGACTAACCATTTGCAGCATAGCTCCGCTCGTTCCAAGGCTACTAAAACTACCTATACCAATAAGAACAAAACCCATATGACTTATCGAACTGTATGCAATTTTTCTTTTAAGATTTCTTTGAGCAAAAGAAGTTAATGCAGCATAAATAATGTTGACTACCCCTAGAACTATTAATAATGGGGCAAATTGAGCATGAGCAACGGGTAATAATTGTGCATTAAATCTTAAAAGAGCATATCCTCCCATCTTTAATAAAATTCCTGCCAATAGCATATGAACAGGAGCTGTAGCCTCTCCATGAGCATCTGGAAGCCAAGTGTGAAGAGGTACTATTGGAAGTTTCACACCAAATGCAATTAAAAGCCCTACATAACATAATATTTGGAATTTTTGACTAAAATTTTGAGCCGCCAAGTGAGAAAACTCAAAGTTAGGAATTTCTGTACCATAGAATCCCATTGCTAACGCTGCTAGAAGAATGAAGATAGAACTTCCAGCTGTATAAATAATGAATTTTGTTGCTGCATATTGTCGATTTTTGCCACCCCATATAGCCAGCAATAAATAAACGGGAATTAACTCAAGTTCCCAAGTTAGAAAAAATAAAAGCATATCTTGTACCGCAAACACAGCGATTTGCCCGCCATCCATAACCAATATCAAAAAGAAAAATAACTTTGGTTTGAACTTGACTGGCCATGCAGCAAGAACTGCTAAAGCAGTTATAAAACTAGTCAATAATATTAACGGCATAGACATGCCATCAGCGCCAACAGACCAAGTAAGACCTAAATCAGGGAGCCAACTAATATTTTCTTTAAGTTGAACATTTTCATTACTAATATCAAAGCCATTTATATATGAACCTACAGTTATTAAAAAAGTTATTAATGCAATAGACAATGCAAACCATCTCACCTCTTTGCCATCCCCTTTATCTGGGAAAAAAGGTATCACAAATGCACTACCAATTGGGAATAATATTGAAGCAGATAACCAAGGGAAATGAGACAATCCAGCTCCCAAAGTTCCCAACATTTGTGTCGCAAAATGTGTATAAAAATAAGTACTCAATTTAATAAGAAATTTATCTTAAATAAAGTCTAGAAATTTTCTGCATTTTTTCACCCCAATGGACAGTGAAGACACACAATTGTAATTAAGATACCTGAGGAGATTGAAAACCAAATATAGCAACTAGTAAAATTACACCTCCAAAAACAATAAGTGCATAAAATTGAGCCCTACCAGTCTCAAAATATTTTAAACCTTCTCCACTTCCTAAAGTTACAAGTCCAGTAAGATTTACAACGCCATCAACAACCTTTGAATCAACCTCTAAAACTTCTTTAGCAAGTTTTCTACTACCCTTAACAAAAAGTTTCTCATTAATATCATCTAGGTACCATTTATTGGATAAAAATAGGTTGATGCTAGGAAACTTTTCGGCAAATAAAACTGATAAATTAATTTTTTTCACAAAATATGCCTGATAAGCAATAATGATTCCGGCTGATGCAATAAGTATTGAAGCAAGTGCTAAAGGTAAAAATTCTTTTAATTCGAAGGCTTTTGCAGCAGTCTCTGCTTCTTCAGGATCTAGTAAATTTGCAATTTTGCTATCCCATGGAAATCCCATAAAACCAATTATTACAGACGGTACAGCTAGAAATACCAAGGGAAATGTCATAGACCAGGGTGACTCATGAATAGAGCCATGTTCTTCATGCTCTTCTTCATTTTCATCATCTAGGTTTGTTTTGGAGGCTATTAGAAGCTGTTTTTGCAATTCTTTATTCTCCCCTCTGAAATCTCCTTCAAATGTCAAGAAATAAAGCCTAAACATATAAAAAGCAGTCATACCTGCTGTTAGAAGTCCTACAAACCAAAAAGCTGGAAATGATATAAAAGCATTTCCTAGTATCTCGTCTTTACTCCAAAATCCTGCCAATGGGGGAATTCCACTAATTGCTACACAACCTATTAAAAATGTTGTTGATGTATATGGCATTTTTTTTCTTAAACCGCCCATCAATCTCATATCTTGAGCTAATACAGGCTGATGGCCAACTACTTCTTCCATAGCATGTATAACTGAACCAGATCCCAAAAATAGCATTGCTTTAAAGCAAGCATGAGTTACTAAATGAAAAATTCCTGCAACTGGTGCTCCACAACCCATTGCGAGCATCATATACCCAAGCTGAGAAACTGTGCTATATGCTAAACCTTTTTTTAAATCCATTTGTGTCAAAGCTATAGAAGCTCCTAAAAAACAAGTAATGGTACCAACTAAAGCAATAATGAACTGAATAGAGGGGAATATTGAATACAAAGGTTGTAGTCTTGCTACTAGAAAGATTCCTGCTGCAACCATTGTTGCAGCATGGATAAGTGCAGAAATCGGTGTAGGACCTTCCATTGCGTCAGGTAACCAAACATGAAGAGGAAACTGAGCGGATTTAGCCATTGGTCCTAGAAAAACTAAAAAACAAAGTAATAAAGCAGCCCAAATGGGTATCGAATGGTCAGATATCGATTGAGAAATTCCAATAGCTATTTCATTAAAATCAAAACTATTTGTTGCCCAAAATAGGCCAAGAATTCCTAGTAATAATCCAAAATCTCCCACTCTATTAACAACAAATGCTTTTTGAGCAGCGTGTGCAGCGCCATCCCTGTCATACCAAAAACCAACTAATAAATAAGAACACATCCCAACTAATTCCCAAAAAACATAAATTTCTAATAAATTCGGACTAACTATTAATCCCATCATTGAACTACTAAATAATGCTAAATATGTAAAAAATCTGACATAACCTTTGTCATGTGCCATGTAACCATGAGAGTAAATCATTACCAGCAAAGTTATTGTTGTTACTAACGCAAGCATTACACTCCCCAAAGGATCAAGGACAAATCCCATTGGAATTGTGAAATCCCCTGCATTGGCCCATACAAATAATTTTTCTACTGATTGATAACCATTAACTTGTTCAATTAAAGCTTTATAACTAATTACCGCAGAAATCCCAACGAAAGAAATCAGACCTACAGAAACAATTTCTCTTGAATTATTAATTTTCTTGTTAATGCTTATTAGTCCTAAGCCAGAAAGCACTGCTCCAATAAGAGGGAAAACGGGAATTAACCAGGCAATTTCTGAAGCTTGTGGCATTTTTTAAAAAACTTATATTTTGATTTTAAACTGTCAATTGAAAAATTCAGACAAAAATGATGAATTAAATGTTTTAACAGCAATATTTATATATTGATGAGACCACCAAAGTACGCCTATTGCAATTAATATGCCAACTTGAGATAACCTAAAAAATTCTTTAATCTTAAATTCTTGCCTCCCCTCAAGTATCGCCAAGAAAGGGATTATTGAAGTATTTTTTTTAAAATTTTCAAATTCTTCTCCAAATCTATTTGCTAATCTCTTATCGCCATGCCAGATTGCAAAAAGGTGATGCAAAACTAAGCCAATAGAAGTTACTAATGTGAATGATGTACCAATCCATAAAGTATGAGCAAAACACCAAATTATCTGACCAAATGCTTGTGGATGTCTTGTGATTCGCATTATCCCAGTTCCATAGATTCGTACTTTAGGTTTTAAAACTGAAGGAATTTCTAGCAAATTGTAAGTAGCGGGATATAAAAATAAAAAACTTATTGCAGTTAAGAACCAAACGACTATAAAAACAAAATTATTACCCTGTAAATTCCATAATCTGATTCCGTCATATCTATGAGCTAAAAAATAACTAATCAAGATAATTGCAGATGGCAAACTTAAAAAAACAAAACACAAACGCCATAATCTTGGACCCATAATAGATTCTGCTTTGATTCTTAAAGCAGCTCCCCCACTATGAATGACCGCAAAAATCAAAATCAAAATTAAGATGATTAGCGAAGTTTTATGAATCTCCATATATTTTAATTATTCAAATAATTTTGTTCTTAACAAGAATGCTCTTAAGCATTAGAATTATAAGAAACTGTAGGCATAATAGATGCCAGAATTACCATTTACACTCGACCAATTAAGAATATTAAAAGCTATAGCAGCTCAAGGAAGTTTTAAAAAGGCTGCAGATCTCTTATATGTAACCCAACCTGCCGTAAGTTTACAAATACAAAATTTAGAAAAACAACTTGAAATCACAATTTTCGACAGAGGTGGTAGGAAGGCTCTATTGACTGAAGCAGGAAGATTATTACTTGAATATTGTGAACGAATTTTGAATCAATGCGACGAAGCTTGCAAAGCTATTGAAGATTTAAATAGCTTAAAAGGTGGAACTCTTGTCATTGGAGCGAGCCAAACAACGGGTACCTATTTAATGCCGAGAATGATAGGACTATTTAGACAAAAATACCCTGACGTATCCGTTCAACTTCAAGTTCATAGTACGAGAAGAACTGGTTGGAGTGTGGCCAATGGGCAAATTGACTTAGCCATTATTGGCGGACAATTACCTGGAGATTTGGAAAATTTGCTACAAGTAATTCCATATGCAACTGATGAATTGGCATTAGTTTTACCATCTAAACATCCACTTTCGATCAAAAAAGAGCTTCTAAAAGAAGACTTATACAAATTAAATTTTGTAACATTAGACTCACAATCAACAACAAGAAAAGTTGTTGACAAACTTCTCCAGGATTCTGGGCTTGATATTCAAAGATTAAAAATTGAGATGGAACTTAACTCTCTTGAAGCAATCAAGAATGCAGTTCAATCAGGTTTAGGAGCTTCCTTTTTGCCTGTTGTTTCTATTGAAAGAGAATTATCTGCTGGAACAATCCACAAAGCATTCGTTGCTGATTTAGAGGTAAAAAGAGAACTTAAATTAATTACTAATCCGTCAAGATATACATCGAGAGCATCAGAAGTATTTAAGAAAAACATTCTTCCACAATTTGCTAGTTTAGAAAGCCCTTTGAGGCATATATAATTTCGATCAAAACTGAATTGCTTCTCTGTTAATACCTACCCCGCCGTCTTCAGCTTGTCCATCACCTTTTATTATAAATTTATTTTCATTTACATCAGTCTGATAAACACACTTAACTATTGGCTTATCTCTTATAGAACCAATATAAGCAAAAGTATTCATCCTTTGCTTACATTCTCTTACATCTTCATTACTAATTGCACCCTCTTTTTGTAGCACTGTCCAATTCTCTCTTCTAATAACACACCCTGGCTGAAGAGCTGGTTGCGTTACAAAACTCGTAGATGGATTCAGAGTCGTATACATTTCAACATCAATTACAAAAGCACTAGCTCCCCATTGTCTGCAAAATTCAGGATCTGGGACAGCCATATCTAATTGTTGTTGACTTGCTATATTCCCCTGCCCGCCATCAGTTGTACTGGTGATAGCGCTCCCGATACCAACTCCTAAAATTAATACTCCAGCAAGTACGGCAATGGTTCCTGTACTAAAGTTGATCTTTTGCTCAGAAGAAGCAGGCAATCTATTGCTTCTTTGACCATACGAATCAATGTCCTTTGGATTTGGTGGATAATAACTTCTATTTGTGCCTCTTCTTGGCCTTCTATTTGAGGATGATCTATTCACAGCACTTCATTTGTCTTTGGTAAACCCATTGAATAATTCATTACTCTACAATCAGGGTTATAGCTAAGCTGACCGTTTTGAAGCAAAAACTTAATCAAACCTTCAATTTCTGATCCTATTTTTCGAAGTTCATAATCATCTAAATCCTTTCCTGCCCTCTCTTTTATTAATTCTTTGAATTTTTCATTTATTTTGTTTAGAGAATCTTCATTCCAAATAAATTCGTTATCAGGATCTAAATCAAGAGTTAGTTTTTTGGGATGAAACTTTAATTCCTCATCTACCACTTCGGCAGTAAAAATTCTTACATGCCTAGTAGTCGATTTTAAAAGCATTTTTTCCATAATTTTACGAAATAATCAACGAAAAAAACTATTATGTTCTAACTTTAATGTAGCTTATTAGTAAGTGTTAATTTATTTCTTGATTTAATAATGCGTGTTGTAATTGCTGGTGCTGGTTTAGCAGGTTTATCTTGCGCCAAATATTTAGTCGATAATGGACACATTCCGATTGTTCTTGAAGCCAGAGACGTTTTAGGAGGGAAAGTTGCTGCATGGAAAGACGAAGATGGAGATTGGTATGAAACTGGGTTACATATATTTTTTGGAGCCTACCCAAATATGTTGCAACTTTTTAAGGAATTAGATATTGAAGACAGACTTCAATGGAAAAGTCATTCAATGATTTTTAATCAGCCATCAGAGCCTGGAACTTACAGTAGATTCGACTTTCCCGATATACCTGCTCCAGTTAATGGCGTATCAGCAATACTAAGCAATAATGATATGCTTTCATGGAATGAAAAGATTCTATTTGGATTAGGTTTAGTGCCTGCAATGCTGAGAGGCCAAAAGTACTTAGATAAATGTGATACAAAATCATGGACAGATTGGCTAAAAGAGCACAATATACCGGAAAGAGTTAATGATGAAGTATTTATAGCGATGAGTAAAGCCCTTAATTTTATTGGACCGGATGAAATATCATCTACAGTTTTATTAACAGCATTAAACAGATTTTTACAAGAAAAAAATGGTTCTAAAATGGCATTCCTCGACGGAGCTCCTCCAGAAAGGCTTTGCCAGCCAATGGTTGATTATATTACTGCTCGTGGTGGTGAAGTTCACATGAATAGTCCATTAAGGGAAATCAATCTTAATGAGGACAGCACTGTTAAAAGTTTTACTGTCGCCTCTTTAGATGAAAACGAAAAGAAAGAGCTAACGGCTGATGCTTATGTAAGTGCAATGCCCGTAGATCTCTTTAAATTAATGATCCCAAAACAATGGAAAGGGTTAGATGCATTTTCTAAATTAGATGGTTTAAATGGTGTGCCAGTCATTAATATCCATTTATGGTTTGACAAAAAATTAACAGATATTGATCATTTATTATTCAGCAGATCACCTCTCCTCAGTGTTTATGCAGATATGAGTATCACCTGCAAAGAATATGAAGATCCAAATAGATCAATGCTTGAATTAGTTTTTGCACCAGCAAAAGATTGGATAAATAGGAGTGATCAGGATATTGTTGATGCAACTATGGAGGAACTCAAAAAATTATTCCCAACGCATTTCATGGGAGACGATAAAACAAACTTACGAAAATATAAAGTAGTCAAAACTCCAAGATCTGTTTACAAAGCAGTTCCTGGATGCCAAGAGTTCAGACCTAGTCAAAAATCTCCTATAAAAAACTTCTTTTTAGCAGGTGATTATACTATGCAAAAATACTTAGCATCTATGGAAGGAGCTGTTTTAAGTGGTAAATTATGCGCGGAATCAATCAATAAGGAATATTCCAAAACTCCTCAAAATGTTTCTTCATAAGATTTACATTCCAGTAATTTAAAAATTAATCTAAAACTTTTTGAAAAATTCAATTTCTCAACTAGATCAAGCATATGAGATATGCCGAAAAGAAACCCAAAAATGGGCTAAAACCTTTTACTTGGGAACCCTTCTGCTACCTGTAGAGAAAAGAAAAGCTATTTGGGCTATTTATGTTTGGTGTAGAAGAACAGATGAAATAATGGATAGCTTAGAAGCTTCAACAAAATCGCAAGATGAACTTGCAGAAAATTTAAATGTATGGGAAGAAAATACAAAGAATGTTTTTAAAGGCAACATTAAATCGGAATTAGATGCCGTTCTACTAGACACCATCGAAAAATATCCACAAAGTATTCAACCATATCTAGACATGATAGATGGCCAGAGAATGGATCTTAATAAATTTAGATACAAAGATTTTGATGAATTAAAACTCTATTGTTATAGAGTAGCAGGGACAGTTGGTTTGATGACTCAGAACGTCATGGGCATTGATAGTGCTTACACATCCGCTCCATGGAGTGCCAAACCTGACCCCTCAGAAGCCGCTATAGCTTTAGGTATAGCTAATCAATTAACAAATATTTTAAGAGATGTCGGCGAAGATAGGCAAAGAGGTAGAATTTATCTTCCTCAAGAAGATATTGAAAAATTTAATTATTCTGAAGACAAACTTTTAAAAGGTGAAATAAACAAACAATGGAAAGCACTAATGAAATTTCAATTAACCAGGGCTCGCGATTGGTTCCAGAAATCTGAAGATGGAATCAAATGGTTATCTTCTGACGCAAGATGGCCTGTTTGGACATCCTTACGTCTTTACAGAGGAATATTAGATTCTATAGAAAGGCTAGACTATGATGTGTTTAATAATAGAGCTTTTGTAAAAAATTCAGTAAAAGCTTTTGAAATTCCTATATCTTTTTTAATTTCTCGAATTAAATGACTAAGCAGGAGTCTTCTGGTTAGCCAACAAATCTTTTAATTTAGATAGTTCTCCTGCCCATCTTGGATCAGGAGCTTCTAAATTAGGAGCATCACTGTGAACAATTTTCTTAAAGTCTTTCCTCTTCTTATTCTTATTTGATTTTCCACTATTTCTTTTATTTGAAGCAGAATCTTTCTTTTCTGATAGCTCTACTCTTAATTTAGAACCATTAAATTCAAAACCATTTAATTTTTGAATTAATAAATTAGCATTATCTTCATTATTTGAAGTTGCAAAACCAAATCCCCTGCATTCCTTAGTTTCCTTATCTAAAACTGCCTTAAATCTAATCGAGTCAGAAACTGACTTTAAAAGTGTATCAAATTCTTTTGGATTAAATCCTTGTGGTAAATTGCCAATGTAAATGCGAATACTCATAAATTTTTAAAAATGATTTTGAAGTCTGAACTTCTAAACAAAACTAAGCTATGTGTATTTAATCACATTTTGGCGCATTTTGTTCAATCCATCGCTTTGCTTTATAAATAGCTTCATCAAAATTATTCAATCTCTTATACGCAAGTTCTTTAGAAAGATACTGTAAAAGCTCTCCCAAGATAGGTCCATCCTTGATTTCCAAATTTTTTTTAATTACATCACCATTAACTAAGTTTGAGGGATGAAATAATTTATCATCTTTGTCACGCCATCTATTAAGCCATTCTAATTGTAAGTTTTGAGGTAAATAAAAAATAAAAGATGGAAGAAACATTTCTAATTCTTGATGTAATTTAAATCTGTCAAATTCATCTAACTGAGCGATATTTTTGTTTTTCAAGAAAAGATGCCATTTTCGCAATAACTTAGTTTTTGCAATATCAGCTTTACTAAATTTCAGTTTCTCTAAAGTTACAACATTTAAGATTTGAGAAATAAAAAATGATGGTAAATATTTATCTTTTTCTTCTTGATCAAGTTCTCCATAATTAATTTTCTGTAAATCCAAAAAAAAAGAATCTTCAAATAAATTTTCAGTATCAAATATATTTAGTTTTTTTATCAACAATACTGCATCAAGAGCATTTGCTCCATTTACTATTTTCTGTATTTCATAAGTAATTCTCTCTTTTGCGACAAGATATAAGTTCCTTTTATTTTTTTTTATAAAATCAACTAATCTCAAATCAATTTTAAAATTCAATTCTGAAACAAATCGAAAACATCTCAAAATTCGTAAAGGATCATTTAATAAATTGTTTTCAGAATGAGTTCTAAGCAAAGAAATCTCAAGATCTTTAAGACCATTTAATGGATCAAACAAACTCTTCTTATCAAATAAAAAAGCAATTGAATTGATCGAAAAGTCTCTAGAACATAAATCTCCTTCTATGGAAGATGAAACTTGATTAGCAATATCAATATAAATATTGTTAAGAATAATTCTTACTACTTCTCTTTTTTTATCTAAAATAATAAATTTTGATCCAATATTATCTGCAATCTTTTTACCAATTTCAATTGCATTTAAAGGTACCACAATATCAACATCTAACTTTTCAGTTTTTCTTCCCAAAATAATATCTCTTATGTATCCACCAACCAAATATGATCCTTTAGGTAAAAAACCTAACATAAAATCTAAATTATGAAATTTTATACTTTTTTCTAATTCATCAATTATTAGTGTATGATCTGTGTGAAAGCTATTTTTCATATTATTTATTTATTATGTGCATTTGCATCAACTGTAAATGGGTTGATAGATGTATCACTTATCATGATGTTGAGAATAATCATGGTGTTGATCATATTTGTGATCTACCTGATTTTAAAGCAAAAAAACCATTCATTCATGTCAATATAGTTAAAGATAATAATGGTGATTATAAAACTGATTGGGATGTTCAATCTTGTGAAAGTTTTGAAAATGAATTTGGTAAATGGTCTAAGTGTAATCCAGGTATGGAATTACCTGTTTAAAGGTAATAAATGACAATTAAACTTAAACAAAGAGAAAATTACCCTACATTAGTAATCCATAGCACAGACAATTCATTTGGCTTTGGGTATAGAAAAAACAATACCCTAGAATCTGATGAATTATTTATCAAAAAATTTGATAATGACCTTTGCAACAATTTAATTAATGATCTTAACAAATTCATTTCAAAAGAAAATTTACAAAAAATAAATAAGTTGTCTGTCAGCATCGGGCCTGCAAATTTTAATGCTTCACGACTTATTGTGGTTTTAGCAAGAACTATCTCACAACAAATAAATTGTCCTCTAGACAGTTTTAGTTCATTTGAAATAATGGCAAAAAGAATTGCATCAAAAAATAATATCTTTACAAACAAAAAATCATTTTGGATTTATAAAAAATTAAAACGAAAGGGTTTTATTGCAGGTAAATATGAAATTTATCATAAAGAAAAAAACTCCTCGGATCTTGTTATTCGAGAAATAGTTTTACCAAAAGTTATTAAAGAACTTGATTGCAAAGAACTTACTTTTGAGGCTAGTTATGATGATAAAGAAGATTTAAAAGAGCTATTAAACTTAGCAAATAAAAATTTCTTAAATTCAAATTTAGATTCTTGGAGAAAAGTTTTGCCTCTTTACCCCATTTCTCCAATTAACTAAATATTTATCCAAGCAAATTATTAATTTTATCTTGAAGGGATATTGTTACAGAATTTAGATCATCTCTTGATGAACTATGTGGAGGTTGAACAGGTTTTCCTACTTTAATCACTATTTTTGAAAACAAAGGAATAAAGAATTTAAATCTTATTAGTCTATGAGAATTAACTATTGCAACAGGCAATAATAATTTTTGATTTTTATAAGCTAATAATGCTGCACCTTGTTTGGGCCTGTTCACTAGACCATTTTTTTGACGCGTACCATCAATAAATATTCCAATACAATTATCATTTGATAATTTTTTACATGCTGTTTTAATGGTATTCTTATCAACAATTCCTCTTTTTACAGGATAAGCTCCACAAGCCTTGATAATAAAACCAAGTAAAGGTACTTTAAATAGCTCGGCCTTGGCCATGAAAGATATATTACGTCCAAGAGCATGTCCTAACAAAGGAGGGTCAAGCAAAGAACCATGATTAGAAACCATTATAAAAGAATTTTTTTGTGGAATATTTTCTCTACCTATTAAATAACCTCTAAATACAAATTTATAAATTGGCAATACAAAAAGTTTGCTAACTAATTGATAGATTAATTTTTGAAAAACATCATTTTTCATGCTTTATTAATAATTTATTTGACTGGAAGATGAAACTTGAGAAATTTTTAAATCTTTAATGTGTCTTTTTGCTAAACCGCTAAGCACATTTGATGGGCCAATTTCAACAAAATGTAGATCATTATCTTTTGCCATTAAATCCATAGTTTCTCGCCACCTTACGCCATTACACATTTGATTTTCCAATCTAGTTTTAAGCTCATTAGGATCATCACATAATGAAGGTTCATAATTACTAATTACTGGGAAAGAAGGATTTTTAAACTTAATCTGTTTTAAATACTCAGAAAATTTAACTGCAGGCTCATCCATGAATGGTGAATGGAATGCACCTGAAACATTTAATTTTAGGAATCTTTTACAAGAAATTTCTTTCGATAAATTGTCTAACTCTTCATTAGATCCTGATAAGACAACTTGGGAAGAGCTATTATCATTAGCAATTACAACATTTTCACTTTTTTTGACTAACAAATCAAGTTCATTTCTATCAAAACCAATTACTGCTGCCATAGATCCTTTCCCGGCATTTACCATTAATTGAGATCTTACTTTAATTAGTGATACACAATCTTCGAATGAAAAAACATCGGCAGAATATAATGCTGTTATTTCTCCCAGACTATGCCCAGCAACATAATTTGGTTTAAAACCATTTTCTTTTAAGGCATCTAATAAAATTGATTCAACCAAAAAAAGACAGATTTGTGTATTTCTTGTATTGTTTAAATCATTAAGAGGATTTGTTGGATCAGAATTCAACTCGCAAATTTCAAATAAATTTCTCTCAAATATCTCAGAAGCATAACTAAACCTCTTTTTTGTGCTCGGCAAATTTTCAATTTGTTTTGCCATTCCAATTTTTTGCGAACCCTGTCCAGGGAATACCCATGCAACTGTCATAATTTTACTATTTTGTTTTTAACCCCATTTAATTAGGGCTGCACCCCAACTTAACCCAGCACCGAAACCACTTGTAGCAATAATATCATTTTGTTTAATTCTATAATCCCTAATAGCCTCATCCATCATTAGTGGAATTGTTGCTGCTGACGTATTGCCATATTTTTGTAAATTACTAAGAATCTTTTCTCTGGGAATTTTTAACCTTTCTCCTACAGAATCTAATATTCTTTGATTAGCTTGATGCAGCAAGAGCCAATCAACTTGATCAGAATTATATTTCATTTTTTTCAACAACTTTTCAAGAATTAGGGGAACTTCTTTAACTGCGAATTTATAAACTTCCTGACCATTCATCTGAATTGGAGAAAAACCTCCACTTAAAAAGTCAATTTCATCAACTATTGAATCCTTATTCTTTTTTGATGGAAGATTAAGAAAAGAACCCCTTCCACCATCAGTTCTCATATCAAAACCTATAAAATTATCAAATTCATTTGTGGCTTCTATTGCTAATGCACCGGCACCATCTCCAAAGAGAATACAACTTCTTCTATCGTTCCAATCAACAAAACTTGATAATTGATCTGCTCCAATAACAATAGCCCTTTTAAAACTACCCCCTTTTAAAAATTGTGAGGCTGTTATTAGGGCAAATAAAAAACCACTACAAGCTGCAGTTAAATCGAAAGCTACAGCATTAACTGCCCCTAATTTAGCTTGAATTGATGGGGCTGATCCAAATAAATCATGCGGAGTAGAAGTAGCTAAAACAATTAAATCAATCGTTTTAATATCCCAATTAGCCATTTCTACAGCAGTTAGAGCAGCCTTATAACCCATCTCAGTAACATTATCTTTTACACCAGAGATTCTTCTCTCAGAAATACCAGTTCTTGATTGTATCCATTCATTGCTTGTATCAACCTTTTGACTAATTTTTTGATTGGTTAAAATTTGATCAGGTACATAACTTCCGCTTCCCTTGAATGACACTCCAATCTGATTAAAATTTATTCCTTCCAAAAGAATTTTTTTAGTTACTTATATTAGTCAAACATAAATTTGACTCAATATGTTTTATGAATTTAAAACTTGAAGCTTTTGCAGTTGATTTAAATTGTCCATTACACCATGATTCACTGCAGAGTGAGCCAAGCGAAGAGCACTAACTACTGATAAAGATTTGCTACTTCCATGACCAATAACGCAAATACCATTCACCCCAAGTAATAAAGCTCCTCCATGTTCGGCATGATCTAACCTTTTCTTAATTCTGAGTAGATTACTTTTTAAAAAAGCTGAACCAACTTTCCCCCGCCTTCCACGAGGCAGCTCAGATCGCAAAATATCTAATAAAACTCCTCCCACAGATTCAAGAAATTTCAATAATATATTTCCAGTAAATCCATCACAGACTACCACGTCGAAACTACCTGATAAAACATCTCGTCCTTCACAATTACCTCCAAAATCAAAACTTTTTTCAGAAGATAATAATTCAAATGTTTTTAGGGTTAAATCATTACCTTTACATTCTTCTTCTCCAATATTTAAAAGACCAATTCTTGGTTTTTGTACTTGTAGGACATCTTTTGCATAAATATTACCTAGAAGAGCAAATTGATGCAGATAAGATGGCTTACAGTCAGTATTTGCACCGACATCTAAAACTAATACTGGGCGAGTTTGATCCCTTGTTGGAAACAATGCTCCTATAGCAGGTCTCTCAATCCCTTTCAATCTTCCAATTCTAAATATGGCAGAAGCCATCATGGCGCCTGAATTACCCGCTGAGTAGACAGCTTCAGCTTTATTATTTCTCACTAAATCCATTGCAACGTTTATGCTTGCATTTTTCCTTTTTCTTACCGCGGTAGCTTCTTCATTCATGCCAATAGGCTCTCCACTATCAATTAATTCAAGACGATTATTATTTATTTCATTTTCTAATAATTCTGCTAAACCAGTTTTTTCTGCTGCATTTTTAACTTTTTCAATTTTGCCGACAAACTTTATGTTTATTGGAAATCTACTTATTGCTTCTAGGCAACCCTCAAGAATTGGGCCAGGAGCATAATCTCCACCCATCCCATCAACTGCGATCCAAATTCTTTTAGATTGAGATTCCTCCACCCTATCTAATATATTATCGTTATTTTGTAATCTTTTTAATGGATCAAAAACTAATGGCTGTAATGTATTTTTAGCTATTGAACTAGCATTGGAAACCACACTAGTAGCAGTATTAACAACAGATTCAGCACTTGAAACTACATTACCTGCAACATTACCTGCAACATTGCTAGCTGTTGTTACTACTGATCCTGCACCAGAAACCATATTACCCGCAACATTACTAGCGGTTGCTGCAGAACTAGCAGCAGTATCGACTATAGAAGTCACAGCCGAATTTCTTTTGTACCAAATTACTAATCTTCTAATAGCTCTGGACTTATTAATTTTTTGCGCTGTTTCTTTCCCCATTTATTTACCATCAAAAGGAGCAATATCGACAATCCGCTGGAAAAGATATCCTGTACCCCTTGCTGTCAATATCAATTCTGGATTTGCTGGATCAGCCTCCAGTTTGGATCTTAATCTTGATATATGAACATCGACAACTCTTGTATCTACATGCCTCTCAGGAGTATATCCCCAAACTTCTTTCAAAATTTCTCCTCTACTAAATGGCTCTCCTGACCTACTCACCAAAAGCTCTAAAAGACTAAATTCCATACCAGTTAATCTAATTCTCTCATCACTTTTAAAAACTTGTCTTCGATTTGTATCAATTTTTATATCCGTAACCAAAATTAATCCTGAATTAGGCATTCCAGGAATTTGCTCTTTGTCGATTCTCCTAAGAACGCATCTAATTCTAGCTTCTAATTCCTTTGGGCTAAATGGTTTTACTACGTAATCATCAGCACCTAATTCTAAACCTGTTATCCTATCTGCAACATCTCCTAATGCAGTTAACATCACAATTGGAACATCAGAATCTTTCCTTAACTCTTGACAAACTCCATAACCATCTAACTTTGGCATCATGACGTCGAGCACTACTAAATCAGGTTCATAATCTTTAAACAACTTTAGTGCTTCTTTGCCATCACTTGCAGTTACAACTTTGTAGCCAATCATGGAGAGACGTGTCTCCAGAATTCTTCTAATACTTGCCTCGTCATCAGCTACAAGTATAGTTTCTTTAGTTTGACTAGATAGAGCCATTTGTTTCTATTAGCTAATCAGTAAGAGAATTTATTATTAACCTAATCTAACTTGTAGAGGGGCAATATCCCAAACATTCTAGTTCCCTTACTTCATTCAGAGACTCAATGTCTAGCAAATTATCTACTTTTATTTGTCAGAATTGCGGATCTGAAACTTCTCAATACTTTGGTAGATGCCTGAATTGCAACTCATGGAATTCCATAGTTGAAGAAATAAAAAGTAAGAGATCTAAATATCAAGAAATAAAAACTTTAAAAAATAATAAAAAATCTATACCTTTTAGCGAGATTTCATCAAGAAAAATATCAAGATTTACAAGTGGTTTTAGAGAATTTGATCGAGTGCTTGGAGGTGGAATAGTACCTGGATCAGTTGTTTTGCTAGGAGGAGAACCAGGAATAGGTAAAAGCACAATAGTTCTTCAATCAGCAGGAAAAATATCTCTTAATGAGAAAGTTTTATATATAACTGCAGAAGAATCTTTAGAACAAGTAAAAATTAGATGGGAAAGATTAAATCAAAATAGTATTGATTTACAAATTTTTGCAGAAACCAATTTATCCCTAATTATTGAAGAAATCAAACGTGTAAATCCAAGTTTCGCAATTATTGATAGTATTCAAGCCATCCATAATCATGAAATGCAAAGTTCTCCAGGATCGGTTTCTCAAGTTAGAGAATGTTCATCTGAATTGCAAAATCTTGCCAAAGACAATAATATTGCTCTTCTTATTATTGGTCATGTAACAAAAGATGGTGCATTAGCTGGCCCTAAAACTCTAGAGCATTTAGTTGATACAGTAATAAACTTTGAAGGAGATAATATTTCCTCACATAGATTACTAAGAAGTATAAAAAATCGATTTGGATCGACCTTCGAGATTGGAATTTTTGAAATGCTTGAGGAGGGTTTAAGAGAGATAAAAAATCCAAGTTCAATTTTTACAAATAAAGAAAACATTTCGGGTGTAACAACTACAATTACAAATGAGGGCACTCGACCATTAGCAGTTGATATACAAGCACTGGTAAATAAAACTTTCTACAGCAACCCAAGACGAACTACAACTGGAATAAGCATAAATAGATTGCATCAAATTCTAGCTGTTATTGAAAAACACGTAGGGATAAAATTATCTGAATTTGATTGTTATATAGCTACTGGTGGTGGTTTTGAGATTAATGATCCATCATCTGACTTAAGTATCGCAATATCAATTTTATCAAGTTTGAAAAATATTCCTCCTTTGGCAAGTAGCTCATTTATTGGAGAATTGGGTTTGAGCGGTCAAGTTAGAAAATCTAATAACCTTCGAACAAAGATAGAAGAAGCTGCAAGACTAGGGATCAAAAATATCGTAGTGCCAAAACTAGAAGAGGAACTAAATAATAATTTTCAAAATTTAATAAATATCAAAGAGGTATCTAATATTAAAGAAGCAGTTGATTATTCTTTATCAAAATAAAAAAATCAAAGATACATATCAATTGAGCTTCTCCCTGAGTTTTTTAACCAATTCTCAATATCTAGATACCCACCTGGATAAAGCCTCACTGCTTTAGACCAGACCTCAGCAGCTTTATCAAACCAAATATCTCTCTGATCTAAATCACCATTTTGCTCAGCATATCTTCCCCTTTTTTCATAAATTAAACCTATATTTTTAAGACATGATGGCTGTTTGGGATTTTCTACTAATGCTTTTTCATAAGTTTCAATAGACAAATCCTCTTCACCGTTACTCATATATATAATTGCCATATTTTTTAAAGTCTCACCCCTATCAATTTTATTTTCTTCAAGCAGTAAGCTCTCTTTGTAATACTCTAATGCTTCTGAATAATCCCCATTATTTTGTGCAGCTAAACCATCTCTATAATAAATATATGCCTTTTTTTCTTTCTCTGCGATAGGCATTATTTTTACAATAGATTCAGCAATTACAGTAAATGCTTTATCAATAAAATTGTCTCTGTTTTGATTACTAGGCACTGCTCTAAATCTAATAAATTTAATATAGTAATTTAAAAAATAACTATTTAAAAAGTCTATTACATTTATTATTATAGTTAATTATAAAGCAAAACATTAATTTGCTTCTATCGTGAAAAGTATGGAGAGCATTCAATTAAGAGTGACAGGAATGAAGTGCGGAGGTTGCGTTAGTACTGTTGAAAAAATATTGAATAATTCTGATGGTATTGAAAATGTTTCTGTTAATTTGCTTACTGAAAGTGCATATTTTGAAATTACCCAGAAACATATAGAAATAGAATCAGTTCTCGAAAATCTAAAAGAGAATGGTTTCCCATCAAAGATTTACATAAATGATTTTTCAAAAAAAATAAATAAAGCAGAATTAGAAAAAAAAAAGAAATGGAATAATCAATGGAAAAAACTAACTTTCGCGCTATTACTTTTATTATTTTCAGGATTAGGTCATCTAGCAGAAGGAAGATATTTAAATTTTCCAATATTAGGTAATATATTTTTTCACGCTTCATTAGCAACATTAGCTCTATTATTTCCTGGTAGAGGAATAATTATTAATGGATTAAAATCATTCATTAAGAACCATCCCGATATGGATTCTTTAGTAGCTCTTGGAGTAATTAGCGCATATACAACAAGTCTTCTATCCCTAATATTTCCGGCCACTGGTTTTCCTTGTTTTTTTAATGAGCCAGTTATGCTATTAGGCTTTATACTGATTGGGCGTTACTTAGAAGAAAGAGCGAGATATCAAACTGGTTCATCCATTGGAGAATTGTTAGATCTTCAACCCGAAATGGCAAATATCTACACAGAAGAAAATCAAATAAAGTCAATAAGAGTAAACACTTTAAGGCCTGATCAAGAGATTCAAGTTTTAGCAGGTGACAGAGTACCTGCTGACTGCATTGTTACCCGAGGTAATTCATATGTTGATGTTTCACATATTACTGGAGAATCCAAACCTATAGAAGTAAAAGAAGGCGAAAATCTATCTAGTGGTTCTTTAAATCTTAATTCAACTCTTAGACTAAAAGTAAAAAAGGTCGGAGGAGATTCTTCTCTTGCAAAACTTGTAAATCTTATTGAGTCTGTAAACGCTAGAAAACCTCGCATTCAAAGCATTGCTGATGAAATTGCAGGTAAGTTTACTTACTTTGTGCTTATTTTTGCTACTTTAACCTTCTTCTTTTGGTGGAAGGGGGCAAAAACTATATGGCCTGATTTATTAAGTCACAATCATGAATTAATCACTCACTCAAGCCATACACTTCATAGTTCACTTGGTAGTAATGCTGAGAATTTCCTGAGTTTAGCAATTCAATTGTCAATTGCTGTTTTAGTGATAGCTTGTCCTTGTGCATTAGGTTTAGCCACCCCAACTGTAATAACTGTCGCATCAGGTAAAGCAGCAAAAAAGGGGGTTTTATTTAAAGGCGGGGACAAAATAGAGATAGCTTCAAAAATTAATAACATAATTTTTGACAAGACAGGTACCTTAACAAAAGGTAAGCCTTTCATTGTTGATTACAAAAATAATGCTGATCATTCATTTTTATTAAAAATAGCTGCCAGTTTAGAAAAGGAAAGCAGACATCCAATAGCAGATGCCTTAATTCAAGAGGCAAAAAAAGAAAATTTAAGTTTATTTCCAATAAAAAAAATTTTCACTCATTCAGGACGAGGTATTTCTGGAGAACTTGAGTCAATTGATGGAGTTATTAATATTGGAAATATTGAATGGCTACTAAGCAAAGGAATAATTATTGATCATGATGCAAAAAAAGTCATTGAAAATGAAGAAACAAAAACGAACACTATCATTGGAGTAAGTATAAAAGATAAGTTATTAGGCTTTATTTTGTTAGGAGATTTACTCAGAGAGGATTCAATTAAAACAGTTCAAAATTTGAGAGAAAACAAATTTAAAATTAACATTTTGAGTGGCGATAGGAAACAAACAGTCCTAGCTTTAGCAAAAAAAATTGGTTGTAAAGAAACAGAAGTAAAATGGGATCTTCTTCCTGAAATGAAGCTAAAGACTATAGAAAATTTAAAAATCAATAATAAAGTGGCAATGATTGGTGATGGTATTAATGATGTACCAGCCTTAGCTTCCTCAGACTTAGGAATTGCGGTAGGATCAGGGACTCAAATAGCGAAGGCAAATGCAGATGTAGTATTAATGGGAGATCAACTAAATGGATTACCCTACGCCTTAAATCTTTCAAAAAAAACCATAAGAAAAATAAAGCAAAATCTAACATGGGCTTTTGGTTACAACTTATTAGCTATACCTTTAGCCGCAGGAATTTTATTCCCTAAATACGGTATTCTTCTTACTCCCTCAATAGCAGCATTATTGATGGCTATTAGCTCTATTACAGTTGTAATTAATGCTTTATCATTGGATTAAATGAAAGGAAAATTTATCGTTATTGAGGGTATTGATGGATGTGGTAAAACTACCCAAATAGATGAAATATCTAAATGGCTTCCTAATAGTGGTCTAATAAAGAAAGGTTCAAAATTAATCACAACTAGAGAGCCTGGAGGCAGTCTTTTAGGAAAAAAACTTAGAGGACTGATTCTTGATAATAATGAAAATAACAAACCTTCATCTCTTGCAGAATTATTGCTTTATTCAGCAGATAGAGCTGAACACGTTTCCAAAATTATTTCACCTGCTTTAAATAACAATGATTGGGTAATAAGTGATAGATTTTCCGATTCCACACTGGCTTATCAAGGTTATGGAAGAAATATAAATTTAGAAATAATTAAAAATATTGAATCTATTGTGTGTCAAGGAACAACTCCAGATCTCACTTTCTTCTTAGAAATTTCTCCAGAAGAAAGCATATTCCGAAGAAAAAATGAAATTCCAGACAGAATAGAATCAGAAGGTATTAGATTTTTAGAAAAAGTAAATGAAGGGTTCAAAGTAATTGCCAAACAAAAAAACTGGAAAGTAATATCTGCTTCACAAAATATTAAAAATATTTCTAATCAAATTAAAGAGACTTTGCTAAATAATTTTTCTAATAACAAATGATTGAGGTTAAAAAAACTAATTTTTTCTTGAATGAAGAAGTCAATATCTTTCTTAAGAACATAATTAAAAACAAATCATTGGCAAATGGTTATATATTTTATGGTCCTGAAGGAGTAGGCAAAAAGCAAACTGCTCTTCAATTTATAAAAGAGATTTTCAAACATTCTTCACCAAGCGATAATGTTGAAGAAAGAGTTACCAACAATAACCATCCTGATTTTTTAATTATTGAACCTGATTCTCTTTTAGCAACAAAAAGTTCAGGAAGTTTCGATCTTGAAAAAACAAGTAAAAGTGGATCTGAGATTATTAGAATCGCTCAAATACGCAATATTAAAACTTTTCTTAGTCAAAAATCAATAAACTCAGAAAAAAAAATCGTTTTAATTATTAATGCACACCTCTTAAACGAAGCAGCCTCAAATTGCCTTTTAAAAACCTTAGAAGAACCTAGTAACGGCATTTTTATTTTACTAACATCTAAATTAACCCTTCTCTTAGATACGATCATCTCAAGATGTCAAATCGTCAGATTTCGATCTTTTTCTAATAAACAAATAAAGTCAATTTTAAAAGAACATTTAGATACTTATAAATTAAAGATAAATACAAAATTAAAATTTAAAGACTTAATAAACTCTGCAAATGGTTCTCCATATCAATTATTGAAAAATATTGAAATGTTGAATGATTTTTCAGATGAAATTATAAGTAAATTGGATTCTCCAATTAATAATAGTCTGGAAATATTAGAAATATCAAAATCAATATCTGAAAAATTAGAAATTTTTCAACAGATTTGTTTAGTAAATCTGATGCAAACAATTTGGTGGAGAAAAACAAAAAATATCGGTTTAGTTAAAAAACTTGAAAATTTAAAATACCTCTTAAGAAAAAAAATTCAACCTAGGTTGGCATGGGAAATAGCTTTTTTAAAAATTTCGATGGAAGATATTTAAGGTTAATCTAGTGCAGACTTTATCAAGTCAGGATTTCTTGCTTGAATGAACTCTTGCCTAGCAGCTTCTACTTGAGAACCAATAGGTAACTCAAGACAATATCCAGCACCGTATACAGTTTTTATATAAATAGGTTTGCGTGGATCGGGTTCCAGTTTAGTACGTAAGTGTCTAATATGAACTCTTATGGTCTCAATATCATCATCAGGTTCGTATCCCCATACTTCTTTAAGAATTAGCGATGGCGATACAGTTTGACCATGTCTCTGCAAAAGACAATGAAGAAGTTCAAATTCAAGATGCGTTAACCTAACAGGAGATTCAAACCATATAGCTTCAAATCTTTCCGGAACAAGAGTTAAAGGGCCATAATTTAATATTTCTTGCTGGTTACTTGAATTTAATTGTGCTCTACTTGTTCTTCTTAATAAAGCTTTAATGCGTACATATAATTCTTCTAAATCGAATGGTTTAGTAATGTAATCATCTGCTCCAGAATTAAACCCAGTAACTTTATCTTTAAGGCCGCCTAACGCAGTTATCATCAAAATTGGTATATTTGATGTTCTTTCATCTCTTCTTAGTCGCTGGCATAAAGTTAAACCATCAACACTTGGTAACATTAGATCTAAAAGTATTAAATCTGGTGAATATTGAAGAGCTAATGCTTGTCCTTTAATTCCATCTTCAGCTTTTTGGACATCGAAGCCAGAATGTTCTAAATGCTTAGCCACCAAATCACGCATATCACGATCGTCTTCAATTAAAAGGATTGAAATTTTCATATTTATGAACTATTAAATTAAAATTAATTTTTATTATTATGATTCTCTCAAGAATTTATAAAGATTGCTGAATTACTGTAAACAATTTTATCAATTAGATTAATGAAATAACTTAGTGATAGCAATAGATTAGATAGAAATTGCAAGTTTTAAAAAAGTTGAAATTTTAGAATTTCTTTCGATTCTATTCACTTTTTCTTAATAATCAAAGGATTTTTAGAAACAAATAATGGTTCGAATTTAGAGAATATCTAATTTACATTGCGATTATAAAGTTTAGAAAAATTGGATTAAATGGAGATTTTCAGTCCTCAAATAGTTATTAAACTAAGTTTAAATTTTTAATTTCTCCAAAATGTTGAAACTCATGATTTTGTCTATATTGAAAAAAATTTAAGTATCAATGAAAAAGAAATCTATTATTTATTCTGATTTATCAAAAAAACAACTAGAAACTCTTAAAGAACTTTATATTCAAAAAAAAGTTGAATCGATGAGTCATCAAGAACTTAAACAATATGTATCAGAAATTATTTCTCATCAGATAAACGATACTATTGGCAAAGAAGAGGAAATGGAAGCATGGAGAGAAATGTCAGATTTTTTTGGAGAACAATTTGAAATAAATATCTTAGAAATACAAACAAAATATATTGACGATAAAAACGTAATTGAAACCGAAATAGATTCTCAGAAGCAAAGAATAGAATTACTTGAAAGGAATAATTTAGATCAAGAGAAAAAGGATATGTGGGATGACTAGAATTTTCTGAATGATCTTGTAATTCAAAGGATATAAATAAAAAATTTATTTAAATTTTAAAAAATGAACATCAATCAAAGAGCTTATTTTGTTCATTTTTGTGAAGAATTTGAAAAATGTTCTAATTACTGTTCTTAAACAACAATTTTTAAATTTTCTATTTTCCCTTTATATTATAGTTTTGATTATTTTTAATGTTCTATATACTGTTCTTATTATTGTATCAAATATATTTGATTATACCTTCGGCAAACCATTATTTAACAAAAAGGTCCCAAAGAAATAAAAAAAAGTCACCATTTTAGGGTGAATTTGGATAACTTTTTAATTTTTAAACTCCACGGGGGCGGTAGTCGAGGTGATGTTTCCTGAAGGTTTATGAATAAATATGACATAAGAAATTTGCGATTTTGATATATTTCCCCACCATATGAACTCAGAAAATCGTCCTTTTATGACCATCAAAGAAGTATCAGAACTTCTTGGGATTTCGGTTTCAACAATTAATAGACTTGTTAAAAGAAGAGAATTTCCTCCTAAAAGAAAAATATCGCCAGTAAGAATGGTTTTTATGAAATATCAAATTCAAGAATGGATAGATAACAGAAGAAGTGATTGGTAAAAATCTTAAAACTTAAATAAAAGCAGTAAAAACTCTTAAAATTATTTTTTAAAAAATTAAATCAAATAAGAATTTTCAGATAACGAAATGTCGTCTTCATTATAGACAATTGCTAATAAATCTTTGCTGCCATTGTAAATTTTAGAATGTTTGCCAGTATCTACAATTCTTATTGAATTAAAATCAAAACCATCAATATCAACTTTATCTTCTCCTTTTTTAAAATCTCTAATTCTGTCATACCCACTTCCGGCAGTTAATTTAAATACATCATTTCCACTACCACCATATAAATCATCTTTACCTAAACCTCCAGTTAAAATATCATTTCCATTTTCTCCTTTTAATTTGTCATCACCACTTTCTCCATATAAATAATCTCCATCATCACCTCCTCTAAGGTAATCATCATCTTCTCCACCATATAAAATATCATCACCAGAATGTCCCTTTAGATAATCATCTCCGGTATCGCCATATAATTGATCTGCACCAGCACCACCATAAAGTTTATCGGCACTTGTTCCTCCATGTAATTCATCATCGCCATTACCTCCAGAAAGTCTATCTTTACTACTGCCACCTTCTAAATAATCATCACCATCGTTTCCGTATAATTTATCGGCACTGGAATCTCCATATAGTTTGTCATTACCTATACCGCCATAAAGTTTATCGGCGCTTGTTCCTCCATATAATTCATCATCGCCATCTTCTCCATAAAGTTCATCACTGCTAGACTCTCCTTTTAATAAATCATTACCTATACCGCCATAAAGTTTGTCAGAACTTGTTCCGCCCCTTAAATGATCATTACCTTCACCGCCGTAAAGAATATCAGAACTGGAATGTCCTTTTAGATAATCATCTCCCTTATCTCCGTAAAGGGTATCAGAACTAGAACCTCCATATAATTTGTCATTATCATCTCCTCCATAAAGTATGTCAGAACTTGTTCCTCCATACAAAGTATCTTCACCTAAACCACCAAATAAAATATCTTTACCACCATTACCATAAAGAATATCATCACCAATACCTCCATCTAGGGTATTTTTACCACTATTACCTTTTATTGTATTAGCGTGAATATTGCCAGTTCCATTAATATCGGAAGAACCAGTAAGAGTTAAGTGTAGGTCATTTATATTTAATATCCAGTTGGAAGATGAAAGAATAGGTGATTCATTAAGATCATCAAGTTCATTCACATTAAAAGTGAATGCTTCTTCGTAAGAAAAACCAGCACTATCTGTTGTTTTTAATCTGATGTTATAAGAGTCTTTGGTTTCATAATCTGGAGAAGAGTTAATCTTTAAATTGCTTCCATCAATAGTAAATAAAGCATTATCAGTATCACCATCTCCGCTTACTAATGTATAACTATGTGTATCTTCAAGATTGGCATCATTTGTTGATAAGTTTGCAACAATAGATCCTGCTTCAATATTTTCATTTATGGTATTACCATTATCGATAAATTTACTCACATATAATTTAGTATTATCAAAATTCCCAGTCCCATGCAGAATCTTAATAGATCCGTCTAATCCTGTTGCTAAAACTGCAGCACTATCACCTTCACTAGAACCAAAAAGTTTTGTCCACTGCTTTTCTCCATCAGCAGAGAATTTACTAATGAAGGCATCAGTAATTCCACTATTGGTTTGACCATCAAGATCACCATACGTATAACCAGTAATGTATATTGATCCATCTAATCCTTTTGTTAAGGCATATCCCACATCCTCGTAAGATGTACCTAAAAGTTTTGTCCACTGCTTTTCTCCATCAGCAGAGAATTTAGTTATAAATGGATCATTATCACCACTATTGGTTTGACCATCAAGATCACCTGTTGTTTCTCCTGCGATATAAACAGAACCATCTAATCCTGTTGTTATCTCAAAGGCATCATCTTCTCCGAGAGATCCAAAGATTTGTGTCCATATTTTTTCTCCATTAACGGATAGTTTACTTATAAATGCAGAGAATCTACTTTGGGATAGATCCCAGTCATATTGAGCATTATTACTAGGATTGGTTTCTCCATCTATATCTCCCTTAGTAGCACCAACTATATAAATGTAACCATCTGATCCTATTGTTATCCCTCGCCCCTCATCCTCTTGGTTAGAACCAATTAGTTGTGTCCACTGCTTTTCTCCATCAGCAGAGAATTTATTAATAAAGGCATCGTCATAACCATTTCTTGTTTCTCCTGTTATGTAGACAGAACCATCTGGTCCAGTTGTTATTCCCCAGGCATTGTCTTCTCCATAAGTACCAAAAAGTTTTGTCCACTGCTTTTCTCCATCAGCAGAGAATTTACTAATAAAGGCATCATCACCACTACTATTATTTTGACCATCTAGATTTCCTTGAGTTCCTCCTGCAATGTAAACAGAACCATCTGGTCCTGTTGTTATCGACCATACCTCTTCATTTTTGCTTGAACCAATTAGTTGTGTCCACTGCTTTTCTCCATCAGCAGAGAATTTACTTATGAAAACATCATCATCACCATTATTAGGTTGACCATCAAGATTTCCTTCAGTTTCTCCTGCAATGTAAACAGAACCATCTGATCCTATTATTCCTGCTTCGATAAGATCTTTTGGACTATAAGTTTCTAAAAGTTTTGTCCATTCGAATTCAGGTACATTTAAAAAGATATCTTTTGGCGTTTCATCAATTAAATCATTAACAGTTAATGTGACTGCTTCTTCATAAGACAATCCTCCACTATCTGTTGTTTTTAAACGAATAATGTAAGAAGACTGGGTTTCATAATCTGGTGACGAATTTATCTTTAATTCACTTCCTTCAATGGTAAAAGAATTATTATCGGTATCACCAATTCCACTTACTAACGAATAAGTATGAGTATCAGAAGCATCCTCATCGGTAGTTGATAATGTTGCAACTGTACTTCCTGCATCTATATTTTCATTAAAACTTCCTGATGATAAAGATATATCTGTTGCTACTTCATTAACGTCATTAACACTGAAAGTAAATGCTTCTTCATAAGACAATCCACCACTATCTGTTGTTTTTAGACGGACAGAATAACTTGATTTTGTCTCATAATCCGGAGAAGAATTTATCTTTAATTCACTTCCTTCAATAGTAAATAAGGCATTATCTGTATCCCCTGTTCCGCTCGCTAATTCATAAGTATGACTATCAGAAGCATCCTCATCTGTTGTTGATAATGTTGCAACAACTGACCCAGAACTTATATTTTCATTAAAACTTGTTGATGATGTAGATATATCTGTGGGAGTCTGATCAATTAAATCATTGACTCTTAAGGTGACTGCTTCTTCATAAAATAACCCTCCCCTATCAGTTGTTTTTAAGCGAATACTATAAGAAGAGTTATTTTCATAATCCGGTGAAGAATTTATCTTTAAACTACTTCCTTCAATAGTAAATAAGGAATTATTAGTATCTCCCGCACCACTTACTAAAGAGTAAGTATGGGAATCAGAAGAATCGTCATCTGTTGTTGATAATGTTGCAACAACTGACCCAGAACTTATATTTTCATTAAAACTTGTTGATGATAATGATATATCTGTCGCTATTTCATTTAAATTCCTCAAATAAAAAGTGAATGCTTCTTCATAAGACAATTCACCACTATCGATTGTTTTTAGACGGACATTATAAGAAGATTGCGTTTCATAATCTGGAGATATATTAATCTTTAATTGATCACCTTGAATCGTAAAAAGTTCATTATCTTCATCACCTTCTCCACTAACTAATGAATAAGTATGGAAGTCAGAATCATCTATATCACTAGTTCTTAAAGTTGTGAAAACTGACTCAGAACTTATATTCTCACTAATTATATATCCCCCTGAATCGAAATCTGTATATATATCTGTTGGAACTTCATTTATATCATTTACATTAAGAGTAACTTGTTCTTCATAAGATAATCCTCCAAGATCTGTTGTTTTTAAACGAACACTATAAGAGGATTTATTTTCGTAATCCGGTGATGAATTTATCTTTAAATTACTTCCTTCAATGGTAAAAAAAGCATTATCTGTATCACCAGTTCCACTTATAAATTGATAATTATGCGAATCGATAAATTCTGGATCAGTTGTTGAGAGTGTGGCAACAACAACGCCAGAGTTTATATGCTCGTTAAAACTTGTCTCAGATAAAAAAATATCAGTGGGAGCATATGAAAAAGTTAATCTAGCGGCAGCAAAACTCATCCTACTTATAAAAGCATCTAAACCACCATTATTTGTTTGACCATCCAAATCACCATTTGTAGTACCAGCGATATAAATTGATCCATCACTTCCAGTTGTTAATGCACTCCCATCTTCGTAAAGAGAACTTCCTATAAGCGTTGTCCATTCTCTTTTGCCATCAGGATTGAACTTGCTAATAAATGCATCTTGATTATTTGTTTCTGTACGTCCAGCGATATAAATTGATCCATCCAATCCTGTTGTTAATGCATTTGCTGTATTAAAGGAGTATGTACCTACAAGTCTGGTCCACTCCTTTGTCCCATCTGGAGAGAATTTACTAATAAATGCATCATTAATTAAATAATTTATTTGACCATCAAGATCGCCACTCGTCATGCCAGCAACATAAATGGATCCATCACTTCCTGTTGTTAATGCATTTCCATAATCAATTGTGGCATAACTACCTAACAATCTATTCCATTGCTTTTCGCCATCTGGAGAGAATTTGCTAATAAAGGCATCTCTTCCTGCGGTATAACCAGCAACATAAATGGATCCATCACTTCCTGTTGTTAATGCGGAAGCAACGTCATTTATACTCCAACCGACAGAACCGAAAAGTCTGGTCCATTCTTTTGTGCCGTCAGGATGATATTTACTAATAAATCCAGCAGATGCAACATTCCCTCCATAAGCATTCCCACCATAATTTGTTTGACCATCAAGATCGCCATTCGTCATGCCGGCAACATAAATGGATCCATCACTTCCTGTTGTTAATGCTCCTAAATCCTCTCTGTAGGATGTGCCTAAAAGTTTGGTCCACTCCTTGGTCCCATCTGGAGAGAATTTGCAAATAAAGGTATCTTGATCCCCACTATTTATTTGACCATCCAAATCACCACTTGTAGTACCAGCGATATAAATTGATCCATCACTTCCTGTTGTTAATGCTTGTCCATAATCATGTACTTGTGAACCCAAAAGTCTTGTCCATTCTCTTGTTCCATCAGGATTGAACTTGCTAATAAAAGCATCTTGATCTGAACCATAACTTATTTGATCATCGAGATTACCCGCTGTAGATCCAGCAATATAAATAGATCCATCACTTCCAGTTGTTAATGCTCCTACATCCTCTCTGGAGGATGTGCCTAAAAGTCTTACCCATTCATAAAAATATTCCGTAGTCATAACAAAAATTTTTTATGAATTTTTAGGTATTTTTCATAAATTGTTCAACATCTTACATCAAAATGATTGTGCTTGCGATTTTAATAATTTCTGATTTTATGAATAGTCAGAATTTATACCAAGAACCTTAAAGCATCTAATATCTCTACTCTTACATTTTGTAGTCATACAAATCTTCCCCACCACGAGAATATATCTTCCCCACCATTTCCCCACCATTCCCACTTCGCTCAGATTCAAAACAATAAAAAAAGACCATTATTGAAGTCTCCTGAAAGTTAAATCTTAAAATTGAACTCCCCGGGCGGGATTCGAACCTGCGACCAATCGATTAACAGTCGATCGCTCTACCGCTGAGCTACCGAGGAATATAGAATGAATTTAGCTCTTTAAAGTCCCTTATGACAAGTACAACGGTCAATTATATTGAAATTTTGATGGTTCTTGCCAACTAGATAAAAAACCATTTTTCAACTCTGCTACTGCATCAGCATAAGTTAATTCTTCATAACGATGAGTAATCCACAAAGCCGATAAAGGTTTTTGATGGTCACTTGTAAGATTTTTAATAGTTTGTAAAACTTTTAATTGACTAGTTTGATCAAGTAACGCTGTAGGCTCATCTAAAAGAATAAAATTTCTATCACTTATCAGAGCGCTTGCAATAGTTAAGCGTTGTTTTTGTCCACCGCTCAAAGTATGAACTGGCCTTTTTTCAAAACCAGTCATTCCTACCTGATCAAGTACATATTCAATCTTTTTATTAATTTCATTTTGACTTATATTCTGATTAATATTAATCAGAAGTTCACTCCTACAATTTGGCATCAATATTTGATGATCAGGGTTTTGAAACACCATGCCAATATTTGCATTAGAGTAGATAACACCATTTTTGGGTTTGATTATTCCATTAATTAATTTTAAAAGAGTACTTTTTCCGCTCCCGTTTTTACCCACGACCATCCAAAATCCATGTTTTTTTATTGATAAATTACATTTAAAAATTAAATTTTCTTTTTCTCCAGGATATGAAAAAGAAACATCTTTGAAGTTAATATGAGGTATTTCATTTTCAAAGGAATCTAGCATTAATTCTATTAATCTATGTTGAGAGAAAATCCTGGTCTTTTAGCTCCTCCTGCTACTGAAGATTTTTCATATATCTGAACAGAAATTATTTCTTTAGCTCTTACAGCAATTAATTTATCTTGCACTTTGTCACACCTTAATTCGATCAAGTGTGATGATTCTAAAGTTTCATTCATAGAACTTTTTATTTCGTCATAAATTCCTTTAACATCATCAAATTCTTTCTTCTGAATTGAAAGTGGAAAAGGTGAATATCTCAGACTTAGTTCCAACGAATACATAATCATAATAAAAACTACCTCTTATATTACTAAATATTTTTCAGCAAGAAGTTATTTAAATTAAATTCTTTTGAGAAAATTATATAAAAGATCTTTAAATACAATTATTATGGATGAAGGAGATTTTATTTTGAATTTTAAAAATAATTTCATGGAAATAGCGAATGATATAACTTCTCTAGTTGGAAATACCCCATTAGTTAAATTAAATCGAATCAGAAAGTATTTTGATTGTTATCCAGAAATAATAGCCAAACTAGAAAGTTTCAATCCATCAGCATCTGTTAAGGATCGGATCGCTTATTCAATGTTATGTAAAGCTGAAGAAGAAGGATTGATAACTCCAGATAAAACAACGTTAATTGAAGCAACTAGTGGAAATACTGGCATCGCATTAGCAATGGTTGCCGCAGCAAAAGGCTATCAATTGATATTAACTATGCCAGATACGATGAGTATTGAGAGAAGGGCAATGTTGAGAGCATATGGAGCTGAATTACAGCTAACACCTGGGAAAGACGGAATGAAAGGAGCTTTAGATTTAGCTAATGAGTTGTCTGCAACCATTGCAAATAGCTATCAATTTAATCAGTTTGAAAACTTTGCTAATCCAGATATTCATGAAAGAACGACGGCTCAAGAAATATGGTCCCAATCAAATAACAATTTAGATGGACTAGTTACAGGAGTAGGCACAGGAGGAACAATTACTGGTTGTGCACGTTTTTTGAAAAAAGTTAATCCAAATTGCAAAATTTATGCCGTAGAGCCCAAAAAAAGTGCTGTGATTTCCGGAGAAAAAGCAGGGTCTCATTCGATTCAAGGAATTGGCGCGGGTTTTGTACCAAAAGTTCTTGATACAAAATTAATTGATGAAATTATAAAAATAGATGACGATGAAGCATTTTATTATGGGCGTTTATTAGCTAGATTGGAAGGACTTTTATCTGGCATCAGCAGCGGTGCAGCTTTAGCAGCAACTATAAAAATCGGCAAAAGAAAAGAACTAATGAATAAAAGATTGATAGTTATTCTTCCAAGTTTTGGAGAAAGATATTTATCAACAGCAATGTTTGAATCTAATACTTCAATTCAAGCCAGAAAAGATGGTTATCTTTAATGCATAATTTATAAAGATGGAAAAAAATTTATATGAAGAATTAGGTCTCAAACAAAATGCAACCATAAGTGAAATTAAATCTTCATATCGCTCTTTAGTTAAGCAACATCATCCAGATGCAGGCGGCAAGAAAGAACGATTTCTTGCGATACAAAATGCCTGGGAAACTCTAAATGACCCTATTAAAAAGAAACAATACGATAGCAGTTTTTCCTTTTCCAGCTCATCATTTGATTCATTATAATGAAAATTGGGAAGAGAAATTTAATTCAAAAAAACATAATTCCTCAATTAAGGACAAAGAAGTTGAAACATGGATTAAAGAAATTTATAGTCCGATAAATAGATTAATTAGTCAAATCATTAAACCTTTGAATAACCAAATAAAAGAACTATCTGCGGATCCATATGATGACGAACTAATGGATAATTTTTGCAGTTATATTATTCTTTCACAAAAGAAAATAGAAAAAGTTGAAAAAATTTATAACAAAAAAATAGTTCCAAAGTCTATTTCCGCTTTAGGCCTCGATCTTTATCATTGTTTTTCACAAGTTAAAGATGCGCTATCAGAATTTGATAGATATACACAAGGATACGTAGATAATTACTTATTTGATGGCAAAGAAATGATCAAAGAAGCAAAAAGAATACAATCAAAGATGTCTATAGAGAAAAAAAATAAAAACTTTTAGATATAAAAATTTTATTGAGTATATTCTTTAAGTTGATCTAATTTCAACCAAACATCTGGAACAGGTCTGCGCCATCGAACCTGAGCATATTCCTCTTTGACTGAAAGTATCTCTCCAGGACCTTTAAAGACATAATTAGGTAGATCATCATCACTGGCTAGCGCTTCGATACTTTTTATATAATTTTCTCTATCTACAAAAACTAAGCTTCCTTTCTTGAGAGGCTTCTTTGGAATAGAATCTGTCATAATAAATTCAAGAAAGTTATTTGAAATTTATTATACAAAAACTTGTTTGAAAACTATTGAAAAAAATTTATACCGGAATAATAATTACAAACTTCTAAAAAATTTAATAGCCTTAAATGATAAACATCTATGAGATATGCGTCTTTTACTACTTGGCTGCACTGGATTTGTTGGTAAAGAATTAGTACCAACACTACTTAATAAAAATCACGAAATATACATTGTAAGTAGAAAACCCATTAGTAAATTAAATCTTGATTTAGATTTCAATAAATTTAAATTTTTTCAAATAGATTTATCAAAAGAAAAAAACTGGAATAACGAAAATCTTCTAAATATTTTAAGAGAGACAGATGGAATTATTAACTTGATGGGAGAACCCATAGCAGAAAAAAAATGGACTTCTGAACAAAAACAGGAGATCGAAAATAGTCGTATTAACACCACTAAATTTATGATGAAGACCCTTAAAAATTTAAAAATCAACCCAAAAGTCATTATAAATGGATCAGCTATAGGTTATTACGGTACAAGTTTGTCTAGTGAATTCACAGAAAATAGTCCTGGAGGACAAGACTTTTTATCTAATCTTTGCAAAAAATGGGAAGCGGTCGCCGCTGAAAAGCCGTTTTTCTCAAGGTTAGTTATTTTTAGAATTGGAATTGTTCTTGAGAAAGACGGAGGAGCATTAGGAAAAATGCTCCCTATATTTAAAGTTGGATTAGGTGGACCAATTGGAGATGGTAAGCAATGGATGAGTTGGATTCATAGAACGGATTTATGTGCATTAATTACTCAAGCATTAGTTGATAAAAAGTATTCGGGAGTATTTAATGCTGTTGCACCAAATCCAGTATTAATGAGAGAATTTTCTCAGACTTTAGGCAAATGTCTGAATAGACCTAATTTACTTCCAGTGCCTGGAACGGTTTTAAAAATATTGTTAGGAGATGGAGCGAAAGTTGTTTTAGAGGGACAAAAAGTAATTAGCAGTAAACTCAAAAATTATATTTTTAAATATCCTCTTCTTGAGAAAGCAATTTACGCCTCCACCAAGAATTAATACCGTTTACTAAAGCACCAATAATTAGAATTGTTATCAATGGAACCACAAGAGGATTCCAAACTATCTGAATAAAATTAATAAAAATAAATATCCCATTAAATTGCATGATAATTGCAAAAATAAAAAATATTGCAAAAAAAATGACTGTAAATAAATTTATTAATAACAAATTATCGATAATTTGTTTTAACTTATTTTGATTATTCTCCTTAGTCATTTTTTATAACAATATTCATATCATCAACGATTTTAGGACAAGCTTTGTTTTCACCCAGTCTTTTTTTAGCATTTTCATTACATGAAATCATAAACTTCTTATTTAGCTGTATAAGGTATATTATTTTTATGATCAATTTAATTGTCTGATTGATTTGATCATTTTTATCTTTATAATTACTGGCACAAAAAACATATTTTCCAAGCAAACGTCTTTGCGCTTCTGCAAAAGTTTTTGTAAATTGTGGACCTTTTCCTTCAATCTGAATAACCGGTTTTCCTAATCCAATCGCTTGCTCTGCTGCTGTTCCTGCCATGCTAATACAGCATCTACTTTTCAATAATATTTTGTCAAAATTATTCCAATATATATTTACTTCTAAAAATTTATATTGGAATTTCAAGAGATTATCATCTTTTATATTTTCTATATTTAACCATCCTCTTTTTTGAAATATCTCCTTTATTTTTGATGAAGATAGAGCATTAACTATTGCAAAATTAAACTGAATTTTTTGAAAATATCTTAAATCTGACAATGCCTCTAATACCTCTAAAATAAAAACAAAATTATCTAAAATCTCAGGGAATCTACTTCCTGGAAATAATCCAATACTAAATTCAGCTTTATTTAATTCTTTGTTTCTAGGAAAAAACTTATCCATAAATGGATTGCCTAAAAAAGACACTTTCTTTTTTAATTGCAATGTTAAATCATTAGCTGTAAGGGAATCTCTGACATATATTTTTTTTGCTTTTTGTGAGAGAAAGAAAAATTTAGAGGGCCATGGTAATTTCAACTTCCCTTCATAATGGCTGGAATAAGCAACTAGATATGTAAAAAAATCTTTCTTACAAACCCATGCAAAAAAAACTGGCACAATATCTCCAACTACAAAAAAATAATCATATTTTTTTCTTAATTTAAAAGTTAAATATAATCTCTTTAGAAGATAAAATATCTCTCCTCCTAATATCTCAGTAAGTCTTCCCTTGAAAGTATTATAGCCAATTCCTCCAGTTCTAAATTCTTTAGTTTTACCAATAATTTTAATTTTTTCTTTTTCGTAATGGTTTCCCATACCAACAATTGGCAAAGCATGAACAGAATAACCACTTTTTACGAATTGTTTAGCTAATAGACTGCCAGATAGATCTTCTCCATGCCCATTACTTAATATTAAAATTTTAAACAATCTAAAATTCCAACCATTTTTTTACTTTGGTTAATTCAGGCCAATCTGGATATCTATTTAATCCGTCTTCAACAGATTCTTTCAACTCACTTTTCACATCTGGCATCATCATAGACATTTTTTTTATTAACTCAATATGATCCCTAACACCTTTATTATTGGTAGCCAAAAGAGCTAAAGACAAATTCATTCTTGCTTGTGGATCTTGCTGATTTAATCGAACAGCTTGTCTGGCAGCTGACAAAGCTTCTTCATTATTTTTCAAAAGTAATTGAAGCCATGATAAACAAGTCCAAGCAGCAAAATGATTTGGAATTTGCTGTATAATTTTTTGAAAATCTTGAACGATTGGAATTAAATCTTGCCCTGCTTTATATCTTGATAAAGCTTCATTAAAATCCTCTTCAATGGGATTAATTTCGTTATTCATTATTTATTAAACTGCAAAGGAGCTTCCACAACCGCAAGTTTGAGAGGCATTGGGATTTACAAAATTAAAGCCACCGCCAATTAATTCCTTACTAAAATCTAACTGCATTCCATAAATATATAAAAGACTTTTAGGATCACAAACTACTTGAATGCTTTGATCAGCTTTTAACGAATAATCATAAACTTTATCGTCGGGATTTATTGCATCAGTTCCTATAAAATCCATCGTATAACTCATCCCACTACAACCGCCTGATCTCACTCCTACCCTTAGTGCTTTTTTATCACTTTGGCCCTTCAATAAATTTGATATTTGTTCTATAGCATCGTTCGTAATTAAGATACCTTTGCCATCATCAGAATTTTTAATTTCCTGTTTAACTTCTACATTTTCCATAAACAAGGGATTTCTACTATATATAATATAAAAACTTAATCGATAGGATGCATAGAACAAACGTTATCCAAACTTGATTTGTTATAATTCTAAGAAAAAGTGAAAATTGCAATAGTTGGTTCTGGATTAGCTGGTCTTACAGCTGCAGTCAATTTAGTTGATGAAGGTCACGAAGTAGAAATTTACGAGAGCAGGTCATTTTGGGGAGGTAAAGTAGGGAGTTGGGAAGATAAGGATGGCAACCACATAGAAATGGGTTTACATGTATTTTTTTATAATTATGCAAATCTTTTTAAATTAATGAAAAAAGTGGGAGCTCTAGACAATTTACTCCCGAAAGATCATACTCATCTATTTATCAATAATGGTGGTAATTTAAAATCTTTAGACTTCAGATTCCCTTTAGGTGCTCCATTTAACGGACTTAAAGCTTTTTTTACCACCGAACAACTTACTTGGATAGATAAGTTCAGAAATGCCTTAGCTTTAGGGACAAGTCCAATCGTTAGAGGATTGATAGACTATGAAGGCGCAATGAAAATAATTAGAGATCTGGATAGAATTAGTTTTAAAGAATGGTTTTTAAACCATGGTGGAAGTGAAAAAAGTTTAGAAAGAATGTGGGATCCCATCGCATATGCATTAGGTTTTATTAATTGCAAAGATATTTCAGCAAGATGCATGCTAACTATATTCATGATGTTTGCTTCAAAAACAGAAGCCTCAAAACTTAATCTTTTAAAAGGTTCCCCTCATAAGTGGTTAACTCAACCGATCGTCGACTACATCACAAACAAAGGAGCAAAAATACATCTGAACCATAAGGTAGAAGAAATCATTTATGAAAAGGAATCTTCCTCTTATTCAGTAAATCAATTAAAAATATCTTCTCCTGAAGGAATTAAGGCAGTATTTGCAGATAAATTCCTAGCTGCCTGTGATGTTCCTGGAATAAAAAAAATAATTCCAAAAGAATGGTATCAATTTAAAGAATTTGAAGGTTTAAAAAAACTTAGAGCTGTAGCTGTTGCCACAATCCAATTAAGATATGACGGTTGGGTTACTGAATTACAAAAAGATAATACTGGAAACGAACCAATTGGACTAGATAACCTTCTTTATTCTGCTGATGCCTCTTTCAGTTGTTTTGCTGATTTAGCACTAGCAAGTCCAGCAGACTATAGAAAAAAAGATATGGGATCGCTTCTCCAATGTGTTTTAACTCCTGGCGATAGATGGATGGGAAGATCCACAGAAAGAATTACAAAAGAAATTGATAAAGAGGTTCGCCGTCTATTCCCATCCTCAAAAAACCTTAAATTGCTTTGGAGTAATGTGGTACAAATTCCACAATCACTCTATAGAGAAGCTCCCGGTATGGAACCTTTCAGACCAGATCAAAAAACATCTATATCTAATTTCTTCATGGCTGGTAGTTACACAAAACAAGATTATATAGACTCTATGGAGGGAGCTACAATGAGTGGTCATTTAGCTGCCGCCGCAATTTTAGAGAAGAAAGCCGAATTAGCAAAAAATCTTGCAGTAAGTTAATTAATGGGTACTTGGCTAAAACATAACGTAATAACAGTCGTTAATGCGCCTCTTGAAAATGTATGGGACACATGGAGCGATTTAGAATCAATGTCACTTTGGATGAGCTGGATTGAATCTGTAAAAACAGTTGACGAAGAAACTAATACGTTACCAGACTTAACAGAATGGACTTTAGCTGCAAATGGCTTTAAGTTTAAATGGAAAGCTCAAATTACAGAAAGGGTTGAAAAAAGCAAACTTAAATGGAAATCAATAGGAGGTTTGCCAACTGAGGGATCAGTAGTTTTCGAAAGTAAAACTGATCAAATCACAACGGTAAATTTAGCAATAACTTATGAACTACCAAAAATGATTGCTCGTTTTATGGAAGAAAATATTTTAGGCAAAATGGTTACAAACGAATTACAGACCAATATTGATAGGTTCAAAGATTTAGTTGAAAAGAACTATACAAAAAATTTTTCTAATTAAAAATATTAATTGCTACATCTAGTAGTCCTTCAAAAGTATATTTTTGTGCCTGACTATCAACTCTTCCAAAAATCTTGTTACATATTTTTGTTGTCTGAGGTCCAATAGTTAATAACTTAATTTGATCAAAATATTCTAACCATTGTTTACCAAGTTTTTTTTCTAGTAAAAAAGCAGCATTTACTACGGTTTTACCGCTTGAGAAAATAATCGCATCGACTTTTCGATTAGAAATAATATCAATTGTTTCTTCCGGAATTGATTCAGGACATCTAGTTTCATATGCAGCAACCTCAAATACACGAGAACCAGCCTTTCTAAATTGATCTGCAATTAAATCCCTACCCCCAGTTTGAACTCTTGGTACAAAAACTCGAAGTCCATAACCAGATACTGGGAAATTATCAATTAAACTTTCAGCAACAAATTCTGGAGGTATGAAATCAGCCTTAATCCCAAAATCATCAAGAGTTTTTGAGGTTTTTTCTCCGACTACGGCGATTTTTGTTTTTTTAGAACATTCTTTTAATGAACTATTAAAATATCTAAGTCGCTTATCTACAAATTTGATCCCATTACTACTGGAAAAAATAATCCAATGAAAATCATTTATTTGATTTAATGCTTCATCAAGAGGATTCAAATCATCAGGATCAGCAATACTTATTGCAGGTAAATCAAATACATTAGCGCCCTTGCTTATAAATATCTTTTTTATATCCAATATCCCTTCTTTTGATCGAGTAATAATTATATTTCTTTGATCAAGGGGTAGATCAACTTTTGGCATCCTTGTCCTCAACATTATGATTTTTATTTTTATTTTTTAATTCATCGAGAAGTTTCAAGACTGATAATCCTTTATCAAGAACAACATCGTCTTTAAAAATTATCTCTGGAACTCTTCTCATCTCAATTCTTTTTCCTAAACTATGCCTTATAGAGCTTTTAGCAGTATTCAAGTTTAATACAATTTCTTTCCTCACTTTCTCTTGAGCAGTTGAAGTTATATAAATTTTACAGTGTTGCAAATCACCTGATAAATCAATCTTAGAAATATTGACGAAATTATCTCTAATAAGATCATTTTCTAAATCATTCTGCAAAATAAGAGTTATTTCTTTCTTCAAAAGAGAAGAAACTTTTGCAAGACGGTAATTATTTGGCATTATGGTTGTAAATTTATTGGGTTTGTCATCGCTTGCAAGACAAAATAAACAGTTATGAAAGCACTTAATACAGAAGATATCAAACCTACTATTGTGAGTGGATTTGATCTATTTTTGAATAAAGGTTCAAGCAAAGCAACAAGTCCCCCAACAATGATAGATATCAAATACTTTGGATATCTCGCAACATTAGAGAAAAATTCGCCCATCAGCTCCACAAATAGATTACTTTTTTAGCTAAGTTTTAACAAACATTAAACAGCATGATTACATTATATCAATTTAGGCATAGTGCTTTTTGTTTAAAAACAAGAATGGCTCTTCACGCAAAAAAACTACAATATCGAGTTGAAGAAGTAACACCTGGCATAGGCCAATTTGAAATCTTTAAATTATCAGGTCAAAAACAAGTACCTGTAATAGTCGATAGTAATGATCAAGTTATTAATGACTCTTCAACTATTTGCGAATATATAGATAAAAAAAATGAAAACAATCCACTTTTTCCTGAGGATCCAATATTATTTGCACAATGCAAACTAATTGAAGACTGGGCAGATACTACAATGGCTACAACTTGTAGAAGAGCTTTAATAAAATCTGCAATAGAAAATCCACAGCTAAGAACTGCATTACTTCCAGATGAAATACCTTCTTCAGTTAAAAGTATTGTTGATAAATTACCTTTTAAAAATCTTAGTAAAATTTCTAATGTAGTTTTTTCTTCTAAAGAAAATTTAGAACTCCAAAAATTACTGGAAGCTTTATCAAAATCCTTGATCAACAAGAAATATTTAGTTGGAGATAGTTTATCAATTGCAGATATTTCAATTGCTGCTCAATTATCCCTTATTAAATTTCCAAAGTCTGCAGGACCAATTCTTTCAGGAGAGGGTAGCCAAGAATACATAAACAACCCTTATTTAGAGAATCTTTTCATTTGGAGGAACAACTTAGAAGAATATCTTTTTAGTGCTAACTCTCAATAAATTCAAACTTCAATTTATATTTATTTGTTTTGATAGCATGAATAGAAGGATCACCAACTTTTGAACCATAAGAAGCAACATATTGCACTCCACAAATTGATGGTTTGATTGAATTATCAACTTCCAATATTTCTTCGGAACATTTTTGAAATTTACTAATGGTCTCTACCTGATTAATCCTTGAAGCACCTGGTTTATGTCCTGTTTGTATAACTAGCTCATCTGCGAAAAAAATATCATTGTCTTGGATCTGATTTCTCCCTGTAATTCTTGAATCAATATAAAAATCATCTTTTAAATAAGTAATTTGATTATTAATAGATTGAGGATCATTTACAACCTTGATTAAGGTTTCACCAAATATTGCTTTTCCAATAGATTCAGAATTTTTTGCACGATTACCAACAATCAAATCTGAATCATTCTTAAAGAAATTTACTTTATAAATAATTGGCTCTTCTGAATCATTAACTATATCTTGAGAAGTAACAAGCCAATTCCCCTCGAACCATTCAGGATAAATTAAATCCTTAGAAGTATCCGATAATTTAAAATTTGGCAAATATAATTCTGGCCATTGATTTACACGATTTTCCAAAAACTCTCGTACGTTAGAATCTACTAGAGCAAAAGAACTTTCTAAAAAAATTCCTTGAAAAATCAAGCAAAGAATTAATCCAAGAATAATTTTCATTATGTCAAATCCACTAATAAGAGCATCAGATCATTATGTATTATTAGAGCCAGATTCAAAGGAAAAAATTGTATCAAAGCAAGAAGCAATTTTATGGTTAAAGAATTGGCTTAGTAAGACAGAAACACAAACAATATATCAAAATATAGAAGTTCCTGATCAGGAATTTTTTGAAGAATTATTGGAAAGTACTTATGAATTAGAAATAAAATTAGGATACGTTATCAAATGGTTTGCAGTAAGAATTGAACCAGATTAACTGATTATTTCTTTATGAATTGCATTAATTATTTTCATAGCAACTTCTTCAATATTTTCTTTTTTTACTTGAATTCTTAAATCTGCTTGAGAATACAAATTTTCTCTAGATTGAAAAATGCTCATATATAGATCATTTAGATTCTTTCCCTGAAGAAGTGGTCTATTTTCAATTTCATTTTTCAATCTTTCAATTGCTATATCTTTGTCGAGATCTATCCAAGCAATTATTCCCTGTCTTAAGATTCCCCAGTTTTCCGATTTGGTAACTATTCCTCCCCCAGTTGAGATTACTAATGAAGGAATTTTGATAGTTTCTTTAAGGCAGTTTGCTTCTATTTCGCGGAAATTATCTTCTCCTTCGTCCTTAAAAATTTGATTGATAGATTTTTTTGCCAACTTCTCTATTAATGAATCCAAATCAATGTATTTATACTTCAATAATTCAGCCAGCTTCAAACCAGTTTGTGACTTGCCCGAACCCATCATTCCTATTAAAAATATGCTTCTGCCCTTAATAGCATGAACTGTTTTTTCGATAATGGATTGTTCCATAAAGACAAAAGCGTATTTAAAACCTTAAGATAGTATTATCGCAGACAATTATGACTTCTACACAATCCAAACCATCTCATGGAAGAGGACGTGAATGCGTCATAACTCGACGTGCCTGCTTTAGTTCTAGTCACCGTTATTGGCTCCCTGAAAAAAGCCCAGAAGAAAATTTATCTCTTTTTGGAAAGTGCAGTATTGCACCAGGTCATGGTCATAATTATGAACTTATTGTTTCAATGGGTGGAGAACTAGACTCTGATGGAATGGTACTTAATCTCTCTGATGTAAAACACTCCATTAAAGATAAGGTTACTGGACAATTAGATTTTCGTTTTTTAAATGATGTCTGGCCTGAATTTAATGTTAATAATCAAGAAGGTATACTTCCCACAACTGAAGCATTAGTAAAGGTCATTTGGAGTCGTCTGAAGGATGATTTACCACTTACAAGTCTAAGACTTTATGAAAACCCAAATTTATGGGCAGATTATTTTGGAAAAAACATGGAAGCATTTTTAACAGTACAAACTCATTTTGCAGCCGCTCATAGACTTGCAAAAGAAGAGATATCCTTTGATGAAAATAAAAAAATCTATGGGAAATGTGCCAGAGTTAATGGACATGGTCATAACTATCTTGTCGATATAACTGTAAAAGGAGAAATTGATAAAAGAACAGGAATGGTTTGCGACTTATCTGCCCTCCAAGAGATAATTAACGATTTAGTTGTTGAACAACTAGATCATACTTTTCTTAATAAAGACATCGAATTTTTCCATAATTGTGTTCCAACTGCTGAAAATATAGCTTTATATATTTCTGATATTCTTAAAAAACCAATATGTAATCTTGGTGCAATATTACACAAAATAAGACTCCAAGAGAGTCCAAATAATGCTGCAGAAATTTATGTTGATCAAAAGTTAACCAATTCGTTGAAGTTAAAATTGGAAAATAGTTTAGTAACGCAAACTTGAATATCCCAAGAGTAATAATTGTTATAGCATCAAGTCTTGATGGGAGAATTGCATTTCCTGGAGGTGGAGAATCGCATCTTGGAAGCGATGAAGATAAAAAAATATTAAATCAAAACTTATCAATGGTTGACGCCACCATTTTTGGTTTAGGTACTTTAATAGCTCATCAATCAACTTACCTAGTTAAAAATCTCACTGATAATGACGGAATACATATATCAAAAAGCCAACCAATTTCTATAGTTGCTTCAAATAGCAAAAAATTTAACAGTAATTGGAAATACTTTCGTCAACCAATTAGAAGATGGCTAATAAGCTCAAGTAAAGTTGATAATTCGTCGAATAATGAATTCGAGAAAGAACTCTTTTTCGAAGATTCATGGAAAAAAACTTTAATTTCACTTAAAAAACAAGGGATAAATGATTTAGCTCTGCTAGGAGGTGCAAAACTTATAAATTCATTCATAAAAGAGGATCTAATAACAGATATAAAAATTACAATAATTCCACGAATTATTGGAGGTATATATACATGGATCCCTCCAGAACAAACAAATGCGATTTTTAATCTCAAAAGGCTATGGGAAATAAAATCAATTAAAAATTTAATGAATAATGAAATCCATGTTCATTACAAAAAGATTTGAAATAGTTCAATAATAAATGAACCAAAAAATATATAAAGTTGAAGTCAAATTGTCAATTAAGGAAATCTCCAAGGAGATATGGAATGAATTAGCAAATGAAATAAATCCATTTTATGAATGGACTTGGATTAAAAACCTTGAGATCTCTAAAAGTGTTTCAAGAGAAACTGGTTGGCAGCCTCTATATTTTGTTGCTTATAAAAATGAAGAAATACTAGGAATTGCCCCACTTTTTTTAAAAAATCATAGCTATGGAGAATTCATTTTTGACCAATCATTTGCAAGATTGGCTCAAGAGCTGAATTTAAATTATTACCCTAAATTAATTGGAATGAGTCCTTATAGTCCTGTAAATGGATATCAATTTCTTTATAAACAAAATAAAGACAAGAAAGAGATTACAAATTTACTCATAAACCATATCGAAAGCTTTGCAATTACAAACAAAATCCTAAGTTGTAATTTTTTATATATTGATGAAAGCTGGGGCAACCATCTTAAATCTTTGGGATACTATGAATGGATAAACTCCAGCAGTGAATGGAGGAGTAATGGAGAAAAAACATTTGACGATTTTCTATCTAGATTTAACTCTAATCAGAGAAAAAATATAAAAAAAGAGAGGAAATCAATTGCTAAACAAGACATTAAAGTAGAAATTTTTAATGAAGATGATATCAACCAAGAAATCCTCAAAAAAATGCATAATTTTTATGAACAGCATTGTTCAAGGTGGGGGGTTTGGGGAAGTAAATATCTAACATCTACATTTTTCGAAACACTGATTGATAATAAAAGAAATCTTTTACTTTTTGGTGCATCAAAACATGATTCAAATGAAATTTTTGCTATGTCGATGTGCGTTAAAAATCAAAACAACCTATGGGGTAGATATTGGGGTAGTCAAGAAGAAATATCTAATTTACATTTTGAATTATGCTATTACCAGCCAATTGAATGGGCAATAAAAAATAATATACATTTGTTTGATCCTGGAGCGGGTGGTAAACATAAAAGACGGAGAGGGTTTTTTGCAAAAAGCACCGTTAGCATGCATAAGTGGTTTGACAAAAATATGGAAAAAATAATTTATCCTTGGCTAAATGAAGTGAATAAACAAACCGAGATGGAAATAGATTTTGAAAATAAATCTATACCCTTTAAATAAAAAATTATTCAGCTTTACCAAAGATTATATTAGTAATATAGTTTTTTATTAACTTCTAAGAATGGATTCTAAGAACAGTTTCGATGAAAAAACAATTACTGATAATAACTTATCCAACCGATATATAGATTTGGATCCAAACGGTTATTTTATTATCAAAGTAGATTTAGAAGAAAATAAAATAATTTTAGAGCACTTTCTAAATAATATTAATGATGACGGATATGCGCTTGACCCTGAAACAAATGAACCAATTAAATGCAACTCTCAAAATAAAAGAGTTAGTAATGCAGTTTTTAAAGGTATTAGTGCGAAACAAATTGGAATAATGATCACTGAAGAAAGAAATGACTTAATAACCAGATTTGACCATGCCCTATATTTAGGCAGGGAACTACAAAAAGCAGAAGAATGTTTATACAAAAAATTACCATATATCCAAGATTAAGAAATTAAACGAAAAAATCTAATCTGTTCATCTGATGTTAAATTAAATAAAAATTAAAAAATTAATGAACATCATTTTCTATTTTGCATTTATTGGTTTTGGTTTTGGAGCTGCTTTCGCATTAGATAAGCTCTTAAGAGCAGTTAAATTAATTTAAAAAACTAGTAAATTTTAATAGTCTCTCCATACAAATCATATTCATCTGCAAAAGAAATATTTGCTTCAACAAATTTACCAATATAATTTTTCAAATCAATTTTATCCATAACAGATAAAATTACTGTTCCGTCAATTTCAGGGGCAAAATTATAGGACCGACCTATTAATTCGTTATTATCTGATATTTTTTCCACCAAAATCTTCATTTTTGAACCAACATATGACTGATTTTTATCTTTAGAGATATTTTGTTGAACTGAAATAACGTTATCTTTTCTTGCCTCTGCAACCTCTAGGGAAACTTTATTTGGCAAATGAAAAGCTGCAGTTCCTTCTTCAGGAGAAAAAATAAACACTCCCACATGATCAAATTTGTGCCTATCCAAAAATTCGAGAAGATGTTCAAAATGTTCTTTTTTTTCTCCCGGAAATCCAACAATGAGACTAGTTCTTAATACAGCAGATGGGATTTCTTCTCTAATTTTTTCCAAAATTGATTCATTCAAAGAAGCCTGCCAAGGTCTATTCATACTCTTCAATACATCTGGATGACTATGCTGAAGTGGTAAATCAAAGTAAGGCACTATATTCTTTGAATCTTTGAAAGCTCTAATAACTTCATCAGTTAAACCCGTTGGATAAGCATAATGTATCCTTATCCAAGGAATTGGAACTTTAGAAAGCTCATTCAAAAGTTTGGCTAATGATGGTTTTCCATAAATATCTTGACCATAATTAGTTGTTATTTGACTAATTAAAATGATTTCTTGAATACCCTGTTTTGCAAGACTTTTGGCTTCTGAAACTATAGATTCTATTGTTCTACTTCTTTGAGGACCTCTCAACTTAGGAATAATACAAAAAGCGCAATTATAGTTGCAGCCTTCAGCAATGCGAAGATAAGAAACAAATTTATTTTTATCTACAAAACGAGGTATTTCCTCATCTGCAATAAATTCCGGTATTTTTGAAACTTCATTAACGATTTCCCCTTTTTCTACTCTGTCTAAAACCTTGGCTATCTTTTGATAATCTCCTGTTCCAATCAAACCTTTTATTTCAGGGATTTCTTTTATAAGCTCATCTTTAAAATGCTGAGCCATACAGCCTGCAACTATTACTTCCTTTCCTTGATTTGTATATTCTAGAATTTTTCTAATAGATTCTTCTCGAGCTGTTTCAATAAAACTGCAAGTATTTACAACAACAACATTTGCATCATTTATATTGCTGTCAACTTCATAACCCTCTTTATCTAGTAAGCCTTGCATATGTTCAGTATCAACAAGATTTTTCTCACAACCAACATGACTGAATGCAACCTTAGATAGTTTTTTTTCTTTTACATTGAGACTATTTTGTTTCACAACTTGAAAAATAAGAATTAAAAGATTTATACAGCATTTCGTATATAACTCTCATGCCAAGATAATATTAGGATAGATAATGTAAATAACAAACTTTCTTTTTGTATGGCCCTTAAGACTTTAAACAGAAGAAATCAAAAAGATTTGAAATGGCCAAAAATCATAATTGCAATTCTTAGCACTATAGGCATAGTTGATACAGGTTCGATTACTTTAAAAAACTGGGGATTATTTACTTCGCTTTCATGCCCAGGCATACAAAATGGTTGTGAAACAGTTTTAAATAGTCCTTGGGGTACTTTATTTGAAAATGATCAAGTTAATATACCTCTTTCATTAGCAGGATTTATAACATATTTATCAATATTAGTTATCTCAATAGTACTCTCGCTTAATTTAATTTCCCCAAAAGAAAAACTAAATAAGTTTTTATGGTGGTTAATATTTCTAATTTCTTGTGCGTCATCAACATTTAGCTTTTTATTGATAAACATAATGTTTTTTAAGATTCAAGCATATTGCTTTTTTTGTATACTTTCAGCAATTTTATCGTTTTCTATCTTTATAATTTCTATGATTGGAGCAAAGTTCGAAAGTAGAGAACCTATGATTTTTAGAGGTTTCATTCTAGCCATTAGTGTCCTGCTGGGAGGCCTAATTTGGTCAACAAACGTTGACCCCTCTAATGCAATTGATGTTGCAAACCCCACTGAAAATGTATCCCCAATAATTACCACTTCAAGCTCTCCCCAGAAGTTAAGGTTTGCAAAATTTTTAAGTGAAAACAATATTATTATGTATAGTGCATACTGGTGCCCGCATTGCCACGATCAAAAACAATTATTTGGTAAGGAAGCAGTTAAAGAATTAAAAGTAGTTGAGTGTGCTAAAGATGGTAAAGATAATGAGTATGAGTTATGCCAAACGAAAGGAATCAGTGGTTTTCCTTCTTGGGAAATAAATGGAGAAATTATTAGTGGTACACGTGAATTAAATGAATTAGCAACAAAAACCGACTATCAGGGAGATCTCAATTTTTAATTAATCTTTTTTGAATTTTTTGATCTAACTGTTGTCTAGTATGGCATTCCCAATTTTTATCTTTATCAGGGAAATCATCTCTATAATGCCCTCCTCTACTTTCTTCTCTAAATAGACAAGCTTTTAATAAAGTTATGGTGGTTATTTGTCTATTCTTTAAATCAAGTAAAAGATTTAATGCTCTTCTATTACGTTCATTAAGTTTTATTTTTTGATCAAATTTTATTTTTTCAAGACTATTTAGTAAATCATTTTTATTTAATTTATCTATATCATTTTGAATGTAATTTAAAAAATGACTCATATTTACCTTATTTCGAGATACCCCTAAATTTAACCAACAAAGTTTTCTTAATTCATCAATTTTTTCAGCAATTATAGAAATTTGATCTTCTTTAGGATCTTCAAAATCAAACTCTTGAAATGATCTATCAAATTTTTCAAATTTAGAAAGATCATTCAAAACAATTGAAGACATTTTTCTTGCGAAAACAAGACACTCCATCAGTGAATTACTTGCCAGTCTATTAGCACCATGCACACCTGTAGAAGCAACTTCTCCAACGGCATATAATCCTTTTCTTGTTGAAGATGCATTTAGATCAGTTTTAACACCTCCCATCCAATAATGTGCTGCAGGAGCTACGGGAATAACTGCATTTAAGGGGTTAACGCCATAATCCTGACATCGACTTAAGATCGTGGGGAAGCGCTCTACAATTTTTTCTGGGTCAATATACCGAAGATCTAAGCCAACATGGTCTACATTATTATCATGCATATTTTTCATAATTGCTCTACTTACCTGATCTCTAGAAGCTAGATCACGATTTTCAAGATTTTTAACTGGACTTTCACCATTTTTATCAACTAAAATCGCTCCTTCCCCTCTAAGTGCCTCAGATATTAAGAAGCAAGGTGCACCATAAAATTTTAAAGCTGTTGGATGAAATTGAACAAACTCTAAATCTTCGATAGCAGCTCCTGCTTTCCATGCAAGAGCAATCCCTTCACCAGAGGATTGAGCAGGATTTGTTGTGTTTGTGAATAAGTGTCCACCCCCACCTGTAGCCAAAACAACAGCTCTAGATTTAATCCAATACAAATTTGCTCCATCAAGAACCTGAACTCCTCTACATTCTTTATTTTCAATGAGAAGTTCAGTTACTCTTACACCCCTGCAGTGAAGAATATTTTTTTTATTCTCAATATGATCTTCTAGAACTTCAACTAATGCTCTTCCAGTACGATCTTTAACATGTAAGACTCTTCTTCGTGAATGGGCTGCTTCCAAGGTAGTAGCTAGTTGATCAGAACTTTGATCAAAAATCATCCCTAAATTCTGCAACCTCTCTACACAACCTGGAGCTTCTTTAACTAACATTTCTACAGCTTGAAAATCACATAGTCCATCACCTGCTTTTAAAGTATCCTCAGCATGAAGATCAAATGAATCATCTTGTCTAACAACAGATGCAATTCCGCCTTGAGCCCATCTACTAGAAGATACCTTACTAGTATTTCTATTTAAAAGAAGCACTTTTAAATTTGAGGGTAATTCAAGACAAGTCATAAGGCCTGCAGCTCCAGCGCCTATAACGATTACATCCCAATTATTTATTGGTATCGGTTCTTGCGAAAATGGAGGCCTTAACATTAAACCAGGCCACTAAAAGTTGGTTGCAGAATTGCTAAAACAATAAAAATACCATCAACAATTAATGTCGTTTGAATTACGTAACCAGAAACTAAGAGTGCTTTACCACTAGTAGTATTAATTGTGCCAGAATCTAAAATTTCTTTTGAAATAAACCAAAGTATAAGAGCAACAAAAACGATAATAGATAATGATTTTATTTGAATAAGGCTCTCTGAAGTTTTTTGAAGAATCATGGGTGCATTTTCAGAATCTGCTTTAATTACCTGCCTCCATTGATCCATGATTCCGATTAAAAATATTGTAATGTCGGTAACTGCGGTTCCAAATAAAGAAGAGATATAAAAGCTTGAACCTATTTTCCAATTAGTACCAAATCCAATTAAAGCCAATGGGAGAACTACAGCTTCAACGGGTATGTGTAGGATAGGAAATGGGCTTAACCATCCCCAGAACAAACATCCACCAAGCCAACTACCTGATATCCCAAGTAATAATGAACTGACAATAAACCACTTATTTGATCCTTTCTGATTCAAAACAATTGCCACTAAGACAATAACAAAAGTAAAACAAAGAGCACTTATTGGTTCTAATCTAACCCAAGGGGCTTGAACAAAAATAGGTAAAATTACAAAAAAAGAAGACCACAATCTTAAAGATATAGGATTTGATAAAAAACTATTTTCATATGAATCAACTGTCTTATGGGATTCATAGTTGAATTTATCCTTTACTTCTAAATTTTTTGTAATTAATTCTTTCAATGAAAAAGTTTATTTTAATTAATCTAAATCGTGTTTTAGAAAACTGCGAATGCCATATTTTAATAAATAAAAGGCCCATAATTTCACACCTATATTTACTTTTTTAAAAGTATTTAATACACTTTGAGTCATATATAAGTTTAGAATAAATATTAATAAGAGTATTTGGCCTTAAATTGTGTGGCAAGAAATTAATTACACTGAAGATCCCAGTAATCTTTTGGTTCCTAATATTACTTATAAAATAAACCCTGCAGAAATTGAAAGTATTGAAGCTAATTCTATTGCTGAAGAAATAGGATTTGAATCAGGTGATTCAATTATTAGTATTAATGGGAAAAAACCAAGAGATTTAATTGATTATCAGATTCTGATTAGTGAAGAAATTTTAGACATTTCAGTTTTAGATAAAAATCATGAGATTCACAATATAAATATTGAAAAAGATCAAGACGTTAATTTAGGTATAAATTTTAAAGATGCATTATTTGATTCAATTAAGCAATGCAATAATAGATGTCCATTTTGTTTTATTGATCAACAGCCAAGCGGCAAAAGAAAAAGCCTTTATATAAAAGATGATGATTATAGATTAAGTTTCCTATATGGCTCTTATTTGACTCTTACGAATTTAAAAAAAGAAGACTGGGAAAGAATTGCCATGCAAAAACTATCCCCACTTTTTATTTCAGTTCATGCTACTGATCCCGCCACAAGAGAAAAATTATTAAAAAATAAAAAAGCAGGAGTGATACTTGATCAAATTTCGTGGTTTGAAAAAAACGCTATTCAAATACATGCTCAAATTGTTGTTTGTCCAGATATAAATGATGGGGATATTCTTGAGAAATCAATTTTAGAACTTGCTGAATTCTACAAAAAAACCTCTCAAACAGTACTTTCAGTTGCAATAGTGCCTGTAGGACTTACAAAATTTAGACCTGAGAATGATGGATTGAAATCAATAAGCACAGAATACGCAAAAAAAACTATTAAACATGTAGAAAGTATTCAAGCCTTTCTACAGAGTACTCTTGGGACTCGTTTTTGTTGGCTAGCAGACGAATGGTATTTAATTGCGGGTACAAATTTACCTAGTTACATAACTTACGAAAATATGCCACAAGAATCTAATGGAGTTGGGACTATTAGAAAATTTCTAGAAACATTAAAAGAGAAGACGAAAAATCTACCCAAAAAAGTAAAAAAGCCAAAAAATGTTAGTTGGATTGTGGGTAAATTAGTTTATGAAGCCCTAATTCCTACAGTTAAGAAATTAAACTTAATTGATGGTTTGAAAGTCAACTTATATGGTTTGCCAAGTGTTTATTGGGGTCAAGATCAAGTTGTTACAGGACTTCTTACTGGAGAAGATCTAATTTACGGACTAAAAAATAAGGATTTAGGAGAAGCTGTTTACATACCATCTATTATGTTAAAAATTAATACTGATTTATTTTTAGATGATAAAAATATTCAAGAAGTTGAGAATCAAATAAATACTAAAATTCGCGTTCTTGATGATTCAAATGATATTATTAATACTTTGATTGGTTAATCGAATATTTTCGAAACTATAAAACATGCTTAGAAGAGTAATAAATCCTTTCTTATTATTGCCGCTTACTCTAAGTATGAATACCTTTAATGTTCTATCGAGCGAAACAAAAAATTACATTGATAATGTTTTAGAAGAAAAATCAAATATTACTTTTGTTGATTATCAAGAAATAGAAAAACTTATATTAAATAATCAAGAATTAAAATCATTTCAAAACCTAGTAGCCTCTGCAAGCTACAATCTTTCCAGTCAAATTGCCAAAAGATACCCATCCTTAGATTTTCAAGCAAATGGGTTACCGAAATATGTAGCAGGTAAAAAGTACAATAGCAATTTACCTACTTTAAAAACATCACAATTTACGGCTAATCCCTCCCTAAACATTAAATGGGATCTAATTGCCCCGCTTAGAGGATTTGAAATTAAAATTGCCAAAACAAATTACAAAATTGCAGAAAATAATTATGAGATTAAGAAAAAAGATTTAATTCAAGAAGCAAGAATCAGATATCACAAATACAAAAAGTCATATCAAGATATTCAAAATAAAAAATTCACACTTGATTTATCAATTACAAGTTTAGAAAATGCTAAAGCAAAGCTAGATGCTGGAATTGGTACAAAATTTGAAGTTCTTGAAGCAGAAGCTCAATTATCTCGAGATCAACAATCACTTAATGAAAAGAAAATAGAACATGAAATTAATAAAATTTCTCTTAAAGAGATTCTTAACATTAAAGGAGATTTCGAAACTCATAAAGAACACAATCTTTTAGGGTTTTGGAATCATAAATTGAATAGGAATATTAATGAGGGTTTGGATAAAAATCTTTCCTTAAAAAACCTTATTCTTCAAAAATCAATCAAAAAAAGCCAAGCAGAGAGCTTTTTAGCTCAAAATAAGCCAAATATCTATATCAGTAATTCGTTATCTAGTACATTTTCAAAGGGTGACTCTCTAGCAACTAATATCGACTCTGAAAAATCTGGATCTAATTATACAAATACTATAAGTCTAAATTTTGCATGGAGTATTTTTGATGGCGGACGAAATAAAAACTCTTACAAATCAAAAATAGCAGATTCAGAATCCGAAAAATATGCTTATGAAAATCTAAAAAATGTTTTAACCACAAACATAAGTAAGGCCTATTTAAATCTTAAATTAAATGAAGAAAAAATAATCTCTTCTCTTAAAGAAATTGAATCTAGCAAAGAGTCTGTAAGGCTTTCCAGACTTAGATATGATGTAGGAATATCAACTCTAAAGGATGTTCTTGTTAGGCAAAGTGAATTAAGTAATGCGAAATCAAAAAATATTAATGCAATATATAATTACAATCTGAATATAGATGAATTAGAAAGATTAACTTTCCTTGATAAAAGTAAAAATTGTTTGGGTAGTAATAACACTAAAATTAAGGGTACAGAGTCTATTTGCAATTTATAAAGATGAATCCACCAAATTTAACTAGTAAGCAACTACGTGAGTTAGATTCTTTATTTGAATTGGTTAGTCAACGTCAAACAAAAGATTTTGGAAATATTAGCGCCAGCAATAAAGCAGATGGATCATTATTAACAAGTTGTGATTTATGGAGTGATAAAACAATCGTAGATGGCTTAGCTTCAATAGCTCCTGGTGAAGGCGTCCTTAGTGAAGAAGGGCAAAAGTTAATTCCAAATTCAAAAGCTTACTGGGTGGTCGATCCACTCGATGGAACAACAAATTTTGCTGCAGGTATTCCTTACTGGTCTATATCTGTAGCAAGGTTCATTGATGGTAAACCACAATCTTCTTTTTTAATAATTCCTACATTGAAAAAAAAGTTTGTATCCATTAAAGGTAAAGGGGTTTGGTTAAATAACAATAAAATAGATCCTAGCCAAAATAATCGTCAAAGTGAATGCATTTCTTTATGTAGTAGATCAATAAAAATTTTACAAAAAAAACCAAACTCAGTATTTCCTGGGAAAATAAGACTCTTAGGTGTATCGAGTTTAAATCTTACAAGTGTAGCGATGGGACAAACTTTCGGAGCAATAGAATCAACTCCGAAAATATGGGATATTGCAGCAGCCTGGCTGCTATTAGAAGAACTCAATTGTTCTATAGAGTGGTTAGAAATTGATCCTCTAAATTTAGTTTCAGGACAAGACTTGAGCGATGTTAATTTTCCATTAATTGCTTGTAGATCTATAGAAAAATTTGAAATTTTAAAGCCATGGGGCAATTTATTATTAAAAAAATAGTTGCATCATAAATAAAAAATTGCTTGAAAAATTTCTTAATTAGATACAATAAAAATTAAGTAAATAAATAAAATATTTGAATAAAACTAATATGCAAAGAAGTTCAACATGGATACTTAAAAGTTTATGGGGAGCTTGTGAGCGATGGAGTAAATCTGACTGTGTTGATTTAAGCGCTGCATTTGCATACTACACACTTCAATCATTTTTTCCTATCCTTCTAATTTCCCTTTCAATAGCTTCATGGTTCCTAGGAAAACAAGAAGGATTAGATCAACAAATAATTGCCATTGCTGCCCAGCTTTTACCTCCTTCAGTAGTTGATTTAGTAGAGACAACATTATTTAATTTGATAGATCAAGGTTTTGGAGCAGGTATTCTTGGTGCTATGTTTTTACTTTTTACCGCAGGAAATGCATATCTATCTCTTCAGAGAGGTTCGGATAGGCTGTGGGAGGACGAAATTCCTTCTAAAAAAGTTAATGCTGCTTGGAGAGTCCAAGCTTCGAAGTTTCTCCGAAATAGAGTTGAAGCCTTTTTAATAGTATTCTTTATTGGTTTTTTAATGGTACTAGATCAAATTAGTGCAAATCTTAGGATGATCCCAAGTAACGTTTTAGAAAATCTTTCAAAATCTAATAATCTTATTTCTGATTTATTATTAAAGTTGCCGCTATTACAAGTTGGTCAGTTTGCAATACCACTAATTGGCTTTTCTTTAATGGCTCTTTTATTACAAGCACTTTTACCCAGTAGAAAAGTTCCATTAAAACCACTGTTACCTGGATCTTTTCTTATTGGAATTGGACTAACCACCTTGAACCTAGCAGTAAGTAAAAGTATTCTCTCACTAGGAGTAAGATTTCAAGCATACGGTTTTATTGGAGGCTTTCTTGTACTTACTTTGTGGGTATGGCTATTAGGAGTGATTTTATACTTTGGACAGTGTTGGAGCGTAGTAATTGCTAGTATGACTTTAGTAAATAAAAAAAGAAATTATAGATAAGGATTACTAAGGTGAATTATTTTCTAAAAGCTAATAAAAATCTTCTTACCTACTCATTAATCATACTTATAGTTATTCCAATTTTTGGATTTAACTTTTTTATTAGCTTTGTTGGAAATATCCTACTTCTTTTATTTTTAATTCCGCTTTTATTATTAGTTTTAGTGTTTATGGGTTTTAACTCTTACAAATCAAAAATTAATACATGTAGTAATTGTGGGGCAATATCATTAGGTTTAAGTGAAACCTGCATGAATTGCGGTGCTGATTTAGAGAATATAAGTAAAAAAAATCAATTAGGTAAAAAGCCTAGTGAAAGTACAATTGAAGTAAAAGCAGAAGAAATTAAGTAAAATACTAACCTATTCCAATTTGTCGAAGAATACTTTGTCCAGTAATTAATTCAGTACCAAGTCCAATCAAAATACCCATCATTGCCATTCGGCCATTCCAAGTTTCAGCGAAATTTACGAAGCCAAATCTTGGTTGATTGTCACTATTCATAATTAACTAGATTATCTATCAAATTATTTTAACGTTTTAAGGAAGAATTTATGATAAATAATTAATTATTTATTTAACATGTCTTACACCATCAACGGGTCGATACTCATCTCCAGTTAACTCCTCAAATACAATGGCTGGCAATCCTGTATCAAACATTGTTTGTAATGCTTCTTTTAACATAGGATTCCAACCTCCAGTACTAACTTTTCCATGTCTTACAGTCCAGTCCCAAGTCCCTTGAAGATCTCTGGGCAGTCTACCTTCTCTATCTCTTCGAGCAACTAAGTCTAAAGATTCAACTATACCAACAATTACTGGATTTTTACCGTAAGAAGGAGTAAGACTTAGTTCAAGTCTCACTGGATCTTCTTTAACGATTTTTAAACGAAACCTTGGGGGCAACTTTAGTGATCTTAATACCGCTGAGACAATTTTTGTTCTTAATTCCAATTTTTTTCCTTAGATATAATTTGATTAATCAGTTGTTGAACCTTTTTCTTCTAATGTAGTGTCATTGTCATTAGAAAATCTTATTGTTAGTAGTTCCTCTTCTGTTATGTTTCCTGATTTATCTAAAAGTTCTGGATGTATTGTGTACTTTTTTTGTTTAAAACTGGAAGTACTTAATCGTTGATTTTTATTATCGGATATACCCCAGCCATTAGACATAACTTTAAAAGCTTTCCAAACTAAATAGGTTAATGCTGCAGAATATATTATTGGAAATAGGATAGACATAAAATTTATAGATTAGTTTGTTATATGCTTAACATCATAGCCCGAAAAAAAGAAATTTAGCTAATTTAAGTCATTAAATTATTCTCTATATTCAATAAATTTAATTACTAGTTATATTTAAATTATACTGATATGGTGTATTAAATCTCCCGAAGAACATAAAAAATCAAAATTGAAAAGAGACATCCAAAAGTTATTACTAGGCGCTTTATTAATTACATTGGGCATTAGATATCCTGCAAAAGTCATATCCCAACAATTAAGTAAACCAAAAATTAATGAAGTTAATTTATATTCCAACAAATCTTTTATAACTAAAGCTGTAGAAAGAACCGGTGCAGCTGTGGTGACAATTGATACTCAAAGATATGTCAAAAAAAGAAATTTTCCAAGAAATTCTCAACTATTTCTAGATCCATATTTTGAAAGATTTTTTGGATTAGATTTGCCCAACGAAAATCGACCAAGGATAGAGCAAAACCAAGGCAGTGGATTTATATTTGCAGATGGACTCATAATGACCAATGCTCATGTAGTGAATGGATCAGATAAGGTAATTGTTGGTTTAACCAATGGCAAAAAATTAAACGCTAAACTGATAGGCCAAGACTCTTTTACTGATTTAGCTGTGCTAAAGATTGAAGGGAGAGGTCCTTGGCCAAAAGCAAAATTGGGCGATTCTTCAAAGATTAAAGTTGGTGATTGGGCTATAGCAGTTGGAAATCCATTCGGATTGGAAAACACAGTTACGCTTGGTATTATTAGCAATCTAAATAGAAACGTAACCCAATTAGGAATATATGATAAAAAACTTGAACTGATACAAACAGACGCTGCTATTAATCCTGGCAATTCTGGAGGCCCACTATTGAATAGCGAAGGAGAAGTAATTGGTATTAATACGTTGATAAGATCAGGACCAGGAGCGGGTTTGAGTTTCGCAATTCCAATTAATAAAGCTAAGGAAATAGCCTATCAACTTTTAAATAATGGGAAAGTAATACATCCTATGATTGGAATTAGCCTTATAGAAGAGAGTATTTCTGAGAGAAAAAATAATGTTGTAAAAGTTGGATATGTAGTACCGAATAGCCCAGCTGAAAAAAGTGGAATCAAGATCAATGATATTTTAATTAAAATAGACGATAAAGATGTTGAAACCGCTTCAGACGTAATAGAACAAATTAGTAAAAATGGTATCGAAAAACAAGTAAATATATTATTGAAACGTAAAAATAAATTTATTAAATTAAAAGTAATACCAACTGATATTACTAATCTACAAAATAACTAAAAAATTTAATTGTCATTCCTTTTAAGTATTTCCACACATCTAGAAATACATTTGCCATCACTTATATCGCAGGAAGTAATGCATTCAAAATAATTTTCAATAGGATCAATAATTTGACAATGTTTTTCTTGGAAATCGTAATTTTTCATTTTAATTATTAAAACCTATTTTTGTATTATTAAGATTAATCAAGGACGATAAACTATGTAAAGATAAATGAGTGATCTTACTTAGCCAATTGTAAATTTTATTAAAAGTAATTAAATTTTTTGGATTTGATTTTTTTCTAAAAAATATTCGTAATTACCATCATATGAAAATAACTTTGAATCTTTAATTTCAATAATTCTATTTGCAACCTTTGATATAAAATACCGATCATGAGAAATGATCAATAATGAACCTTTATAATTTTTAATTGCTAATTCTAAGTTTTCCTTAGATTGAAGATCCAAATGATTAGTTGGTTCGTCCAACAGAAGGAAATTACTAGGTTTAATAATCATAAGCGCCAATGCTAATCTTGCCTTTTCTCCACCACTGAGTTGTTTAATATATTTAAAAACAGTTTCATTTTGAAAGCCAAAACCCCCTAAAAATGTTCTAACTTTTTTTTGGGACCATTCTGGAGATTTGTTACATATTAAATCAATAACCCTTCCGTCAAGTGAAAGTGCTTCAGCCTGATTCTGTTCATAATAGCTAGTAATTATATTATGTTTTCCAAGATTAATTTCTCCAATTTCAGGAGATATTTTTTTCATAATAATTTTAAGCAATGTAGATTTGCCGCAGCCATTAGGTCCTAATATTGCTATTTTCTCCCCAGAAGAAATCTTTAAATTGATATCTAAAAAAAGAATTTTATCATCGAAACTATGAGACAAATTTTTGATATTTAGAACTAATTTTCCTGAGCGAGGGCACTCTGGAAAATTAAAAACAGGACTTTTTGATTTTGCTATGGGAGCCTCAATTTTAGAAATCTTTTTTAATTGTTTTTCTCTACTTTTTGCTTGAGAACTTCTAGTTGCACTAGCTCTAAATCTATCTATATACCTCTTCTGTAACTCAATTTCTTTTTGTTGTAATTGATATGCCTTATTTTTTGATTCTTCATTCAAAGATTTCTGTTCGACAAAAAAAGAATAGTTCCCATTATATGTTTCGGATGTTCCTCTATCTACAAAAATTATCTTTTTACATAATTTATCTAAGAAATATCTATCATGGCTAATTATTATTACTGCAATTTTAAGCGATGATAAATATTCTTCCAACCAAAAAATAGTTTGTAAATCTAAATGATTGGTTGGTTCGTCCAGTAAAAGTAAATCAGGTTTTTGTAAAATTATTTTTCCGAGTGCAACTTTCATCTGCCAACCGCCTGAAAAATTACCAACTAATTTATCAGCATCTTCTATAGAAAAGCCTAATTTTGGTAATATTTTTTCTACATCAGATTGCATTTTATAACCACCTAACGCTTCAAATTTTGCTTGATATTTTGCAAGTTGATTTACAAATATTTCGAGTTTGTCAGAATTTTTTTTTATATCCAAAGATTTCATTTTATTCTCAATTTCTAAAAGTTTAGTGGCAACAATTTGTATATCTTTAAAAGAACTTTCTAATTCCTGTCTCACTGAAAAATTCAAATTACAATCAAACTCTTGCTTTAAATGGGCAATTTTAGGATTTCCCTCTTTGATGATCGTTCCACTTGTTTGCTCTTCCTCTCCAATTAAAATCTTAAATTGGGTTGATTTACCTGCACCATTAGAACCAACTAAGCCAACTTTTTCTCCTTTTTTAATCTCCCAACTAATATTTTTTAAAACAACATCTGTAGAATAAATTTTGCTTACACCTTCAAATCTAATCACTTTTTTAAAAATAGAATTTACAAAATCTGTGGCTTATTTACTAAAAAATATTTTGTGGAATAAAATTAAATCATGAAAAGAATAGAACAAATTGTAGTAATTTTCATAGCTGCAGCTCTTGCAATTCCAAGTTATTGGTTTTTTTGGACTTTGGCTGGTGGAGGTGGCTACAACAAAAGAATAAAACCTATTCCTAATCAAAATAATAATTATTCAAAACCTTTTCCTAAAGACCTCCTCGAGCCTTGATTATCCACATTTTAGTTGCTTCATCATCAATAGTACTCAAATATTCAATAACCTCTTCTTTAGTCACAGAAATATTTAACTCATTGCCAATGTCACATATTTTATCTAAGGCTTTTTTGGGATTAGTTAAGGCTGTCATAAAAAGACTTTGTTTCTTTTTGGTATCGTTGGCTATTAACTTATAGAGCTTTTCAGCATTACTGGACATGTTTTTAAAATCTATTTATTAATAGATTATTACTTCAAGCTACATTTTGTTCATTATATTTATTTTTAGATAAATCATTTTCCACATCTTTTATCTCTTTTGCAGAGGCGTCTGCCATACTTCTTGCGTCTAAACATAAAACTTTTCTTAGTTTCGCAAAGTTAGCTGCATGAGATTTTCTACCATCTTTTTGAGCATAATACTCAGACTGCTGAAGAATATGGTGAAGATGAGTTAACAAATATGGACTAATTACAGCTGATACCAAAACGTCACTATTTTCATTATCGTGAGAATCAGAATTGACTAATCTTTTTTTTGGTTTATCAATTATCGACCTTTTAGGATAATCAATTTTTCTTGAATTTTTCATGGGACAATAAAACAATTAATTGATACGGACATAAATTTCCTTACTAATAATATACACAAAGATAGTATCCTTGACTAACTGTGTATACTAATAAGTAACAGTTATCAACTTTGAATCATGGCTACCCGCCAAACCTCAACTAATGGGAAGCCTAAATCCCCCAGAATTCAAGTAGTTCTTCCAGAATTAATATGTGAGCAATTAACTATTTTGGCTAATAAGGAATCTAGGACAGTTAGTAATATGGCCAAAGTATTAATACAAGAAGGTATAAAAAAATATTTCGAAAAAGAAAGTAAATCATCTATTTCAGAAAATAATTTAAATACCGATAGATTTAGAGACGAACTTGAAAAACAAAGCGTTAGAAGATTAAAAAGAGCTCCTCAAAGGATTAGATACTATAAAAAATCTAATTAAAAAAATTAATTTTGAGGCAATTTTTGTAAATCTACAGTTTTTCCCATTACTACCAAAATATTTCCTCTTTCTAAGATATATTTTGCTGGTGGATTAACTGTTAACTTTTCAGCAGGTCCTGCTGCCAGAACATTAACTAAATAATTTTTCCGCAAATTCAAATCTCTCAAAGATCTTCCAATAAATTCCTCTGGAACAGTTATTTCATCTATACCAGTTTGGTTATCAAGTTCCAATCTTTCAATTAGATTTGGTCTAACTAGTTCTAAACCTAATCTCTCACCTTGCATTCTGGAAGGAAAGACAACTTTGTCTGCACCTACCCTTTTTAACATTTTTTCATGCAAGTCACTCGTGGCTCTTGCTATTACTCTTTTCACTTTGCTGCCTTCACTATCTTTAGCAATAAGTGTCGTAGTTATACTTGCTTCAATAGGTTCACTTATACCTACTACAACAGTATTCATTTCAAGTATTCCAGATTCCTTCATAGACTCTTCATCAGTACAATCTACAACTCTAGCTTCTATAGAAGGTTCCAATTGTCTCAAATCATCAATAGCTTTTTCCGAATAATCTGCAGCCAAAACATCTGCACCGTTACTTATAAGTTCTCTACAAACAGCAGTTCCAAATCTTCCAACGCCAACAACTGCAAAAGTGAGGGCTTCTTTTTCTCTCTTTTGAGACCACTGCCACCAATCAGCCATAATAAAACTTAATCAATCCTAAACATAAAGATCAGCCCTAGGATAGCCTATTCTCTTTTGTCTATCTATTCTACTCTTATAAAGAGCCTGCCAAAGTGCACTTAAAAGCAAAAGGATACCAAGTCTGCCCACAAACATGCCGACAATAAGAATAAATTGGCCGAAATGATTTAATTTTGCAGTTAAACCAATATCAAAACCAACAGTTGCAAATGCAGATATGCAAGTGAACAGAATTTCTAGGAATGTGAAAGATTCTTTCTTAACAAAGGTATTTGTTGTACTTAACAACATTGCCATTAAAAGAACAAAAAGCAAAGATCCAACTGTTATTCCAACTGCTTTTAGAATAACTTTATCTGAAATTAATCTATTGCTAATAATTACATCTTTCTGACCTCTTAAGGTTGATCTAGTTGCAGCCATTAAAGCAATAAATGTAGTTGTTTTTATGCCTCCACCAGTACCTCCGGTACTTGCTCCAATAAACATCAAAGTCATTAATAACAGAAGGCCAGTATCTGATATAGAGTTCAAGGAGATTGGGTAATTTGTAAAGCCTGCAGTTCTTGCGCTTACTGTTTCAAAGATTGATGACAATAGCCGTTCAAAAAAATTCAAATCATTGAAAAATTGACTATTTAGCAATGATTCAGTGATAAATAATCCTAATGATCCGAATACTATGAGAGACAAACTTGTCCTAATAACTAATCTGGAATGAAGGCTTAATTTCTTATAAGAAAGATTTCTTTTATTACTCCAAATATCATCAATAACACGCCATCCCAATCCACCCATAACAATGAGAAAAATAAAAACACTATTAACCAAATAATTTGCTCTATAGTCTTGGAGACTATTTGACCTTAGAGAAAATCCTGCATTGTTATATGCAGATATGCTGTGAAAAATTGAGGACCATAGTCTCTCCCAATTATTTTGAATATCTACAAATCCAAAAGAATATAAAAAAATTGCACCCAAGGAAATGATACTAATCGCAGTAATAGCAATGCTTTGAAAAGTTCTACCAATTCCTCCAACTCCAAATTCATCAAGAGTCTTTCCTTTGTCTAATCTAGTTCTTAGCTTTGTCCCCTTTACAACAAAGCCTTGTAAAAATGTCGTAATAGCCATTAATCCTAGACCACCTGATAAAAGCATAAAAGCTAAGAAAACTTGGCCAAAGAAATTTAAATCAACACCAATATCTATTATGGTTAAGCCAGTAACGGTTATTGCAGAAGTAGATGTAAAAAATGCTTCCCACAAACCAACCTTTGAAGATGAACATAATGGAGAACTTAACATTAAAGTTCCAATGCAAATAATAAATAAGCCTGTCACAATAGTAAATTGTGGTACAGATAGCTTTTTGTAAGCATCTTTAAACTTATAAACCTTACTTGTAAATTTCACGATATTACCCGTAATTCAGAATTATCAATGCTGGCACTGTTAATGACATTATAAGTGTTAATCCAGCTCCATATTTTGTGATATCAAAAAATCTATACCTTCCAGGACCATAAACCATTAAATTTGTTTGATAACCCATTGGAGTCAAGAAAGATTGACTTGCACCGAACAAAACAAGCATTATTAAAGCGCTTGGTGAAATTTCTAAAACATTTGAGAATTCAATAGCAACAGGCAAAATCAAAGCAACCGAAGCAGCATTACTTATAAATTGCGTAAGAATAACTGTAGATACAAAAATTACGACTAATGCAAAATAAAGAGGCATTCCGTTAAGGGCAAAGTTTAGATTAACAGCAATTACATCTGCTAATCCAGTTATCTGCATAGCTACACTAAAACACGATAAAGATCCCAGCAATAAAATAACGTCTAACCTGATTGATTTTTGTATCTCTGCAGGTCTTAAACATCCACAAGCAACCATTGCAATCACTGCCAAAAGAACTGAACCTACTAATGGAATATTAGAAACCGAAGGCAAAACCACCATTCCTATTGCAATTGCAATCGATATAGGTTTTTTTATCAAAAAAGGTAAGTCATCTTCGAATTGATCTAAAATAAGCAAATCATTACTAGCTTGCAAACCTCTTATTGAATCTAGCGGTGCTTGCAATAATAAAACATCTCCGGCCCTTAAAACAGCTTGGCCTAATCTCTCCTGAACAGTTTGCTGCCCTCTTCTTAATGCTAAAACTGTTGCATTATGACGCTGCCTAAATCTTAATTCTCTCAAACTTGCACCGGCTAAAGTTGAACCAGCAGGTAACAAGGCTTCAAAGGTCTTAGTACCTTCATCATCTGAGAAAAAATTAACCCCATCGAACGATGTTTTGTTTTCTCCTAACAAAATAGTATGTTCCTGCTGCAGCCTAAATAAGTCTGCCCTTGTAACGCGGATTATTAATCTATCATTAGGTTCAATCTTTCTATCAGCCAAAGGAGGAAGAATAACTTTTCCATTTCGTTGCAATTCCAGAACATCAACGTCAAATCGTCTTTGCAATCTACTATTTCTGACAGATTGACCAACTAATTCTGAAGTAGAGGGAATAGTAACTTCGGTAAAATATATATTCATATCACCATTTTTAATAAACTCCTTATCTCTCCCTCTATCTGGTAAAAGCATGTCAGAAACTAGAATCATATAGGTTGTACCTATCAGCCATACAGGAATTCCTATTGAAGTCAAACTAAATAATTCCAAACCTCCGTAACCTAATTGTTGACTAATATCGCTTACAAGAAGATTTACTGAGCTACCTAATAATGTGAGAGTTCCTCCGAGTAAAGTAGCAAAAGAAAGAGGTAATAAAACTTTTGATGGTGATATATTTCTTCGCTCGCACCAACTTTCAATTAAAGGTAACAAAGATGCTACTACTGGAGTATTAGGTACAATTCCAGATATTGGAGCGATCAAAAAAGCTATTAAAGAAATTAATTTCCTTGGAGTTCGAATACTTTCAGAAGAAATCAATTCTCTTACTCTGTCTAAGGCACCACTTTTAAATAATGCTGAGGAAACTGCAAATAAACCCATAAGGGTAATTAAAGAAGGGCTACCAAATCCAGCTAAAGCTTTTTCAGGAGAAAGAACCCCAGTAGATATAAATATCCCGACACATAACAAACCAGTCAATTCTGGTGCAATAGTATTTCTAATAAACAAAATTATTGACATTATTAAAACAACTACCGTTATAAACGCATCAAAATTATTACTAACTACTGCAATTAAATTCATACAAAACTTATTTAACTCAATATACCCAAAAACAATATTTCAAAAAGTTTAATTCGAATAATCTTTTTTAAGAAACTTTTTAAAAATAGATTTTTTTTGGAATATCCATGAAGATGCAGATTTTAAGCTTTCTGTAATATCAGGCAACTTGGAAGCATATATAAGTCTTCTTGCCTCAAAAGCCAATTTCCCAGATAAAGTAACCCCAAGCCCAGAAATTGAAGCTTCGCCTATTCCTAAGCTAATCATTTCACCGTTGTCTTGAAATTCAAAGGGTAAAGGATCTTTTCCTTGAATTAAAAGTTCTAAATTATTAGCAAGATGATTTCCTTCCTGCATAGCAACCTGAGCAGTTATGGGTAAATCCTCCATTCCTTCAATAACTGAAATATCACCAATAGCAAAACAGTTTTTATGATTTTCTATTTGCAAATTATTATTAACTAAAATTCGTCCAAATTTTTTTGTTATTTGATCAGTTTCTAAGTAAGACAAATTAGGTTTAACACCTGCTGTCCAAATAACAATATCTTTATCCAAGGAAATTATTCCAACCTCACTAAAAATAGTAATTTTAGTTTCTGAGACATCTTTAACTGTGGAATTCAAAAGAACCTTGATTTTTCTTTTTTCTAATGCCTTCTCTGCTTGTTCTCTATTAAAAATTTTGTTTTTATTGAGGATTTCGTTTGATTTTTCTATTACATTAATTTCAAATTGGTCTGTAAATATATCTTTAATTTTGCATGCCAACTCGATACCAGAGGGACCACCTCCAACTATAAATAACTTTTTATGCAACGCAGTATTTTGTGATTTTTTTAAAAAAGAATTTAATTTATTTAAATCATGAACATCATTAAAAAAATAACAATTTTCATCTACACCTTTTATAGAAAAACTATTTGGAATAGATCCTGTACAGATAACGAGATATTGATAACTTAATTTTAATTCATCACTAAATTCAAGAATATTTTCTTTAAAGGAAATCTTGGTTAAACAATTTCTTAAAAAAGTTATACCCGCATCAGAAAATATATTTGCAAATTTTGGGGTGGCTTCCCAACTTCTTATCTCTTTACTTAAAACTTCGTACATTAAAGGTTTAAATATAAAGTTAGTTTCAGAATCAACCACAAGAATCGGTAAAGAAGGATTAAGATTCTTTAAGTTCAAAGCAAATGTCATACCTGCAAAACCTGCACCAACTATTACTATTGGTTTGTGTATTGATTTCATTAGAGAAATATTGTTATGCGTAAATGTATTATTAAACTATACGAATTATTTTTAAATTGAGCGAAATAAAATTAAACTCATAATCAAACTGAAGAATGATTGAAAAAATTCACAAAGATATTCAAACTAACTTGAGGATATATAATCAAGATCTTGTAGATATGAAGCCTCAAGGAATGCTTACATGGGGTTATGAAAAGTTTGATAAACAATTCGCTATTACAACAAGTTTTGGTATACAATCATCAGTCCTTTTAGATATGGTCAGCAAATTATCTCTACAAAAAAAAATCAAAATATTTTGGATAGATACAGGTTACCTTCCTCCAGAAACATACCATTACGCTGAAAAGCTTATTGATAGACTATCCTTAGAAGTTGAAGTTCTGCAAAGTGAATTATCTCCAGCAAGAATGGAGGCCAAATACGGAAAACTTTGGGAAACAAAAAAAGAGAGTGATTTAGATAAGTATCATGAATTAAGAAAGATAAAACCTTTAGAAAATGGTCTAGAAAAATATAATATTTCCTGCTGGGCAAGCGGTGTTAGATCAAGTCAAACAGAAAATAGAAATAAAATGAAATTCATAGACGTAATTCGTCAAAGGCTCTCTTTAAGACCTTTATTAAATTGGACAAATAAAGATATTTTTTATTATATGGAAGAGAATAATTTACCTGCCCATCCACTTTTTATCAAAGGTTATTCTTCTGTAGGAGATTGGCATTCAAGCAGTCCCGATGGTATTGAAAAAAAGGGCAGAGATACAAGATTTGGAGGAATTAAACAAGAATGTGGAATTCACACTAATAATTAAATTGATCATAGAACAATGGTCTCAGAAATAAATTTTTTATTAGTAGGCAATAGTAGACTTCATTGGGCTCAATATTCTAAGAATCAATCTAAATTCTTCCATACCAAAAAAGAGCAAAAAGTTCCAGAAAATATAGATCTTGATCAATTAATTTGGGCTTCTGTAGGAAAACTTCCAAATTTTTTGCTGAGAAAAGAAAATGAAATAAAAACTAAAGATATCCATTTATCAAATCTTCCTGATTTTTTTGGAGTTGATAGAGCTCTTGCCTGTATTGCCGCTTTTAAAATTATTAAAAACCCTTTAAAAAAAGATTTGCTTATCGCAGATTTTGGAACAATATTATCAATAACAAAATTAAATTCAAATGGATCTATTGTTGGAGGTCAACTTCTTCCGGGTTTTCTAACACAATTAAAATCAATAGAACAAAATACAAAAAATCTTAAAGTTCCCAAAAAATATGATATTCCTATCAAAGATTTTTTAATTAATACAGAAGAAGCAATCTTAAAAGGAGTAATCAACTCTCTTACTGGCGTGATTAATAGTTTATTTAATCCCGAAAAGGATATTTTAATAATTTGTGGGGGAGACTCTCAATTAATCACAAAATCTCTAAAGACTAAAAAAGAAAATATTATCAATTCTCCTAATTTAGTTATGGAGGGGATGATTATTCACTACCTGTCAATAAAAAATTAGCTTAACCCAAGGTCTGCAATTATATGATCAGCCATTATTGCTGCTTTTACCTTTAGGTAAATTTTTTCGATGTTACCTTCAGTATCAATTAAAAAAGAATTTCTCATCATTCCCATATATTCTTTTCCCATGAATTTTTTCAGTCCATAGCTATCGTAATCAGAAGAAACTTTGAAAGGTTCAGGATCAGTTAAAAGAATAAAAGGTAAATTAAATTTTTCTATAAACTTTTTATGTGAGGATGCACTATCTTTACTAATACCAAGCACAACAATATTATTTTTTTGGAGTAAATCCCAATTCTCTTTAAAATTACATGCTTCTTTAGTACATCCTGGAGTATTATCTTTTGGATAAAAATATAGTATTATTCTTTTACCTTTAAAATCACTAAGAGAAACTTCCTTCTCAAAAGAATCTTTTAATTTAAATTCTGGTGCTTTGTCGCCAACCTTAAGAGCCATTGAAATTATTAAATGAGTATGAATATAAAATACCAAAAATTTGGTTTTATGAGATTAAAGGTGTGCAAGATGTCGCAACTATAGAAGAAATTAATACTGCAAAAAACCTAACCAGTTCAAGATCAAAGATTTTCTTAGAAACAAGGGCTTATTTGCGCCAATCACTTTCAACACTTTTCGATTTAGACCCCCTAGAAATTCCAATTAATGCTCAACCAGGAGAACCTCCAAGTTTACCCTTTGGCATGGGTAATATCAGTTTAAGTCATTGTAAAGATGCCATTACTATAGTCTGGCATAAAGACAAAATAGGGATCGATATTGAGAGAACAGATAGAGATTTTAACCATATAAAATTTGCAAAAAAATATTTTTTTCATACCAATAAATCAAACCATAATAATTATTTAACAAAAAATATGATATTAAATCAATGGTGTGCTGTTGAAGCAGCTATAAAATGGGATCATGGAAAAATAGCTAAAGACATTAAATATTGGCAATTTTTTGAAAAGCCTAAAGAGTTAATTCATAAGAAGAAAAATATACATTTAAATTATTCACAGATTAACTTCCATAATTGGACTATCGCTTTAGCCTACGAAGAAAGAACTTCTTTTAATCCTGAAATTATTTGTTGTTCAAAAAATTTTTAATTTTCTTTTCTTCTAAGCAGTTCTTCATATTGAGTTTTTTCCCATCCATTATTATTTGGTTCCCATATTTTTAAACCTCTTAAAGATTTAGGAAGATATTCTTGTACGACCCAATTATCTGGATAATTATGAGGATTTACATAACTATTAGAATTATTTTTTAAATGAAGTGGAACATCAAAAGCATTGGTAGATTTGATTATTTCAATTGCTTTAAAAATACTTTTCGTAGTATTACTTTTTGGAGAAATAGCTAAATATAAAGAAGCCTGCGTTAAAAAATATAATCCTTCTGGAAAACCAACTCTATCAAAAGCATCACAACAGGATTGTACAACTACTATGGCATTAGGATCAGCTATTCCAATATCTTCACTGGCAGATATAAGAAGTCTTCTAAAAATAAAATTAGGATCTTCACCCGCCTCCAGCATATTCGCAAGCCAGAATAAAGTTGCATCTGGATCAGAACCTCTTATGGACTTGATAAAGGCACTTATTACATCGTAGTGATTTTGACCATTTTTATCGTAAACAATATGTTTCTTTTGTAGTGCATCCTCTGCTATTGAGAGATTAATGTTGATTTCTTTAGCATCATTTTCAGCAGTTGTTTCTATGGCCATCTCTAGCGCATTTATTAATGTCCTTGCATCTCCACCAGAAAATTTAATTAAATGAGTTATAGCATCTTGAGTTAAATAAACCTTTTTTGAATCTTTTTGTTTTGAATAGTGATTAATGACTTTTTGTACTATTTTCTGCAAATCATCTTCCGCCAAAGGAAGTAATGTAAAAATACGAGACCTGCTAACAAGCGCTTTATTAACAGCAAAGAAAGGGTTTTCAGTTGTAGCACCAATAAAAGTTATAGTTCCATTTTCTATTGAAGGTAATAAAGCATCTTGCTGAACTGATGTAAATCTATGAACCTCATCAATAAATAAAATTGTTTTTCTTTTTGAATTTATTAATCTATCTTTTGCATTCGCGATTTCATTTCTTAATTCTTTAACACTTGATAATACTGCATTTAACTTAATTAATTTTGACCGCGTATTAAAAGAAATAATTTCAATTAGAGTAGTTTTTCCAACACCCGGAGGGCCAGAAAAAATAAAATTACTGATCTTATCGTTTAATATTGCACTTCTTAAAAGCGAATTCTCATTTAGGATTGGTTGTTGACCAAAAAAATCTTCCAAATTCTTTGGTCTTAATTTATCTGCCAAAGGTGCATTGTTTTCTATTTGAGAATAATTAGTAAATAAATTTTCTGAATTCATATAAATAAAATCAAAAATCATTACTTTCAATTCTATGTAATTACTGTAGGAGTTTCCATTTGAGTAAGTTTTGAAATGTTCAATAAAGCATCTAAATCATCTATTAGAGGTTTTAAAGCGATCTGAGGATTTAACGAAAGATTCTGTTGAGGATCGAAAAACTTCTCAAAGTAAAGTCTTAATGTTGCACCCTTAGTTCCAGTTCCAGAAAGGCGCACAATCACTCGAGAATTATCATCAAGGACCAATCTTAAACCTTGATTTTCACTTATGGAATTATCAACGGGATCTAAATATGAAAAGTTATCTGCAACTTTAACTATATGGCCAGCAAAATTATTTCCTTTTAAATTTTCGAGCATAGAAGTTAGATTACCAAAGATTTCATTAGCAATATTTGAGGGGATTGCTTCATAATCATGTCTTGAATAATAATTTCTACCAAATTGTTTCCAATGATTCTGCATCAAATCACTTACCGAACACTTTTTCTCAGCTAAAACTTGTAACCAATACAAAACTGCCCATAGTCCATCTTTCTCTCTCACATGATTACTACCTGTTCCGAAACTTTCTTCTCCACATAAAGTAATTAAATTAGAATCTAAAAGATTTCCAAAAAACTTCCAGCCAGTAGGTGTCTCGAAACAAGGTATATTTAATGCTCGAGCTACATTATCAACCGCTGAGCTGGTTGGCATAGATCGTGCCACACCTGTAATACCATATTTATAACCAGGGACACATTTTGTATTAGCAGTGATAACTGCAAGGCTATCACTAGGATTTACAAAACATCCACTTCCTAAAATCATATTCCTATCTCCATCTCCATCGCATGCAGCACCAAAACTATAAGATTTTTTATTTAATAACAAATCAGCCAAGTGGGATGCGTAAGTCAGATTAGGATCAGGATGTAAACCTCCAAAATCTTTTAACGGGATACCATTCATGACACAATCTGGTACAAGACCCATTTTTTCAACAAAAATATTTTTTGCATATGGGCCTGTAACCGCATTCATTGCATCAAAGATTAACGAGAAGTCTTTTTTTAAAAAATCACTAATTTGATCAAAGTCAAAAATTTTCTCCATCAAATTAGAATAATCTGTTAATCCATCAATAATTTCTAATGTAGTTCCGTCGTACTGATAAGTTCCATATTCACTAAAATCAGGTAATTGAACTTTACAAATTTTATAACTAGTTAGTAATTGTGAAGCCTTAAAAATCTTATTAGTAATTATCTCAGGAGCAGGACCACCATTAGAGATATTCAATTTAACTCCAAAGTCGCCATCAATCCCACCAGGATTATGGCTTGCAGAAAGGATAATTCCACCAATAGCTTTTTCTTTTCTAATTAAATGTGAGGTCGCAGGAGTAGATAATAAACCGTATTTTGGAACAATAATCTTTTGAACTTGATGAGCAATGGATATTAGGACAATTTTTTCTATTGCTTCAATATTGCCATATCTGCCATCACCACCAACTACTAATGTTGAACCTTTTAAATCTCCTAATGATTGTAAAATTGCTTCAATAAAAACTTCTAGATAATGTTCTTCCTGAAACTTTAAAGTACTTTTTCTTAATCCAGAGGTGCCTGCTTTTTGATCTAGAAAAGGAGAATTGATATTAATTACACTAACTTGATTCATATTTTTAGGAAACTTTCAAAAAATCTAACTAAATTAGTGAGGCATTTCGGAAGTTCTTAACATAGCGATAAACCATAATGAAGAAATTAATAATGCACTAAGAATCCCATAGTTAACACCAAATTTAGAAATTGTAATTGGAACTATCAATGGAAAAGTTAATGCACCAAACAATGGAGTAAAAGCTACAATTTTTTTCAGCATTAATTTAATTTATTAAAACCATTCAGTCTCAGCATTATCTTTTTCATTAGTATCGTCAAGTGGTGTAGATCTATCAAATTTCATTGATATACTTTTCTCTTGCTCACCAGATACATCGACAGCTTTAATATCATATTTTTGAGTCCCGTCTCTAAATGGAACTTGAATTCTAAAAGTACCATCTGCAGCAAGAGGTACATCTTCTCCACCTATTGTCAGATTTGCAGAAGGCTCTGTAGCTCCGTAAACAATTAATTCAGCGTCAGCAACGAGCCAAAAAGATCTATTTTTAACAATTCCGCTTCCAGAATCATTTAAACCTGATGCCCATTTACCAGCACCTGAGTCTGTAAGATTATCGTTGAGGTTTGTTGAATTTAAATTTTCCATAAATTCTTCAGAACCAACTTTTCTTCTGAGAGGAACGTTAGTTGCTGCTTGGTATAACCTTTCATGCATACCATTTTGTTCTGAAACAACAGGATTAGTAATATCAGGAATTGACTCAGTAGTAGAATCTAAATTAAAAGGCACAAATTTATCAAGAATTTGCTCAGAAGGATGAGACCCAGGAACATGGCTTATCGAAGAAAATGCCAAAGACATCCAGTTAAAACCATATTTGTAACCTAATTCAACTTTATAATCTCTATCTGCAAGTGGGATCGGTAAGTACCACTCAGTACTATAACTATCAACTGCTATCTCCCTAAGTGTTCCTTGATTCAAGTTGCTTCCTTCAGAACCAGATGCATCAAATAATCGTAAACATAATTTATTTGCTCCCAAAGATTGTGCTTTTTCTCTATCTGAATCAGAAATTTGCCAAAAAACATAAGCCCAATCTGGATCTCGGGGTAGGAAAACTACATTTGTTTTAACTTCTTCACTACTGTTGAAAGAATTGTAATTAGGAGTTTCTTCAAAATTTGACTGAAGAGTTGAGGTTTGTATTTTTTTAGAAGATTTTTCTTGATATTTAACTATTAAATCAACTAAAACGGCTTTTGTTTTGCGACTGTATAGCGGAACCGATAATTTACTTGCTTCTTGACGTAATTGTCTGAGGGTTAGTGAGAGTAATTGATCTTTATTCATGATCCCATCAGCCACTTTAAATTCTCCGTTTTTGTTTGGGATCAGTATGTTCTTTTTTTTTGGGAATTGTGTGTCTTTTTGGCCTGTCGTCAGGATCCTCTGACTACTATAGAATTCTCAAAATTTATATTTATCTTCAAAACAGTTGGTATGAAAGCAATTAATAAATTTTCAGGTCTTTTAAAAATGTAAATTAATTTTCTTTTTTTTTAAATTTTATTACCTGAATTTGTTAACGACTCAACAAAAATATATTTTTTCTTCGGGATCAGTAAATAAAAAGAATTCAGCGTTTTTCAACTAGAAGTACTAAATCATCTATCTCTAAATCCTCAATACGTTTACCTATTTTTTTTGAAAAAGCACTTAATTTTTTTGAAGTGGATTCTAACTGCTCATAAAAAAGATCACTAAATTTTTTATCATCAAATTTTTTGGATTGGTTATCGCACCATTCTCTCAGGGGGTTTTTATTTTGATATTCCAAACTATTATCTACATTGATAATTTTTAAAATCTGAAGGCAATGAGCGAGTATTCTTAAATGATGTTTCTGCATTATATGTAAGTCAAGATTATCAATTTCTTGAATAGTCTCTATGTTTAATGGGTTAGACAAGGGATCAAGATGGTTAGACATTAATTTTTAGTTTTAATAAAGGAAAAAAACTCAATATTGGGGGTATCTTTCGTTAAAGTATATAAAGCTAATTGTAATAAGTTATTTTTGATAACATGGTTAACGAAAATTTAGTTAAAGATGTAGTAAAAGAACCTTACAAATATGGTTTCGTTACTGATATTGAAACTGAAAAAATAGAAAAGGGATTAAATGAAGATGTTATAAAATTAATTTCACAGAAAAAAGAAGAGCCAAAATTTCTTCTTGATTTTAGATTAAAAGCCTTTAAAAAATGGCAAAAAATGAAAGAGCCTGATTGGGCAGCATTAGGATATAAAAAAATTGATTATCAAGATATTATTTATTACTCTGCTCCAAAGCAAAAAGATAAAATTTCTAGCTTAGATGAAGTTGATCCGAAACTTCTTGAGACTTTTGACAAATTAGGAATACCCCTCACGGAGCAAAAAAAACTCACAAATGTAGCAGTAGATGCTGTCTTTGATAGTGTTTCTATAGCCACAACTTTTAGAGAAGAACTTGCTGAACATGGAGTTATATTTTGCTCAATTAGTGAAGCAGTAAAAAATCACGCTGATTTGATTGAAAAATATTTAGGTACAGTAGTTCCTGCTAGTGATAATTATTTTGCAGCACTAAATTCTGCAGTTTTTAGTGATGGTTCTTTTGTTTATATCCCAAAAGGTGTTACCTGTCCTATGGATCTATCTTCCTACTTCAGAATTAATAGTGGAGATTCAGGACAATTCGAAAGAACATTAATCATTGCTGAAGAATCAAGTTCTGTAAGTTATCTAGAAGGTTGTACAGCTCCAATGTTTGATACAAATACCCTACATGCAGCAGTTGTAGAGCTTATAGCATTAGACGAAGCCTCAATAAAATATTCAACAGTGCAAAATTGGTATGCGGGTGATGAAGAAGGTATTGGCGGAATTTTTAATTTTGTCACCAAGAGAGGAAAATGTTTAGGTAAGAGAAGTAAAATTAGCTGGTCTCAAGTTGAAACAGGGTCTGCAATTACATGGAAATATCCTAGCTGTCTTCTTTTAGGGGAAGAATCTGTAGGAGAATTTTATTCAGTGGCTCTCACCAATAATCTTCAGCAAGCAGATACCGGCACAAAAATGATCCATATTGGTCCTAAGACCAAATCAACTATTGTTAGCAAAGGTATTAGTGCAGGTAACTCAAAAAATAGCTATAGAGGTCTTGTCAAAATGGGGACAAAAGCTACAGGATCAAGAAATTACAGTCAATGTGATTCAATGTTAATAGGGGATCAAGCTTCTGCAAATACATTCCCTTACATCAAATCTCAACAACCCAATTCTGAAATTGAGCATGAAGCAAGCACATGTAGAATCTCAGAAGACCAACTTTTTTATCTCCAAAGCAGAGGTATAGAATTTGAGGAGGCAGTATCTATGATGGTCAGCGGTTTTTGCAGAGATGTATTTAATCAATTACCTATGGAATTTGCTGCTGAAGCAGATAAGTTACTGGCACTTAAACTAGAGGGATCAGTAGGCTAATTAATCAATTTCTAAACTGAAATGCAAAGTAAAATGAAAGAATCAGATCCAATTTTAGAAGTTGAAAATCTCTCTGCATCTACTGATAGTCTTCCAATTTTAAAAGGGGTTTCACTTACTGTCTATCCTGGAGAAATCCATGCCATTATGGGAAGAAATGGATGTGGCAAAAGTACTCTTTCGAAAATCATTGCAGGACATCCCTCGTATAATGTTACAAAAGGCGACATAAAATTTTTAGGTCAAAACATCAACTCTCTAGAACCTGAAGAGAGATCTCAATCAGGAATTTTTCTTGGTTTTCAATATCCAATTGAGATTCCAGGTGTAAGTAATCTTGAGTTTCTTAGAGTTTCAACTAATGCTAGAAGGAAATTCCTCAACAAAGAAGAATTGGATACTTTTGATTTTGAAGAACTAGTTAAAGAAAAGTTAAAAATTGTGAAAATGGATCAGACATTCCTATCAAGGAGTGTGAATCAAGGCTTTTCCGGAGGTGAAAAAAAAAGAAATGAGATTCTGCAAATGGCTTTACTTGAGCCCAAGATAGCAATATTAGATGAGACCGATTCTGGACTTGATATCGATGCTCTAAGAATAGTGGCATCAGGAATTAAAAAAATATCTAATGCACAAACTGGAATTATACTTATTACCCACTATCAAAGATTATTAGATGAAATTAAACCAGATTATGTCCATGTAATGTCAGACGGACAAATCATAAAAACTGGTGAGAGTGATCTTGCTCTAGAGCTTGAGGAAAAAGGATATGAATGGACTGATAATTTTATAAAAGAGACCTAAATAAATGGAAATTATTGAAAAAATAAAAACTAATAAATCGGATGATAACCTAACCGAAATACAAAAAATCTGCCTTCATAAATTACAATCAAGGCCTCTCCCTAATCCTAAAAGTGAACCATGGAGACTTTCAAATAAATCAAAATTGTCAAACTTTTTAGATTACTCAGTTAATGAAAAAGATTCAAAATTTGATATACCATATCCGAAAAATTCTCAAAGTACTATCAGATTAATAATTGGTGAGAATTGCCAAATTAAATTAATAGAGAATAATTATTCAATAGAGCAATTAAGTGAGAATGAATTACAAAAATATATCAAGGAACAGATATCTTTTTTTAATCAAAACGAAAATTGGAGTAACCTACTAAATCTGTCTTTAAGTTGTAAAAATAATATTTTGGGATTAAAAATAAATGGATCAAAAATTCCTCCTATTGAAATTTTTAGTCACGCATCAAGTAATTCTTTAAACGCAAAAACTCTGGTAATATTTTTAGAAAAGAATTGTGATGTTGAATTATTACAAGTAAATCTTGGTAAAGAAAACTCTTCATTATCTCAATCAACTTTTTTTTGCTTGAAAGAAAATAGTTCCGTAAATCATGGTGTTGTTTCTTACGGTGAAAACAAATCCAATCTATTAAATTCTCTCAATGTAATTCAACAAAAAAATAGTGCATACAACTTAGGATCTTTACATTTCAAATTTAATTACGCGAGATTTGAAATTAGTATTAAACAATCTGCGGGAAACGCTAAAACAAATATCAAAGGTATGCAAATAACAAAAAAAGATGAGCAAATTTCAACCTATACAAAAATAGAATTTAATGGCCCGAATGGATTTCTAGATCAAATTAATAAATCGCTTGCTGATGATAAATCACATGCAATATTTGAAGGTTCAATAATAGTTCCGAAAATTGCCCAGAGAACCGATGCATCCCAATTAAGCAGAAATTTACTTTTATCAAATTTCGCACAAATAGATACCAAACCTCAATTAGAAATAATTGCTGATGATGTCAAATGCAAACATGGAGCTACAATTTCGCAGTTAAATGAAGAAGAACTTTTTTATATGCGAACAAGAGGGATCACATTAAAAGAAGCGAGTAAACTACAATTAAGTTCTTACTTTCAAGAAATAATTTCATTCATTCCCATTTCAAAAGATAAATGGGATTTGCTTGATAAACTTTTAAATGAAAACTAATGGAAACGATTCAAAATTTTCCTGAAATAACGAAGAAAGACTTTCCTCTTTTAAATAAGCACTTAAAAAATAATGAGCAAATTATTTATTTAGACCATGCTGCAACCACACAAAAACCAATACAAGTTTTAAAAAAAATTGATGAATATTACAAAAATTTTAATGCAAATGTACATAGAGGGGCACATCAATTAAGTGCTAAAGCAACAGAAGAATTTGAAAATTCACGATATTTAATTAGCAAATACATAAAAGCGAATTCAGCAAAAGAAATTATTTTTACAAGAAATGCTACTGAGGCAATCAATCTAGTAGCTAGATCATGGGGCGAATATTCATTAAAAGAAAACGACGAAATTCTCTTATCAATAATGGAACATCATAGCAATATTGTTCCATGGCAAATGGTTGCAGCAAAAAATAAATGCAAATTAAAATTTATAGGTATAGATAAAGAAGGGAAATTAGATATAGACGACTTTAAATCAAAACTAACATCTAGAACTAAACTTGTTAGCCTAGTACATGTTAGTAATACTCTAGGTTGCTGTAATCCAATCAAAGAAATAACTAAGTTAGCTAAACAAAAAGGTTCTTTAGTCTTAATAGATGCATGCCAAAGTTTGGCTCATCAAAAACTGGATGTGATTGATCTTAATATAGATTTTTTAGCTGGATCCGGACATAAACTATGCGGTCCTACAGGTATAGGTTTCCTCTGGTCAAGAAAAGAAATCCTAGAAAAAATTCCTCCTCTCTTTGGTGGTGGCGAAATGATTCAAGATGTTTTTGAAGAGAAAAGTACTTGGGCAGAGCTGCCACACAAATTTGAAGCTGGAACTCCAGCCATTGCAGAAGCAATAGGTCTTGCAGAAGCAATTAATTATATTAACAATATTGGATTGAATGAAATTCATGAATATGAAAAGACTATTACTAAATATTTATATGAAAAATTAAATCAAATAGAAAATATTAAAATCATAGGTCCATCACCGGAGATAGATCCAGACAGAGCCTCACTTGCCACCTTTTATATAAAAAATATACATTCAAATGATATTGCTGAAATACTTGATTCAAAAGGAATTTGCATTAGAAGTGGCCACCATTGCTGTCAACCTCTTCACAGATACATTGGAATTAAATCAACAGCTAGAATTAGCATGAATTTCACAACCAATAAGGAAGAAATTGATATGTTTATAGAAAAATTAAAAGATACAATTGATTTTCTAAAAATCAATTCTTAAATACACAAAGCATTTTTTAAAAATTCATGAGATTTTTGCATTACTAGTTCTTTATTTTCAATATTTTTAAAACCATGCCCTTCATTATCAAAAAAAATAACTTCTGAATATCTATTATTCTGAATCAAAATTTCTTGAATTTTTAAAGTTTGTTTATAAGAAATAACTGTATCTTTTTTTCCATGAAACAATAAGGTAGGTTTTTTGAGTTTTTTTATATGATTTATCGGTGATCTATTTATATAATCATCATGGTTTTTTGCATAATTTCCTACCAAAGAATTTAAATAATCTTTTTCAAACCTATGAGTGTTGTGATACATATCCTTCAAATCAATAACAGGATATTTACAAATTGCTGCTTTAAAAATAGACCCATATAATAAACAATTCAGGGCAGTCAACCCACCAGCACTATTCCCAAAAATTACCACTTTTTCACTATCAACTTGATTTGATTTAATCAATTCAAGAGCTAGTGCTCTGCAATCATAAGAATCAACAATACCCCACTTATAATTCAACCTCTCTCTATATGCTTTGCCAAATCCTGATGATCCTCCATAATTGACTTCAGCAACAAAAAATCCCTTAGATGTCCAATATTGAACTTCAGAATTATATGATCCATCAAAAAATGAAGTGGGTCCGCTATGAGCTCTAACAAAAAGCGGTGGTTTTCTAAATTTTTCAACAAGCGGCCTATATAAAAAAGAATGAGTAGATTTATCTTCAAAACCTTTAAACCAAAAAGATTCAGGTTTTGAACAATCTTTTATATATTCAGCATTTATTTCCTCAAAAACATTTGATAAAACTTCCTTTTTACAATCAATTTCAAGTAAATTTCCAAGAAAATCAGATCCATTACCTTTCAAAACTACTTTCTTCTCAAAAACACTAAAATCACTTATTGAGGTAAAAGGAGTAGAAAATTCTTTAACGAATTGAAGATCTTTATATTGTTCAACTACTAAATTATTTTCTTTTTTTGCTAAACACAATAAATCTTTTATATCCCCTGAAAAAAATGTTATTCCTGAGACCCACTGAGGTACTCCATATTCAACAAAATTTCTCTCTACTCTTTTTTTAATAAAAATATTCTCTATTTTACTAGCATCTAAAAACAATAAGTTCCACCATCCAGAACTATCTTCAGAACATACTAAAAGAGTTTCACTTATCCAATAAGGTTGAAAAAAAGAAACGTTTTTTTTGGTATTAATCAGCTTATCTGAGAATTTTTTTATTTTTGTTATATCTCCATCTAAATTAATTTGAGCAAAACAAAGATAATTTTTCTCCCATGGCATGTATGGAGAATCCCACTCGACCCAAGAAAATAAGCTAAAAGAAGTATTAGAAGATAATTCTCCAGCAAAATTTTTAAATTTTTTTATTCGATAAATATCTTGTTTGGTTTTTTTTAAGTTTAAAGAAAATAAGTAATCTCTATTATTTATTTCACAAATACCATACAAAAAATTTTTTTGAGAAATAACAAATGAAGAATCGAAATTTCCATCAATTGATTTAGAAAGTTGTCTCGGTTCTTGAACTGAATCGAGATATCTTTTTTGACTTATATAATTTGATGCTACCTCCTTAAAAATTTGAAACCATATTGCGTTAGTAATCTGATCTATCCATATCAAATAAAAATTATTTTTTAAATATATACATTTATAAGATTTACCACCATATCCATGAAAGTTATTTTTAATATTATATTTTTTACTTGTTAATTTCTGAGGAAAAGCCTCTTTTTCATTAAATGGTCTTGCAAAAATAGCATTTTCATTTTGACCTTCACCAACAAGATCAATCCAAAAAATGATATCCCTAACAATAGTTAATTCCTTAAAAGATTTTTTTTTAGATACAGTTTGCCTAACTTTTAACTGATCATCATTACTCATTTAAAAAAACTATAAAGAATGCAAATTAAAGTGCTAGTATTTTTATAGCTAAACTCTTAATTAAAAACCTTTTTTTTAACGTGGCAAACCATTTTTCACAACTTGCAAAAAAGTCAAGAACAAATGGAAATGAAGAAAAAATTGCAAAAGAACAATCAGGTAAGCCATCTCTAGACATTTATAAACTTGGTGATGATGTATTAAGACAAAATTCCAAAAGAATAACTAAAGTTGACGCATCGATTAGAAAACTCGCTAGAGATATGCTTCAAAGCATGTATGCAGCTAAAGGAATTGGACTTGCTGCACCTCAAATTGGAATCAACAAAGAGCTTCTTGTCATAGACGTAAATTTTGAAGATTCAGCAGCAGAACCTTTAATACTAATAAATCCAGAAATTACAGACTTTGGGACAACCCTTAATTCATATGAAGAGGGCTGTTTAAGTATACCTGGCGTCTATTTGAATGTAGTAAGACCATCAACTATAAAATTAAAATTTAGAGATGAAATGGGACGACCACGTAAAATGAAAGCAGATGGACTTCTAGCGAGGTGTATTCAACACGAAATGGATCACTTAAATGGAATATTATTTGTAGATAGAGTTACATCAAAAGATGATTTGAACAAAGAACTTTTAAAAGAAGGGTTTAACGAAAAAGACGTTATCTCAATTAATTAATTTAATGACTGAAACAACAATATTTCAAAAAATCATTAATGAAGAAATACCCTGCGATAAGCTTTATGAAGATAAGTTTTGTATTGCGTTTAATGATATCCAGGCACAAGCTCCAGTACATTTTTTAGTGATTCCTAAAAAACCAATAATCAGTTTATTAGAGTGTATTGAGCAAGATGCGAATTTATTAGGGCATTTACTTTTTGTTGGTAGCAAAATATCTAAATCAAAAAATTTAACTAATTGGAGAACAGTAATTAACACAGGAGCAGAATCGGGACAAACAGTTTTTCATTTACATATTCATTTTTTATCTGGAAGAAAAATGAATTGGCCTCCAGGTTAAAACTCTCGAAAGAAATATTAATGGGTTATAAATAAATAAAAACAAAATGAATACTCCAGAGTCCTTAAATACAGAGTCTAAAAATTTATTCAATTTAATTTCAAAAAATTGGGAAGATCTAGATGATTCACTCAAAACCAAGTTAATAAAAATTTGGAACGTTTTAACTTATAAATGGCAATTACAAATTTTATTTAATTTACCTTTTCTACTATGGTGGGCATTGGATAAATATTTTCCAAAAGTTCATGAATTTGATGCAATAATCTTGAATTACTTGAATTTACCTGACTGGGCACTTTCATTTATTGGCTTTAGTCAATAGACTGCTAAAAGTTATAATTTACTTCATAACACAAGTCGAGTAATGAATAAAGCAGTTAATAATAAATCCAAAATACTATACCAACTACAAAAATTAAGGAAATTATCTCAGCCATTTTTTCTTCCCATAGATCAATGTAATGGATTCCAATTCATATGGCTTTTGATTTCTCTTTTATTTTGTGTTGGTGGAGTAGTACTTGTTGGCCTTACAGGAATAATAAGTTTTTTTGAAAGCTTTCAACCAATTTTTCTTGAAAAGTATTTCGGAGGTGTAATAAGTACTGTCAATTCTATTTGGGCTGGGAATTGGGGATTGCTTTTCTCTACATTATTTCTAATTGGATCAGGAAGCTTTTTTAGCTTAAGACGTCAATTAAAAAACCGTAGATGGTTACATTGGTTATTCCTTGCGATAATTGTATTAATGCTTTTAGCTGTAAACGGAATAAACGCAGGTATTGGATTCATTGCAAGAGATTTAACAAATGCTTTAGTAGAAAAACAAGAAGATGGATTTTATCGGATATTGGGGATTTACGCTTGTTGTTTCGCTGTGGCTCTACCAATACGGGTTTCCCAAATATTTTTTACATATAAGTTAGGAATAATTTGGAGAGAATGGCTTTCAAAAAGTCTAGTCAAGGACTATATGACTAATAAAGCTTATTACCAGTTAAATCCCAATGATGAAGAACAAACCGATGTAGATAATCCCGATCAGAGAATCACAGATGATACCCGAGCTTTTACCGGGCAAAGTCTCTCTTTCACATTAGGTATTTTTGATGCCCTACTAACATTTTCACTTAATATTCTTATTTTATGGAGTATTAGTACAACACTTACTTTTTCTTTATTTGGTTACGCCGCATTTGCAACTTCTATCCTCTTAATTGCTGGAAAAAATCTTGTAAAGATTGACTTTGATCAACTTAGATATGAAGCAGATTTTCGATATGGCTTAGTACATATTCGAGATAATGCTGAATCAATAGCCTTTTACTCTGGGGAGAATCCTGAGCGAAGTGAAACTGAAAGACGCTTAGGAGAAGTGGTGAGAAACTTTAATTTACTGATCATATGGAGAGTAATAATAGACGTTATGAGAAGATCCATTAATTATGCTGGAAATTTCTTTCCATATTTAATAATGGCAATCCCTTACTTTAAAGGAGATATAGATTATGGACGCTTTATTCAGGCAAGCTTTGCATTTGGAATGGTTGAAGGTTCGTTATTTTTTATTGTTAATCAAATCGAAGAACTTGCCAAATTTACTGCAGGTATTGGCAGATTAGAAGGATTCCAATCAAAAGTTGAATCCATTAGTCAAACCAACCCAACAAGCAATCAAAACGTTATTGCAGATTACCCCTCAATTCTTATTAATAATGCTGACCTTTGCCCACCAGGATCAAATAAAATAATAATTAAAAATTTAAATTTAAGCATCGACAATAATCAATCACTTTTGGTAGTAGGACCATCTGGGTGCGGAAAAACATCTTTACTAAGAATGATTAGTGGTTTATGGGAACCCGATCAGGGAGTAATTAAAAAACCAAAAATTGGGGAATTACTATTCATACCTCAAAAACCATATATGCTACTTGGTTCTTTAAGGGAACAATTATGTTATCCCACAGAAGTCAATAAATTTAGTGATGAACATCTTACTTCTGTACTTCATGAAGTAAATTTAAAAACTTTAGTGGATCGGTATCCTAATCTTGATATCAAACAAGATTGGCCACGAATTCTTTCCTTAGGCGAGCAACAAAGATTAGCTTTTGCAAGACTCTTACTAAATTCACCAAGATTTGCAGTACTTGATGAAGCAACAAGTGCTTTAGATATTAACACTGAAAAAAAACTATATAGTTTACTTAAGAAAAGAGAACTTTCTCTCATTAGTGTTGGACATAGACCAAGCTTAAAAGATTTTCACGAAAATATTTTAGAATTAAATGGACAGGGAGACTGGAAATTATTGACTTCTGATAAGTATAATTTTAAGGATTAACAAAAAAAATGAATTCGAAAGAAGAACAAACTAACTCAGAAGTCACTAATCTAGAGAATGAGAGTCTTATAGAAGAGCAAAAAGATCCAAATTATATCAATGAACAAATTGGAGATAATCAATTAGATAAAAAATCGATGGAAATCAAAGATGAATATAAATTTGGATGGAGTAGTTATTCTGAAAAAACTAATGGAAGATTTGCAATGATTGGCTTTCTTTCAATAATATTAATTGAACTATTTAGTAAACAATCGTTTTTAAAATGGGCAGGAATACTATGATTAATCATCAAATCTAGAACTATTATCTCTAGGTTTTTTCTTGTTTGTTCCAACGTTATATCTACTATTTAGATTTTTTGAACTTGATCTAACTGAAGAGCTTACTCTACGAGTCTCACGTGGTTTTTTACCTTGATTAGCATCTTTAAATGAAGCATCTTCTACTTGAGCTGTTGAAGTTTGCTGCCTAATAGGGGATCTAGTAGGTTTCTTTCTTAATGGAGAAGAATTAGCAGGAGGAGAGATATTATCTTGTCTAGAAACTGTACGATTCATTCTGGGTCTTGACCCTGTTTTAACTTCATCGCGAGATAAATTTCTTCTTTCACCAAAGTTATTTGTTTCTGGTTGTTTCCTATTTCTATCTTCAGAAGTCTGTCTTCTCCTTCTTATAGGCTCGTCATTTTCAAACTGACTTATTTCCCTTGTAGATGGCCTACTTCTACTTGCTGCTGCAGATGGTATGGCTCTTGAAACATTCCTCCTACTAGATCTACCCTCCACATAGTCTTCTTCAAATTCATCTTCTTGAGGTTTAAATCTTCTAGATGGCCTTTCAGATTCTTCAAACCTATCATAATCGTCACTAAATCGACCTCTAGAATTTCTTGGAAGATCAGAAATAGGATCATCATCAAAATAAGATGACCTTCTAGCTTGATCAGTAGCAACTCCCCTCAATCGCACACTTTCATATGCAAAAAAAACAGTAGTTCCTGCTAATAAAAACTGGCCAAATTGAAGGATAGGATCTAACCTCCAGCCTTGAAAAAATAATATTCCTCCGCACAAAAGTCCAATTGCTGCGAAGAAAACATCATAATCCCGCGCCAAAGCAGGCTTAAAGGACCTCAAAAAATAAAGGCCTCCTCCACATACCGCGAGAACTATACCAACAATACTGGCCCAATTGAGACTAGCATTGACCACATTCTTTCTCCAAAAATTTATTTTTTAAAGGGTTACTTAAATCCCCTATATATATAGTGTACTTAAAACTTCTACAAAAACTAGCGTCTTCCAGTAGAAGTACGATCGAGGGAATCTTTCTGGCTGACAAAAATCAAAAATGCAGTGGCTGGAATAACGATAAGTAAGGCCGCAGCAATAAAACTACCTATCATTCCCACTGCGGAATTATTTGCAACTTCAGCAGAAAAATCTGCGGCTAGTAATAAATTAGAGATTTGAAACACTTTTTAAATATTTAATTCTCAATTTATAATACGAATTAAATACGTTTTAATGGGTTATTTATTAAGATGAGTTAAATAATTGTGATTTCCTTGCTTGTAAACTGCCTCCAAATTTTAGATATTAGTTTAGGAATTTCTCTCTCATATCTTACTATAGTTTTTCTAATAAGATTAATACTTACTTGGTACCCAAAAATTGATTTAAGTAACGGTTTATGGTTATTAGTTTCAATACCATCAAGCTCTATTCTTAATTTAACAAGAAAACTAATTCCTCCTATTGGAGGCGTTGATGTTGGACCCGTAATTTGGATCGGATTTATAAGCTTTTTAAGAGAAGTATTAGTCGGTCAGCAAGGGCTTATAAAACTTGCATTGCATACACATATTTCATAGATTCTTTTAATTATTTATCAGTAATTTGGCAATAATTCTTCTTCTACATATTTAGTATGTATCTTACCCTGCTTAAATTTAGATTTATTCAGTAAGGTTAGATGAAAGTTAATTGTTGTAGGAATACCAGTTACTGCACATTCATTTAAAGCCCTATTCATACGTTTAATTGCAGTGTTACGATCCTTTCCCCAGACTATTAATTTACCAATTAATGAGTCATAGAAAGGAGGGATTTCATAGCCTGTATATACATGACTATCCACCCTTACACCAGGGCCGCCAGGAGGAAGCCACCCAGTTATTTTTCCGGGAGATGGGCGGAAATTGTGAGAAGGATCTTCAGCATTGATTCTACATTCAATGGCATGACCGTTTAAATGGATATCATCCTGATTAAATTCCAAGTTTGCTCCGCTTGCGATTTTAATTTGCTCAGCTATTAAATCAACTCCTGTAACCATTTCAGTAACAGGATGTTCAACTTGAATCCTAGTATTCATTTCCATAAAATAAAAATTATCATCATCATCAACTAAAAATTCAACTGTCCCCGCCCCTTCATAGCCGATACTTTTTGCAGCAGCAATAGCTGCGTTCCCCATTTTTTTTCTTAGCTCAGTATTAATTGCAGGACTAGGAGACTCCTCTAGTAACTTCTGATGTCTTCTTTGAACTGAACAATCTCGCTCTCCTAAATGAACAACATTACCCGACCTGTCGGCCAAAATTTGAATTTCTACATGTCTTGGCTTCTTTATAAATTTCTCCATATATAAACCATCATTACCAAAAGCTGCTTCTGCTTCGCTTTGAGCTGCTTTAAACATTTTTTCTAGATTACCAGAGTTTTCAACCAACCGCATACCTCTTCCACCTCCTCCAGCAGTGGCTTTAATAATTACCGGATAGCCAATATCCTCTGCCAATTTATAAGCCTCATCAACATTTGATAACAAGCCTTTACTACCAGGTACTGTTGGCACTCCAACTGCTTCCATAGTTTCTTTAGCTGTAGATTTATCTCCCATAGATCTAATAGCTTTAGGAGATGGGCCAATAAAAATTATGCCGTGATCATTACACATCTCAGCAAATTTATCATTTTCCGCAAGAAATCCATAACCAGGATGAATAGCATCAACTCCTCTCGATGTAGCAGCAGCAAGTATATTTGGAATATTTAAATAACTCTTATTACTTAATGAATCTCCTACGCAAACCGCCTCATCAGCAAGCTGAACATGCAATGCTTTTTTATCAACAGTGCTAAAGACTGCAACGGTTGCAATACCTAGTTCTCTACAACTTCTGACAATTCGTAAAGCTATTTCTCCACGATTAGCAATTAAAACTTTTTCAACCATTATAAAAATAAATATTGAAGAAATGAAATGACTAAAAATAAAAAATTATTTGCCAAAGTATTCAACAAAATTTTTTAGTGATCAGAGGACATTTTTTACAATACAACCTAAAACGTTATATATGTATAAATATTTGTTTTATGCAATAGAAAAATTATTCATCATATTCAAAAAACTCTTTTCTAACTACATGCTTAATTCAGCTAATAATGTATGATATTTTAAGGTTTAAGCATCCCCAGGCTGTTAAAAAACCCTTTGCGGACGTGGCGGAATTGGTAGACGCGCACGTCTAAGGAGCGTGTGGCTTCGGCCTTGCGAGTTCAAGTCTCGCCGTCCGCATTTAATTTATTTTGGTTTAACTGCAATGAAAAAAGAATCAGTTGCAGTAGTTATAATTTCCAATGGTCCTGGTGAATTAACTACATGGGTAAATCCTGTAGTGGATGAGCTAAGCAAAATAAATAAATCACTATGTGATGAAGATAAACAGGATTTTACTCTTAGGTTAGTCCTTGTTCCTTGCCCAAATGCCACTGGTAAAGAATTTTTAGTTGCAAATTCATGGAATAAATTCGAATTAATTACAAAATCCAAAAGTTTTTGGAAATTATTAATAAAGCCACATTCTTTTGCTCATTGGCCAAAAAAAGGGATAGTTATTTTCCTTGGAGGGGATCAATTTTGGAGCATTTTATTAGCTAAAAGATTAGGTTATTTAAATATCACATATTCTGAATGGGTTTCACGATGGCCTAAATGGACCAATGAAATTGCTGCTATGAATGTAAAAGTAAAAGAGTTAATACCTAAAAGATATAAATATAAATGTAAAGTAATTGGTGATTTGATGGCAGATATCAAACTTAATAGCGAAATATCACTAAGAAATAAAGAAAAAAAACACATTGCATTATTGCCTGGTTCTAAGAAAGCAAAGCTTTCTATTGGAATTCCTTTCTTCTTAGAAGTTGCAGATCATATCGCTAAAGAAAATCAAAATATAAATTTTATAATCCCCATTGCACCAACTACTAATAAAAGTGAATATTTATTTTTTCAAAGCAACAAAAATCCAATTGCTAAATATTACTCATCAAAAATCAAAACAATTAAAAACTTCAAAGACTCTAATTTTGATTATGTAATTGAAACATCAAAAAAAACAAAGATTTATCTAATTAAGAAACATCCTTGCTATGAAATATTAAAAGAATGTGATCTTGCAATTACAACTGTAGGAGCAAATACTGCAGAATTAGCAGCAATTAGTCTTCCAATGTTAGTTGTTCTGCCAACTCAACATTTAAATATGATGAACGCTTGGGATGGCATTACTGGAGTAGTTGGAAAAATTTCATTCATAAATAGATTTATAACTTTTATGATTAAAAATTTTTATTTTAAAAAAAAGAAGTTTTTTGCTTGGCCAAATATTAAAGCTAAAAGAATGATTGTCCCTGAAAGGATAGGTAATATTTCAACAATAAAAATTGCAAAAGAAGTATTATTTCTTATTAAAAATAGAGATCAATTAAAAAGTATTAGGAAAAATCTAAAAAAAGAAAGGGGCGATAAAGGTGCAGCAAAAAAACTTGCTTCTATAATTCTTAATTCAATAAAAAAACTTTAACAATTACCAGGGATCATCAATTTCAAACTTTTCTGATTTTTTATTATCTTGAACTAAATTTTGTTCTTTTAGTGGTTCAATATCTAAAGTTTCAGTTGCATTTTGAATTGGTCTTTTCGAAGCTAAATTAGTAGTTGATTGTTTTTTTTGCTTTAAATCAATATTGTTTTTTTCATCTATTTGATTAACACTATTTTGATTCTGGATCTGATCAGAATCGTCATTATCCATGTATAACTTTTTTCTATTATTTATTTCTTCTTCAGAACCCTCTATTTCAACATATTCAAGTTCATCTTCATAATCATCTTCATAATCATCTTGTTCAACAACTTCTTCATATTCCTCGACCAAATTGTTTTGCTGTGCTGATTCAGAACCTGAAAGTAACTGATTCTCAACAGGTACAAGATTTGCTGAGTATCCATTTACTTCCCTTTCATCCCAAGAAGAACCCCCGACTCCAAGTTTCTCAAGTAGTCCACTACTTAGTTGCTTCAATTTCTCTTCCGCACCTTCATAAACAATAATCCTATCAGTACCACTACTTACAATTTCCTCAACAGGTATTTCCCAAGTACTTAAAACTCCCTCGCCTAAAAGCGGAACACCAACAGCACCCATAACAAGAGATATCAAATCCCCAGTCTCAATATCAAAAGAAAAGCCAAGAACTCTTCCCAGAAGTTGTCCAGATTCTGTAATCACTTGACAATTAATTACATTCCCATACCTTTCTGGAGAAAAACTTTCACTCAAAGAATCTAGGGAGTCAACTAATATGACATCTCCAACTTGCTTTATACTTTCTAAAGGCATCCATTTTGGCAAACCTGGTAAAAATCTTGTAAGTGGATTATCTCTTAGTCCCAAAGCGACCACCTCTCTTCTATCAATATCAACAACAACCTCGCCAACTACGCCTAGCCGCCTACCAGTATCAGTAGTTATCACTTGTGTTCCCATTAATTCTGACCTTAACCATAAACGTTCCCTAGGAACCGAGTTAGGGAGATTCTTATTAGCAGATGTGTTAGACAAGCTCATAAATTTCTTTTTATCATTCTGACGTATAAATTTAAAAAAGTGTGTTTATGCAGCATTTGGTAACCCAAGAACTTGTGTATTAGCACCTCTTGCTTGCGCAACCCCAATTGTTCGTTCAGATGCACTAATCATAGGTCTTCTATGACTTACGACTATAAATTGAGCATTTGATGACTGATTTGATATTAGTTGTGACAACCTTTCAACATTAATACCATCTAAAAAACTATCAACCTCGTCTAATGCATAAAAAGGTGAAGGCTTATATTTTTGCAAAGCAAATAAAAAACTTAAGGCAGTTAACGATTTTTCACCACCTGACATAGACGCTAATCTTCTGACATTTTTTCCCTTGGGATGAGCCACTAAAGTTAATCCTCCTTCTAAAGGAGAATTAGGATTTTCAAGTTGAAGAAATCCATCTCCATCAGATAAATTTGCAAAAATTTCTCTAAAATGTCTATCAACTTCTGTAAATGCTTGCATAAAAGCTTCTTGACGCATCGTAGATACAGTTTCTATTCTCAGCAATAATTCAGATCTTTCATTAGATAGAATTTCTAATTTTTCTCGCAAACCATTTAATCTCTCAATTAACTCTTCTAGTTCATCAAGAGCCAACATATTGACAGGTTCTAAGCTTTCTAGTTTTGCATTTATAATCGAAATTTCTGATTGCAAAGATTCAAGACTCTTCCCTTCATATTCTCCAAACTCCGGGGAAGGATGAGGTAGATCTTTTTTATAATTTTCTAATTTTATTTTCTCACTCCTCATCTCTTCTTTAAGGGAATTCATATCCCTTTCAAGATATTCAAGCTTCAACAAATAGTTATTATATTCTTGCCTTTTATTTGAAATTGAAGAGTTTAATTCATCTCTTTTCCTTCTCAATAAACCTAAATTCTTCTCTAGAGAATTTTTTTGATTATCGAGATCTGAAAGCTCTTTTTTAAATTGATCTCTTTTTTCTATCCATTCACTATGAGCAATTGCGAGTTGTTTAATAGATTCCTGCAAGTTTTTTTCTTGTAGTAAAGTAATTTTTAATGAATTATTGATACGCTCTTTATTTAAAGCAAATTGATTCTTTTTATCTAGTAATGTATTTCTCTCTTTAATAAGTAATTCAAGTTTTTTATCAAGATTATTAAAATCGTCATTAAAAGCTATTAATGATGATTTTTGATTTTTTTCATAATTTGCCTTTTGAATGGTTTGTAGTTGATCAAACTTATCGTGATAAGGCTTCAATTGATTTTTTAAATGACCTAACTCGTTAACTAATAAATTATTAGCAGTATCAAGTTTATTTAATCTCGATTTACAATCCTCAATTCTTTGCGAGACAGCTTTAAGAGAATCTTTATTGACTTCAATTTCTTTATTAAATGAGGCACAATCCTCAATTATTTCACTACGGTTAGAATTTAATAAACTAAGTCTATTATTTTTTAGTATCAAATCATTATTTGACTCTTTTAAAGCTTCTTCGATAACTAATAATCTTTCTTTTATAGGACTAGAATCATCAATATCATTATTAATTCCAAACCTATAAGCCAAATCTTTATTTAACTTACTGCCTCCTGTAATAGCACCACTTGCTTCTAATAATTCACCACTTAAGGTAACCAACCTATTTTTTTGAGTAGATAACCTAGCTGAGGATAAGTCTGAAAAAACCAAAGTATCTCCAAAAACATATCGAAAAACATCTGAATAAACTTCATCAAAAGTAATTAGATTAATAGCTTTATCAATAAATCCATTCTCCCTGTTATTTTCAAATCTTGAAATTGCATAATTCTTTTTTTGACTTTTAATTCTATTTAAAGGTAAAAAAGTTAATCTTCCCGCTTTCTTCTTTTTAAGAATTTCAATTGCTTTTGCAGCAATATGATCATTATCAACAACAATTTGTCCTAACCTATTTCCAGCAGCAATTTCTAGTGCATATCTATTTTTCTCACTTACCTCTCCAAGTTGAGCTACATAACCATGTATACCCTCTAACCCTGCCTCTAAAAGAATTCTGAGAGCATATGAACCTCTAGATTCATTTAAAGCTTCCTTCCTGCTTTCGAATCTAGATAAATCCTTTTCAAGCCTTAATTGCTCGTTATTTAGCCTTGATTTAGTTTTCATTAATAAATCGATTTCATTTTTTAAAGAATTAATTTCTGCGCTATTACTTGCCAAGTTTTTTTTCTTTATATCCGATGTCTCTTTTTTTCTTTGATTTCCCTGAACAAGTTTCTGCTTTTCTAAATCTAAGGATTCGATCTGTGACAATATCTCATCTTTTTGAATATTGTTTTGAATAGCTTCTTCTTCAATTTTCCTTTTTTTTATTTCCAAAGGATTAATTTGATTTTTTATACTTTCAAGCTCAGCATTTAATTTGATACTTTGTTTTGAGAATTCTCCAGATTCTCCAGCCGCATCAGAAAGTTTTTTTCTTGATAGTTTGTGTTTTAAAGTGAGATCATCAATTTGCAAGTTCAATTGATTTAAAAAATTAACATCAAAATTTTCTTGTCTCATCTTTTCTGACTCGATATTCCTCTTAGAAATTGCAATTTCATCTCTCTGTTTTTGTAATTTAATACCTTCTTCTTTATTCAGAATTGATATCCTATCGAGTTCTCTCAAGCTAGAATTAATACTTCCAATATCAGAATTAACTTTTATCAAAGTATCCTCTCCTTTCTCCTTAAGCTCATCAACAAGTATTTTCAAAGCATCTTCTAAAACGGATATTTCTTTACTAATAGATTCTTTTTGTTTATTAAATAAGATTTTATTTTTTTCAATTTCACTTTCTTTTTTTTCTATAGATTCAACATGCTTTACTTGTTTTTCAAAAATAAGAACTTTCTCTAATTCTGTTATTTGTAATAGTTTTGCCTTTAACTCTTTATATTGCTTTGCTTTTTCACATTCTTTTTCAAGCTTATTTTTACTAGATTGCAATTCATTTTCTAAAATTTCACATCTTTCTTGTCTTTCGAAAACGTCATTTAATTTTGCATTAGTTTGTTCTATTCTTGTGTCAAAAAGTGCCACTCCTGCTAATTCATCAATAAGATTTCTCCTCTCCTTATTATTCATTGATACTATTCTTGTTACATCACCCTGCATAACAACATTGCTGCCCTCAGGATCAACACTGATATCTCTTAATATTCTCTGTATTTGTTGCAAGGTACATTGTTTTCCATCAGAAGTATAAGTAGAAGCATAAGAACCACCTGGCATAAGCCTCAATTTTCTAGAAACTAACCATTCTTTTTGACCTTTACTAAGGGCAATTTCTTCTTCTTCTAGTTCCAAAGGCAGAAGGTCCTCTCTGGGAGACCAATCTTGAATATTAAATTTTACCGATACAGATGTTTCTGATGACTTACCCTCTTTAACTTTGGAGTTATTTATTAGATCTGGTAATCTTTCAGCCCTCATACCTCTACTATTAGCTAGACCTAAACAAAATAAAATTCCATCTAAAATATTACTTTTCCCAGAACCGTTAGGACCCGTAACCACGGTGAAACCTTCTTCAAGAGGTATTTTTACATTTCCCCCAAAAGATTTAAAATTTTCAAACTCGACCTGATTGATATGTACCAATCTCAAGTCTCAATAGCTAAATAAGAATAACTAATTTGCAAAAATTCTCAATAGGAATATTACGTTTATTTATAAATGAATATTAATAACTTTTGCACAATCTGCAAAAATTGCCCGAAATTTCAAACAAGCCATAAAGAAGTTCACCATCCAAAATGAATCTATAATGTTCAGAGTCCAATTTATCTGAAACACTTTTAAATATTCCATGATCAATTCTTTTTACAAATCCTCTATTATCAGAAAGTTCATGTTCTATCCTAGATAACCATACAAGTCTATGATTTGGCTGCTTAATAATTTCTATAGAAGCTTGATTTAATAAAGGTAGTTTTAAAAATTTCCAAGTTAAACAATCTATGCCATTTTCAACAAGAAAATCATAATGAATATCGAACGAGTTAGCAGAATAGACTTTATGTTCAAGCAAAACCCATTTATTCATTTTCAAATTAATAAATAAATCGAATCTATTTTAAAAAACAAAGTTTAAATAAAAATATATTGTATTAAAGATGATGGTTCCTGTTATTTAATTACCTGCATCAGGTACAAATCTTAAAGCAATGAATAGCAAACTTCCAGCTCCTGCAATAGCTGCAGCTATTAATCCAAAATCTGTAGGAATTGTGCGAGATGCAAAAATTAAGGATGCAAATGTAATATCCATGATGAAATTTAAACTCATTTAATAAATTCAGTAATAGCTTAACAAAACCTTCTTGCAGAACAGAGTAGATAAATAAAATGTAAATAAACTTTTATATGTTTTTATTCTATCTTAATCGAACAATTCTTTAGAAAAGGGTTCCAAATTAAGAAAATAGGGTCTAATCTTAAAATAAATTAAGTTTAAATAATGGAGACTTACCATCCTCCCAAAGAACTAGAAGAAAAAGAAAATAACTCTGATCTTCCTGAAAAAGAAGTTATTTCGGAAAAATGGTTACTTGAAAAAATTGACAGTTTAATACCTTTAATAAAAGAAAAATGGCCTAACATTGCACAACAAACCCTTGAAGCCACAAAAGGGAGTATTGATGATTTAGTTGAAGTAATAGCTAGCCATAGTGGAACCTCAGTAATTGGAATAAAAAGTCAACTATTTGAAATTATTGATTCAATAAGAGAAAACAATTGGGAAATATCAGAAAAAATTGAACCTATCGAAAGTCAATTAGAAGAATTATTAGAAGAACTTAATAATACACTTAGACCAAAAATAGAAAATCCAATAAGAGAAAAACCACTTTTATCTATTGCTATTGCGGCTGGTATTGGTTTACTAATAGGAACTCTCCTTAACAGTGGCAGAAAATAATATGGAAAAACCAAAAAATAAAAACTTTGCAAGTACCGCCTCGAGAATTTCAGCGATCGCAAGCTCAGTGATGGATTTGCATGTAAGAATAGCTCTTCAAGAAGTAGATAGAGAAAAAAGAAGATTAATTAGTGGTGGAATATTTTTAGCAATTGGAAGTACATTATTATTATTAGTGCTAATTTGCATCCATATTATTTTTTATCTTTTTTTAACGAAATATAATAACTGGAATATTGAATATAATTTATTACTTATGATATTTATAGATTTATTTCTTGCAGGCATAAGTTTAAAGCTTGGAGGAAAATTAGCTAAAGGACCTTATCTTCCTCAAACATTAGAGGGTTTAGGCAAGACAACAAAGGCAGTTTTAGGCAAAAAATAAATTACCTTATTAAGTACTTTATCCATCTACAATCTATTCCCCCATTGCTAACGGGAATTTTCAATGAAGATTTCATTTTCAAATATTTTGTTAGTTTTGGATTTCCACTTAGCAGCCAAAATTCCCAACCTGAAAAATTGTTCTTTAGAAAGATTCCCATTTGTTCATATAAACAAATCAATTCATTTTCATCGCCTAATTTTTTGCCGTATGGAGGATTACATATGATTATCCCAGGTGTGGAACTTAATTGGAGTGCTAAAAAATCATTATTTATAATCTCAATATAATTTTCGAGTCCAGCTAATGATATGTTTACATTCGCCTGCTCAAAAACCTTTTTATTAATTTCACACCCTATTATTGTTGGTAATTTTTCATAATTTATAATTTTATTTTTTGCCTTATTTTTTTCATTTAGATAAATATCTTTCCTAAAGTCCAACCAATTCTCAAAAAGATATACCTGATCAATATTTATAGGAACTCCAAGGAATTGGTTGACTGCCTCAATTAAAAAAGTACCCGAGCCACACATAAAATCTATTAATGGAACTTTGCCATTCCATTGAGTCATATTTATCAATCCAGAAGCTAAATTTTCTTTTAATGGAGCATTGCCAATTGCGGGTCTATAGCCTCTTTTGTGTAAGCTTTCTACGCTGCTTTGAAGACTGAGAATTGCTTTATTATTTTTTAAATGCAGATGAATTATAAAATCAGGATTATCTAAAGAAATATTTGATCTTTTATTCCAAACTGCCTGTTGCAAATCAGTTATAGAATTTTTTACTTCAAGAGCTGTGAAATGAGTATGCCTTAAAGAAGATGTTTTCCCAGTTACTTGAACATTAAACGTTTTATCAAAGTGCAACCAATTTAACCAATCAAATGAATCTCTAACACCCGCATATAAAGATTGCTTGTCATAGCAATTAAAACATGCAATTTCTCTATAAAAACGAAAAGCTAATCTGGAATAGAAATGAACTCTATAGAAAGTTTCAAAATCACATTCAAAATTAATAAATCTTTGATAAGTATTAATATTAAAGCCGCCTAAATTTGAAATTTCTTCTGCTAAAGATTTCTCTAGTCCCTCCGGAGATGATGCCACTACATTCATATACGATAAAACTTAGTAAAAAAACTATTCAATAACCATTTTGCCTGTCAGAATATAAATGTCCAATTGGACTAGGTGATCTCAACCGATGTTTCGGACAGCGGTTCGATTCCGCTCAACTCCACTATTTGGGGTTGTAATGGTTTCGACGGGGCATAAGGAAGGTGACTGAAGCCGGCTCGGTTAGAGCAAAAACACAAATGCTAACAAAATCGTTAGTTTCTCCCGTCAAACAGCACCAGTTGCTGCTTGATCCTAAAGGAGATGGGGTTATGTCAGCCTTATCAACCAAATGATACGAGGAGTCTGGAAGGACTCCACTTTTTTAAATAACTAAGAAGTTGTAATAGATAATTTATTAGCGTGTAAATATTGCTGCAAATGCTTGTATTAAAAAGAATTTTTTTAATTTTATAAGTATAAATACTGAGAAGATAAGTTTTAAATTAATTTATCTTATTAAAAAATCGAATCTTGCAAAATGGAATCTAATAAAAAACTGAATGACTTGATAATAAATCTCAAACCAAAAGTCATAAGGTTCACTGGCGAAAAATTTCCCAATGAACTATGGAATAGTGGTTGTCAAATAAAAAAAAATAAAAAAATATCTAGCTAAAAATTTAATTAAATGCTTGAAAAAGGATTTTTAGGCATTTTTTTTAAACATTTTTTTGATAATTCCTGAAGTACTTTAAATTCACTTTTATTTAAATTCCACTTGAACACATTCGATACATCTATAACTTGAGATTTTTTTCGCATTCCAACAAGCGGAATAGCTCCTTGATAACAGCACCAATTAATTGCTACTTGCGCTTGGGAAACTGATCTTTTATTTGCAATTCTTTTTAAACACCTCCGCAATTCATATGTTGGTTTTTTATAGTTTTCAAATAATGTATTGCGAATAAAACTCTTTTCTTTATTATGTTCTTTATCTGGATCAATACAAAGTATTCCAAAGGACAAAGGACTATAAGCAAAGAAATCAATATTATTTTCGTCGCAAATTTTTTTTACTTGATATTGTTTTCCTAAATCGGGAGCAAGCAAAGAAAACTGTATTTGAACACTCTTTAGACTCTGATCTCTTTTTGATAAGAAATTAATTAATTTCATCAATCTTTTAGGGCCTATATTTGATAAGCCTATTTGAAAATCAAAGCCTTCATCTTTTAAATCGCAAAGATTATTCAATAGCCCTAATTCTTGCCAAGGATTGTATTTTGCAGTTGACCAATGTAATTGCACTATATCTAATTTGTTATTAAGTCTCTCTAAACTTTTCAAAAAAGGTTTATTAAAACCTCTGTTACCTATTCTCCAGGGATAAGGTGCAAGTTTGGTTGCTACTTGAATTCTTTTTTTCTTTGCTGCAGGAGTATTTAGTAAAAATTTTCCTATCAACGATTCACTTCTACCCTGAAGATTCCCAGTACCGTAAGAATCTGCAGTATCAATTAGATCGAAACCTCTTCGTACCGCTTCATTATATGTCTCACGTAAATCATTGTCATTTATAGATTGGTAATTCCAGAAAAGCTTATTCCCCCAAGACCACGTACCTAATCCAATTCTTTTCTTCACTAGCCAATTTAAATAACGAACTTTATAAGGTTATCTAAAAATATTAACTTCTTTAAAATATTTCAAAAAATAAGTTTTAAAGCATTAAAAATTAATTTCTCTTGACATTAAGAAATTATTCTCCAAAGTAAGAGAAATAAAAATAAAAAATTGTTCATTACCGTTTGCGGACAAAAAGGGGGGGTGGCCAAGACCTGTACAAGTATTCACCTTGCTAGTGTTTGGCATTCTGAAGGTAAAAAAGTTTGCATAGTCGATGCCGACAAGAACAGATCTGCTTTAGCATACGCATCAAGAGGCAATCTTCCATTTCCAGTTTTCCCCGTCAGTTCAGCTGCTAAAGCATCAAGATCATCAGAAATTGTAATAACTGATGGCCAGGCTAGCAGTGATCAAGAAGAGCTTAAACACTTAGCGTATGGTTCAGATTTAGTTATCTTACCTACAACTGCAAAAGCAAGATCAGTAGAATTAACTGTTGAACTAGCTAATTTATTAAGCAATTTAAAAGTTAACCATGCAGTAGTAATAGTAAAAGTTGATTTTAGACAGCAAAAAGCAGCGCAACAAGCCAAAGCAGCTCTAGAAAATTTTGGTTTATATGTTTTTGATACATTTATACCCTTACTTTCAGCATTTGATAAAGCAGAAGCCACGGGCAACGCTGTATTTGAAGCTGTAGACGATTTAGGTAGATCAGATCCTCGTCGAATGACGGGCTGGTCTGCCTATTGTTCAATTGCCTCACAAATTCCATGCCTGATTTCGAAGCCCTCATCCGACACCAACAACTTAAACAACCAACAACCAATCAGCGCTTAAAAGTAGTTGATTCTCCTAATTTTGAAGAAGAAGAAAACGAAGAAACAATAATTAGACAATCTGGATTATTAGTTAATTTTTTTGGAGGTTTTATAGGCTCTGTAATTGGAACATTAACAATACTGTTTCTTTATATGAATGAATATCTACCGTTAGATTTACTAAGACTTAAGTAGTATATTCGCTATTGATTTCGACTGATCTTGAAAACCATTGCTATAACTAGGTTCTTACTCTCGAATTTGATGGTATATTAGTAGTATAAAAGACTTTTTATCCTTGAAACCCAAGTGATAGATTAGATAAAGATATTTTTGCGGTATAAAACAATATATTAAAGTTAATATTTAAGAAACAAAAAATACTTTTAAAATATAAAAATTAGTTCAGAATTATAAAAATTTTTTGTTTAAATATGTTGAAATTTTTATCAGTAATTTTCTTATCATTATTGCCAATAGATACATTTGCGATTGAAATAAATTCGCCAGCATTTAAAAATGGAGAAAAAATACCAAAAAAATATGGATGTAAATACAACGGTGGTAAAAATATTTCAATACCAATAAATTTCTCTAAGGTCTCAAAAGATGCACAATCAATTGCCTTAATAATTGATGATCCAGACGCCAAAAAAGTAGCAGGAAAAACATGGGTTCACTGGATATTGTCTGATATTCCTCCAGATACAAAATATTTAGATGAAGTTAAAGATGGAAAAGTAGGGATAGGTATTGCGGGTAAAAATAGTGATAGGAGTAAAAAATATGTTGGTCCATGTCCACCAAAAAATGAGCATCAATATAATATTAAGGCTTATTCTTTAAATACGAAATTAGAGAAAAGTTTAAAAGCATTGACTCAGAAAAAATTTGAAAAATTATATGAAAATGAAATTATAAGTTCATTTATGATTTCTGGTAAATTCAAATAATTGAAGTCATCAATTTAGTGGTATAAAAGTGGTATAACCAAAAATACAATCGCTGAAAAAGACTGTGCAGCAACGGATTTGGGATTAAGTAGTATATTCCGAGTTTATTTCAACATATTTTTTAGAAAGATCGCACCCCCAAGCTGTGCCTTTCGATTCGCCAGAATTTAGATTAATCATAATTTTTACAATATCATCTTCTAGATATCTACCTTTCATTCTGGACTTAATATAGTCTTTAACTTTTTGTGGATCATATTTATTTAACTTGCCGTTTTCCAAAATCTGAGCGTTTCCTATATACAAGTCAACGTCATTTAAATTAAATTTAACTCCAGAATTACCTGCAGCAGAAATGATTCGTCCCCAATTCGGATCACAACCATGTATCGCAGTTTTTACCAAGGCAGAATTACAAATAGATTTGGCAAGCATAATTGCATCATCTGTATTTTTTGCTCCTTGAATCAAAACTTCTAATAAACAATTTGCTCCCTCTCCGTCCCTTGCAATATTTTTTGCCAAGTTCTGACATACAATATCAATCCCTTGTTGGATAATTGGAAAAAACCTTTTTTCAATTTTCTCTCCTGCATTTATTCCAACAAAAGAATCATTTGTGCTTGTCTCTCCATCAACTGATATTGCATTAAAAGATTTTTTAACCGCAATAGTAATCATTTTGTCCCATTCTTCTTTTTGAATACCAGCATCACAGGTTAGAAAAGCAAGCATTGTAGCCATGTTGGGGTAAATCATTCCTGAACCTTTTGCAAATCCTGCTATTTTTATTTTTCTACCTTGAATAATCGTCTCTATTGACACTTTTTTCAAAGTCAAATCAGTAGTTAAAATTGCTTCTGCTGCATTTTGAAAATTATTACCCTTTAAATCACTAACTAAATTCGGTAAATTTTTTACTAAATCATTTATTTTTATTGGAACACCAATTACACCAGTTGAGCACATCAAAACTTCTTCTTCTTTTATTCCTAAAAGTTCCGCAATCTTTCCTGTAGCAATTTGAAAATGTTGAATGCCAAGATTTCCTGTACATGCATTTGCTTGACCAGAATTAATTAGTATTGCTCTTACAAAACCTGAAGTTGTTTTAATCCTTTCCTCACAAATATCCACACAAGAAGCGCGAACTATTGATTGGGTAAACATCCCACTAAAAACACTTCCTTCTGGAGCGAGTATTAGTGCTAAATCTTTTTTATTAGAAGCTTTTAAACCAGCAGATATCCCAGCAAAAAGGAACCCCTTAGGTGGTTTTACCTTACTGTCATCAACAAACGACCAATTGGAATCTAACTGGCTCAAACTTTTTGGTATTTTAATTCATACTAACTACTCTTTAATACTAAAGAAACTAAGTAATTAGATTATTATTAATTATATGGATATTCTTCAAAAATCAACAAACAACCAAAGAAGGATTGGTTTAACAGGAGGTATAGCAAGTGGGAAGACAACAATAACTAATTACATTAGAAAACATAAAAACATACCAATATTAGATGCAGATCATTTTTCAAGAGAATTAATCAAACCAAACACATATGGATATAAAAAAATTTTAGATTATTTTGGAAATAAAATTATTGATAATAAGAGCAATTCAGAAAAGGAAATAAACAGAAAACTTTTAAGGAACATTATTTTTAAGCATTCAGCAAGCAAAGAATGGATTGAAAAACTACTTCACCCCTTAATTAAAGAAAGAATGATAGAAGAGTGCAGTCAATACAGGAATAATCAAACTATAGTATTAGTTATTCCATTATTGTTTGAAGCAAAATTTGAAGATATTTGCTCTGAAATATGGTTAGTTAAATGTCCAAAAGAACTACAAAAAACTAGACTTATCACAAGAGATAAAATTAGCGAAAAAGAAGCATATGAATTGATAAATTTTCAATTAAGTTTTGAAGAAAAAAGAAAATTTTCAGATATTATTTTAGATAATTCGGATGATAAAAATAAATGGATCAATACGATAAAAGAGCTTCTTTAAGCTTTAACTATTTAATTTTTCCATAAAAAGTTTATTTGCAAGTTTAGGGTCAGCTTTACCTTTTGTTCTTTTCATAAGTTGACCAACAAAAAAACCAAGTAACTTCGTTTTACCATTTTTAAATGCTTGAACTTCATTTTGATGTTCATTTATAAGTTCATCAATTATTGGTAAAATACTTGAAGAATCAGATATCATTGCCAACCCTTTTTCTTCAACTAATTTTTTCGGAGAAGTGTTTTCTTGAATAAGTTCAGGTAAAATTTCTTTTGCAATTTTTCCACTAATTATATTTTTTGAAATCATACTAATCATTTCAGCAAGATTTTCAGGACTAAGCTTTAATTCACTAAAACTGAGTTTATTTGATTTTAAATAGCCCACAATATCACTTGTTACCCAATTTGAAGCTAGTTTGGGCTCGGCACCATTTGCTACTGTTTCTTCAAAAAAGTTTGCCATGCTTATTTCATCAGAAATTACCCTTGCATCATATGCAGACAACCCAAATTGACTTACATATTTATTTCTTTTCTTTGAAGGTAATTCTGGTAGTTCTTTAAACCATATTTCTTGTTGGGCTTTTGTTATTTCAATTGGACCTAAGTCAGGATCAGGAAAATATCTATAGTCACTGCTACCTTCTTTTAATCTCATACTTTTCGTTAATTGCTTAGCTTCATCCCATAACCTTGTTTCTTGGAAAATTTTTCCTCCATTTTCATAAACTTCTATTTGTCTAGCTATTTCATAATCACAAGCCTTTTGAATTGCAGAAAATGAATTCATATTTTTTATTTCCACTTTGGTACCAAAAGGAGAATTTGGTCCTTTTCTAACTGAAATATTGACATCGCAACGTAATGAACCCTCTTGCATATTTCCGTCTGATACTCCTAAATATCTAACTGTTCTTCTAATCTCTGAAGCATATTCAGATGCCTCTTTACCTGATCTAATATCTGGTTTACTTACAATCTCACAAAGTGCTATTCCGGCACGATTGTAATCAACTAAAGAATACTTAGAGCCTGCTAATCTATCACTTCCTGAATGGACTAGTTTTCCGGCGTCTTCTTCCATATGTAGCCTTTCTATACCAATTTTTTTGATATAAGGTTTTTTGTCCTTTTCAATTATTTCAACCTCTAACCAGCCATTTTCAGCTAGTGGCTCATCAAATTGTGAAATTTGATAATTTTTAGGCAGATCAGGATAAAAATATTGTTTTCTATCAAATTTACAATGTTCTGCAACGTTTAAATTCAATGCTAACGAAGTTTTTACAGCATACTCAAGAACAGTCTCATTCAAAACTGGGAGGGTTCCTGGCAACCCACAAACTACAGGATCTATATGCGTATTAGGTGCATCACCAAAAGCTGTTGACGCAGATGTGAATATTTTACTTTTCGTATTAAGCTGTACATGAGTTTCCAAACCAATCACAGCTTCCCAAGATTCCAAATTTTTCATTATCAAAAGTCTCTTTATTAATATTATTGGATATAAAGGAAAAGAGGACCAAAACACAAATAAAAATATTAATTTTTTAATGGCACAAGAACCCAAAAATTCAATATTAATCATTGGCGGTGGACTTTTAGGTTTATCTATTGCTTATGAATTTTCTAAAAATAACTTCAAAGTTTTTGTTTTAAGCAAAAACAGAAATGAGTCAGCTGGATTTGTTGCTGCAGGAATGTTAGCTACTCATGCCGAAGGGCTCGAAGATGAATTACTAAAATTTGGCCAAGAAAGTCAAAATCTAATTCCAAAGTGGATAAAAAGTATTGAACAAGATAGTAATATTAAATGCGGTTTAAAAAAATGTGGCATAGTAGTCCCTTTTAAAAACAAAGAAGATCTTGAAGAGTTTCCCACTTATGAATATGGAAAATATTTAAATCACAAAGATCTTCAAACAGAAATCAATGGAATAAATTCTACTTGGAAACATGGTTTACTTTTTGAACAAGATGGTCAAATAGATAACCGAAGAAGACTGATGCGCGCTCTTGAGAGAGCATGCTCCTTGCATGGAGTCGAATTTCAAGAGGGATCAGAAGTAGAAGATTTGATATTCGAAAAAAACAAAATTACAGGTGCAAAAGTTTTATGTGCCACTGGGGAAATAAAAAAAATTAACTGCGAAAAAGCAATTATATGCAGCGGTGCTTGGAGTAAAAAAATTTTTAATAAGATTCCAGTCTTTCCTGTCAAGGGACAAATGCTATCAATACAAGGTCCAACAAATTTTTTGAAAAGGGTTATTTTTGGTCCAAAAACTTATCTAGTTCCACGTGATGATGGACTCATTATAGTTGGAGCGACAGTTGAAAAAGATTCAAAATTTAATCAAGGTAATACTCCTAATGGAATAAAACAACTGCAAGAAGGCATTCGCTCCTTATTGCCAGAAGCTATTAATTGGCCACAAATGGAACATTGGTGGGGATTTAGACCTTGCACACCAGATCTAAAACCAATAATTGGAAAATCAAAAATTGAAAATCTTTTTATAGCTACAGGACATTACAGAAATGGAGTTTTATTTTCTGCAATAACAAGTGATCTTCTTTTGAAAATAGTTCAAAATAAAAATCTCAAAGAAATAGAAAAAAGCTTCTTAGAAAAATTTAGTTTAAATAGATTTGCGATTTAAATTTTAATTTTCAGATCGCCATTTCGAATCAGAAGTTTCCCAATCACATAATTCCTCTTCGTTAAACCACAGATCAATTTCAAATTTTGCTGTATCTTCACCGTCAGAACCATGAATAATATTTCTCCCAATATCAATAGCTAAATCACCTCTAATTGTTCCAGGCTCTGCTTCCAGAGGTTTTGTTGCTCCTATTAGTTTTCTGGCACTCAAAATAACTCCTTCGCCTTCCCACACCATTGCTACAACAGGGCCACTTGAAATAAAGTCTACTAAATCACCAAAAAAGGGTCTTTCTCTATGTACTCCATAATGATTTTGAGCAAGTTCTTTTGAAGGAATTAATTGCTTTAAACCAACCAATTTAAATCCTTTTTTTTCAAATCTGCCAATAATCTCAGAAACATATCCTCTTTGAACTCCATCTGGTTTAATTGCAATAAAGGTTCTCTCTTTGGTCATTTAGTTAATAATCACTCTATGTATATTCAACTTTTGGGTGGTAACTTGGCAAGTAATCATTAAAATAAAAGATATTGTTTTGAGTTATTTTCAAAAACATTTTTTAATCACTAAGACATAAATTGACCAATTTTGAGCCGAAAAAATTAAAGAATATTTGGACTATTGAAGATAGTATTTCGACCTATAACATAGATAAATGGGGAGATAAATATTTTTCTATAAATTCCAAAGGAAATATATCAGTCACTAAAGATATAAAATCTGAAAATAAGATTGATCTTTTTAAGCTTGTCAAAGAACTTAAGAGTAGAGAAATAAATCCTCCATTAATCATAAGATTTAATGATATCTTGAAAGATCGCATAAATGCATTACATGATTCTTTTTTAAAAGCAATAAAAACCTATAAATATACCAACATTTATCAAGGCGTTTTTCCTGTCAAATGTAATCAACAGAAAAATGTCCTAGAAAAGATAATAGAGTTTGGTAGTCAATGGAACTTTGGTTTAGAAGTAGGAAGTAAATCAGAACTATTAATTGGCCTTGCACTTCTTGAAAACCAAAATTCATTATTAATATGCAACGGATATAAAGATAAAAAATATATTCAGATTGCTACTTTGGCCAGAAAACTCGGCAAAAATCCAATAATAGTTATTGAACAACGAGATGAGGTAAAAAGAATTATTCAAGCAGTTCATGAACTTAACGCGACTCCATTGATAGGAATTAGAGCAAAGTTATCAAGTAAAAGTAGTGGTAGGTGGGGTAAATCTATTGGGGATAATTCCAAATTTGGATTATCAATCCCAGAAATTATGTTGACAATAAAAGAACTAAAAGAAGCGAATCTTATCAACGAAATGAAATTGCTCCATTTTCATATAGGCAGTCAAATAAGTGATATTGCTGTTATCAAAGACGCATTACAAGAAGCGAGTCAAATATATGTTGAACTATGCAAACTAGGAGCCCCAATGCAATATATCGACGTTGGTGGAGGATTAGGGATAGATTTTGATGGAACTAAAACCTCCTCAAACACCTCTACTAACTATTCTCTTCAAAATTATGCTAACGATGTAATTGCAACTATTAAAGATTCATGTGAATTAAATAATATCAAGCATCCAACCATAATCTCAGAAAGTGGAAGAGCAATAATTAGTCATTGTTCAGTTTTAATTTTTAATGTCTTAGGAACAAGCCATGTCAGTTCCAAACTACAAATTTTTGATAAAAAAAATCAACAATTAATAATTTCAAATTTACTTGAAACTTTCTATGAATTAAAAAAACTTAAAAATAAAAAAATAAATTTATCTCAAATAATTGAACTATGGAATGATGCAAAAAAGTTTAAAGAAGATTGCTTAGTCGCTTTTAGATTAGGATTTTTAAGTTTGGCAGAAAGAGCTTATGCTGAAGAACTTACTTGGGCTTGCGCGAAAGAAATTTCTAATAACCTGAATAATGATGAAATCAATCACCCTGATTTATCTGAAATTACAGAAACTCTTGCATCAACTTATTATGCAAATTTATCTATCTTTAAATCTATTCCCGATAGCTGGGCAATAAATCAGATTTTTCCAATAATGCCAATACATAGGCACTTAGAGGAGCCGTTCTGCAAGGGCAACTTTGCAGATTTAACTTGTGATTCAGATGGGAAACTAAATAATTTTATTGATGATGGAAAAATTAAATCATTACTAAATTTACATAAGCCAGAGGAAGGTAAAGATTATCTAATTGGAATTTTTATGACTGGAGCTTATCAAGAAGCATTAGGAAACTTGCACAATTTATTTGGCAGTACAAACATTGTTCATATAGACATAAATCAAGATGATTCATATAAGGTCAAAAATATTATTAAAGAGGACAGTAAATCTGAAATTTTGCAATTATTAGATTACAGTTCAGCTTCTTTGGTTGAATCTATAAGAATCAATACTGAATCAGCAATTGATCAAAAAAAATTAACTATTGAAGAAGCAAGGAAATTAATGGATCAAATCGAAATTAGTCTCAGAAAAAGTAGTTATTTATCAGAATGACTATCTATTATTTTTTGCAAATAATTTTTAGCATAATCTAGAGCATCAGTTAACTTATCAATATCTTTAGCACCTGCTTGAGCAAAGTTAGGCTTTCCTCCTCCACCTCCCGAACAAATTCTTGCAATCTCATTAATTAATTTACCTGCATGCAATCCTATTTTTACTACATCATCACCTAAAGAAACTACAAATAACAACTTTCTATTTTCTGGATTTGGTATTCCCCCAAGAATCACTATTGCTTTATTTCCCAAATTAGAAGTTAAATTAAGTGCTGCAGATTGCAAAGAATTCCCATCTAAGCCATCAATCTGATTAACTAAAATTGAAAAAGAATTTACTATTTCTGCGGATGATTTTATAGAAGAGTATTTAAAATATGCAATTTCATCTTTCATTTTTTGTATCTCTTTATTCTTATTCATAAGTTCTGCTTGCAAATTACTAACTCTTTCAAAAAGTTGATTAGGATTTGCTTTTAACAAATCACTGAGTTTATTTACTAAAGCATTTCTATCACTGAAATAGTCTAATGCTGATTGGCCTGATAATGCTTCAATTCTTCTGACTCCAGCTGAGATTCCTTCCTCACTAATTATTTTGAAAGAACCTAATTCGGATGTAGTTTTAACATGTGTGCCACCACAAAGTTCCATTGAAACTCCTGGTACATTAACAACTCGCACTTCATCATCATATTTTTCTCCAAACATGGCGACTGCGCCCTTTTCAAGAGCCTCACTCTTAGACATGTTTTTTATTTCTAGGGCATGATTTTCTATAATCCAAGAGTTAACTAAAGTCTCAATCTTAGAAATTTGATCTTTAGAAATAGGATTAGAGGAATTAAAGTCAAATCGTAATTTATTAAAGGCTACTAATGAACCTTTTTGTCCAACGCTTTCATTCACAACTGATTTAAGTGCAGATTGTAATAAATGAGTAGCTGTATGATTTGCAGCAGCCTTAGCTCTATTAGAGGAGCTAACATTAGTCTTAACTTTTTGTCCAATAGTTAATATTCCTTTTTTGATCGTTCCATAATGTAAAAAAACATTTTTCTTTCTCATAACATTATCAACCAAGACCTCTACATCTTTTGAAAATATCGTTCCAATATCACCAACTTGCCCGCCAGATTCTCCATAAAAAGTTGTCTGATCAAGAACAATTAAAACTTTCTGACCTTCACTTGCTTGCTTAACTAATGTTGAATCCAGGAATATACCCTTTATTTCGGCTTCCGAAAGGAGTGAAATATAACCATTAAAAACAGTTTTGTTAAAAAGATCTATTTCTCGCTCTAATGATCCCTCTAATGTCAAATCAATATTACTTGAAGCAGCTTTAGCTCTCTCTTTTTGTGCATTCATCTCTTCTTCAAAACCCTTTACATCTACACTAATACTATTTTCTTCTGCAATTTCTACAGTAAGTTCTAGAGGAAATCCATAAGTATCATAAAGCTCAAAAGCTTTAAAACCAGAAATTAATTTCTGCCCTGAAGAAATTATCTCATCTAGCAATTTCTCTCCTCTTTCAAGAGTTTCCCTAAATCTTATTTCTTCAATTTTTATCTCATTCAAAATTAAATCATTATTATTTTTTAAATCAGGATAATTATTTTGCATTAAATTGATCCCGACAGAAGCAATATGAGGTAAAAATTCATTTTTTATACCTAATAATCTCCCATGTCTGACCATTCTTCTAATAAGCCTTCTTAATATATATCCCCTGCCGAGATTACTTGCTGCTACTCCATCAGAAATTAGATGAATAACAGCTCTTGTATGATCACCAATGATTTTTAAAGAAATTTTGTTTTTATCATCTGAAGAAAAATAATCAATATTTGCAATCTCACAAATTTTTTGAATAATAGGAAAAATTAAATCTGTCTCATAATTATTTTGCTTTTTTTGTAGTATTTGAGCCATCCTTTCAAGACCCATACCTGTATCAATATTTTTAAATTTTAAATCTGTCAATTTTCCATTAGGATCACGATTATATTGCATAAAAACAAGATTATAAAATTCAATAAAACGATCTCCATCTTCTAAATCAATATTGTGCAAACCCTTTTCAGGATGAAAATCATAATAAAGTTCTGAACAAGGTCCACATGGACCTGTTTTGCCAGATGACCAAAAATTATCTTCCTCACCTAATTTAACTATCCTATCTGGATGAATACCAATTTCATCTCTCCAAATTTTTGCAGACTCTTCGTCTTCGTGAAAAACACTCACAATTATATTTTCAACAGAAAGTTGATAAATATTAGTAACTAATTCCCAAGCCCATTGAATAGCCTCTCGTTTAAAATAATCTCCAAAAGAAAAATTACCAAGCATTTCAAAAAAAGTGTGGTGTCTTGCTGTAACTCCAACGTTTTCTATATCATTTGTTCTGATGCACTTTTGGCTAGATGTAGCCCTTTTTGATGGTCTTTCTTTTAAACCTAAAAAAACTGGTTTAAAAGGTAGCATTCCAGCAATTGTGAGCATAACCGTAGGGTCATCCGGAATCAAAGATGCACTTGGAATGATTTTATGTAATTTTTCACTGTAAAATTTTAAAAAAGCATCTCTTATCTCATCTCCAGTAACTATTTTTTTAATTAGTTGAGATGTCATTTATCCAGAATAAGAAGATTAAAAATTAAAGAAAAGCGTAATTTCGGTTATTTCGCAAAAATAATCACGCGAATTTATATTCTATATAACTAAAGTTAATTTATAAAGCTAATTATTCTATGATAGCCTCTGCCCAGACAAATAATTCTAAATTGGCTCAAACTAATAACAGGCTGACGGTTCAATCTGAAAACTTTGCTGATGATTCTTGTGCCATAAGATCTTTGGATTGGGATCGCAGTAGATTTGATATTGAATTTGGTTTAAGAAATGGAACTACTTACAATAGTTTTATTATTAAAGGAGAGAAACTAGCAATTATTGATACTAGTCACGCAAAGTTCGAAGAACTATGGTTTGAAGAATTACTGAAAAAAGTAAATCCGCAAGAAGTTGATTATCTAATTACTAGCCATACAGAACCTGATCATTCTGGTTTAATAGGAAATCTTTTAGAATTAAACAAAAATATCACAGTAGTTGGATCAAAATTAGCACTTAAATTTATTGAAGACCAAATACATATTCCCTTCAAACGTCTAGAGGTTAAGAGTGGAGAGTTTTTAAATCTAGGAACTAATCATAATAGTGGATTAGAACATAATATTGAATTTATAAGTGCACCAAATTTACACTGGCCAGATACTATATTTTCATATGATCACAGCACAAATGTTCTCTATACATGTGATGCATTTGGACTCCATTATTGTTCTGACGAATTTTTTGACACAGATCAAAAAGAAATATACGATGATTTCCGTTTTTATTACGATTGCCTTATGGGCCCAAACGCTAGAAGCGTTATGCAGGCAATTAAAAGAATAGATAAGCTACCTGAATTAAAAACAATAGCTGTTGGTCATGGGCCTTTGCTCCATAATCAGGTCAATTTTTGGAAAGGAAAATATCTTGAATGGAGTAGTAATAAAAGCAAAGGCAAAGATTTTGTTTCAGTATGCTACATAAGCGACTATGGTTATTGTGATCGACTAAGTCAAGCGATATCTCATGGAATAAGCAAAGCAGATGCTCAGGTTCAGTCAATTGATTTAAGATCTTCTGACCCACAAGAATTAACAAGTTTAATTTCCGAATCAAAAGCAGTAGTCATTCCCACATGGCCGGTAGACTCAGATAATGAATTAAAAGAATCTCTCGGTACTTTATTTGCAGCACTAAAACCAAAACAATTTACTGCAGTTTATGATGCATTTGGTGGAAATGATGAACCTATAGATTCCTTAGCAAATAAATTAAGAGAACTTGGTCAGAAAGAAGCTTTCTCTCCCTTAAGAGTTAAAAATATTCCAGATCCCATTGTTTATCAACAATTCGAAGAAGCAGGAACTGACTTGGGTCAATTAATCAATAAAAAGAAGAATATTGCCTCTATGAAGAGCCTTGATTCAAATTTAGATAAAGCGTTAGGGAGATTAAGTGGTGGATTATATGTAGTTACAGCGAGCCAAGGCGAAGGTTCTACATTTAGACAAAGTGCAATGGTCGCAAGTTGGGTTAGTCAAGCAAGCTTTTCTCCGCCAGGTATTACAGTGGCAGTAGCAAAAGATAGAGCTATTGAATCATATATGCAAGTTGGGAAAGGTTTTGTTGTGAATATTCTAAGAGAAGATAACTATCAAAAAATGTTCAGACATTTTTTAAAAAGATTTTCCCCTGGAGCTGATAGGTTTGCAGATGTAGATGTAATTAGCAACATCGCAGAAGGAGGACCAGTGCTCTCAGATTCCCTTGCCTTTTTAGATTGTAAAGTTAGTTCCAGATTAGAGACTCCAGACCATTGGATAATTTACGGAATAGTTGAAAATGGTAATGTTTCTGACTTATCATGCAAGACAGCAGTTCATCACAGAAAAGTTGCTAATCACTATTGACCAATCATTATATTTAGATTATTTACAAACCACTGGCATCACTAAACTCAAATAGCAAGTGTATATTTTTTTAATTTAGTTGGAAACTTTTTAAGTTTAAATTATAACTAAATCTTTTTTATTTATAGTTGAAAATTTACCTCCCATATTAAATAAAATCCTTAATTATTTACATTCGGCATTTCCAATACCTGCACCTAAAACTGCACCTAAAGGAATACTCCAACCATATGCATCACTTTTTGATAGAGATGCTGCAATTCCACCACCAATCAACCCTCCTAGAGTTGTGCTTCCAATACATTTTGGAGCAGCTTTATATTTCACATATGAAGTTTGGGGTTCATTCTTATGATGATAATGGTTGAAAGCGTTGCGCTTACTGTTGCATGGGATAGAAACTTTCTCACGATAAGATTTAACATAACCAGGAAACATTGAATTGCCTGGTATATACTCTTCTCTATATTCATAACGGAAGCACTTGTTTTCATATGCGTATCCTTTTCGTGACTCATATGCTTCTCGATTACTGCGATCTCCAAAGCTCTCATAAGCATTGACTGGCAGAGTGGAACCCAATATAAGAGTTGCTATAAGAATTTTCATTTTTAAAATTAGATTATTTTCACAACTCACCCACACAAATAAAATATAAATTATTTGTTTAAAATTTAAAGTTAAAATATTATTCTTTATCAACTGTCACATGTGACAGTTAGGCAACATTCCACTCTCCCTTTCCACGCTACAGATCCATAAAGTGAATTAAAAAAATAAGAAGGCATTTTTTTGCCCTCTTCAAGTCGTTTGCACTTGGCTGTCCACAAAGTCAATGAAGTGCCTTTGACTCATGAATTATTTCTGCTCAAACTGAATAGAAAATGATAGTCGTGACAACCACAAAGCACTAATACTCGGGTAGAAATGCCCTATGAATTTCAAGTAAAAAGAAGGACAATTTAAGTGTAGATATAGGAGGTCTTATGAAACTAATTACTCCTTTCACTATTCTCAATCAACACTTCCATGAAATGGAGTTGAATAGAGACGCAATGCAAAATAGAAGATTAGCAAAAGAAAGATTACATGATGATTACAGAAAAATTTATAAAAATCATCAATTTGCTTAGATTATCAACAAGAAATCGCGTTCGAGTTGGAAACCCTACATTTAATAACTCATTAATGGTGCTGTTATAGGTATAATCTTCTGATAAATAACGGTTTCACAAGAACAAAACGTTCTGGTCGATAGTTGAAAATCCGTTGAAAGTCTATATGACACCTTACCACGACTAATAAGTCGGAAAATATTACTAGAAAATAAGTCTTAAAAATGTCAGATATTAATTTAGCCTTAGTTGAAGAAAATCAAAACTTATCAGAATTTGAAATTACTGAAAATTTTTCTTGTGTTAGATTCTTAGACCAAAATAAAGAAAGATTTGAACTTGAATTTAACCTTGAAAAAGGAACCTCCTTTAATACTTTTTTCATAAGAAGTCATGAGGAACTTTTTATTATTCATCCACCTGAGAAAAAATATTTAAATTCATTTAATAAATTAATTTCTAGGTTTTGCGATCAATTTAAATTAGATAAAATAAACTTCATTTCTGGTCATATTAATCCCCAAATCATTGAAACTATAAAAAATATAAGTACCCAATTTAAAAACACAACTATTACTTGCTCTAATCCAGGTTATAAACTTATTAGCGAACTTTGGAATCAAAGAAATCCTACCGTAGATAACTTTATTGAAATTCAATTACCTGAAATAAACATAATTAAAAAAGAACTTAATTTAGAATTAGACAACTTTTCACTAGAGTTAATTCCTATTCCAACAGCACGTTGGCCTGGTGGCCTCATAATTTATGAACGTAATCAAGAAATACTTCTGAGTGAAAAAATTTTTTCTGCACACATCGCATCTAAATATTGGTCTGAAACAAATCGAGTTAGTACAGAAATTGATAGGAAACATTTTTATGATTGCTTGATGGCACCAATGTCTAATCAAGTAGTATCAATAACTGAAAAAATATCAGATTATGACATTAAAACTATTGCACCATTACATGGTCCCGCGATCGAATATAGCTTAAAAAGCTTTTTAAATGACTATATTAGATGGGGAGAGAATCTCTCAAGAAATAATCCTAAGATCGCTCTGATATATGCAAGTGCATATGGAAATACAGCCTCAATTGGTGATGCATTAGCTAAAGGGATAAATAGAACATCTGTAGAAGTTGAAAGTATTAATTGCGAATTTACACCTAATGATGTACTTGTAAAATCTATCCAAAATGCTGATGGATATTTAATAGGCTCACCCACATTGGGTGGTCACGCCCCAACTCCAATAGTTAGTGCGCTAGGAACATTGTTAGCAGAGGGTAATAGAGATAAGCCAGTGGGAATTTTTGGCAGTTTTGGCTGGAGCGGCGAAGCTATAGATTTACTTGAAACAAAATTAAAAGACGGTGGTTTTAAGTTTGGTTTTGAACCTATAAGGATTAAATTTAGTCCAAATAAACCAAAGATTAAAGAGTTAGAAGAAATAGGAACTCACTTTGGTAGAAAAATTATAAAAAAAGCAAAGAAAAAACCCAGAAAATCAGATACTGGAATGATTACAAGCAAAACGGATCCAAAACTACAAGCTCTTGGAAGAGTAATTGGCTCACTTTGTGTCCTAACAGCCTCTAAAGGCAAAGATGAAAATAATATTAAAGGAGCTATGCTTGCATCTTGGGTTAGTCAAGCAAGTTTTTCTCCACCCGGGTTAAGTATTGCAGTAGCAAAAGATAGATCGGTAGAGTCTCTTCTGCAAATAGGAGATTCTTTTGCATTAAATATTCTTAGTGAAAAAGATTTTAAAGAACCTTTGAAAAGATTCACAAAGCCCTTTGCACCTGGAGAAGATAGATTTGAAGGAATAAATATTGAATTAACTCCTAATGAACAGATAATCATTCCTGAATCGCTTGCATGGTTGGATGCTGCTGTAAAAGAGAGAATGGAATGTGGAGATCATTGGGTAATCTACGCCGAAGTACTACACGGTAATATACTAAAATCCGATAGTCTAACGGCAGTTCATCACCGCAAAACAGGTGCTAACTATTAAATTTATTTATCTAATTTATGACTGAAACAAAAGATCTAATAATCATTACGGCTAGTTGTGGTAAAAATCTAGAACTTTCTGAAAAATTTCTTGAAAAAAGTAATGAACTGAACATAAGTTCTGAAATTTTAGATCTTACTACTCTTGATATTCCATTATTTAATCCAAGAATTCACAGCAAAGAAAATATTCCAAATGAAATAGAAGAATTAAAAAAAAAGCTTTTCGAGATTGAAAGGTGGGTGATTTGTGCGCCTGAGTATAATGGATCTATACCTCCCATTCTCTCCAACTTCATAGCATGGCTATCTATTTCGGGAGATGACTTTAGGAATTTATTTAATGGTCAACCTATTGCAATTGCAACATTTTCTGGTGGGATAGGGTTAGAACTACTGACCTCATTACGAATTCAATTAGTGCATTTAGGAAGTCAAGTATTAGGAAGACAACTTTTGTCGTCATATAGTAAACCTATAGATACAAAAACTATTGAAGATATTATTCAAAGACTTTTACAAATGAAAAAATTAAAAACATAAACTTTTAATAGCTAAAAATTAATCTCATTTTTTCTCATTCCAAACTTTTAAAATTTCTCTTGCCATTGGCAGGGCGTGAACAGATCCACCACCAGGAGTATTCTGTGCAAAAGCAACTACAAGTAATTCGCTATTTTCAGAGGGTGTAAAGCAAACGAACCAAGCATGATCTGAGCCACCTTCACCGTCTTCAGCAGTTCCTGTTTTACCTGACACTGGAGGTAAATTTGAAACTCCATAATTAATTGATACTCCTGTGCCAGACTCTACTACTTTCCGAAGACCACTTTTTATCAATTGAATATTTTGTGGATCAATGTCAATTGGAATACGTTTTTTATCTAAAAGACTTTCTTCATCTTTTTTAGTCAAATGTGGAGTAACTAAATAACCTCCATTTGCAATAGCAGCATAAGCTCTAGCTATTTGAATAGGGGTAACTTGAACAACAAATTGTCCAATAGACATACTCGCAATATCTTCTGGGACCCATGGAGTTCTTCCTGGTTGCCCCCATCCTCTGCCTTTTTTAGCCCACTCACTACTTGCTACTAATCCTTTATTTTCTTGTTCAGAAATTTCAATTCCAGATAAAGAATTAAAACCAAGTTTTCTAGAAACCTTATGAATTTCATCAACTCCTGCACCATATCCGACTTGATAAAAAAATGTATTACTCGAAACTCTTAAAGCATCTTCATAACCTATTACTCCAAAACCTAAATCATTATGTTCCCTGAAACATTGGCTTCCATAAGTGATACATGGTTTCGTATCTAACATTGTTTCTCTAGGAAATTTTCCACTTTCCAAGCCAGCTAAAGCCGTTACAATTTTCCAAACGCTTCCTGGATCGTAGGCATTTAATGCTCTATTAAATAAAGGTTTTTCAGGAGAATTAAAAAGTGTATTATATTCTTTCTCAGGTTTAAAATCCTTTGAGAAAAAATTTAAATCGAATGTAGGTTTACTTGCCATGGCTCTTATTGCACCATCTCTTGGATCCATTACTATTATGGCTCCAGCTTTTTTATCTTTAAGAACCTCCTCAGCAACTAACTGCAGATTAAGATCGATTGTTAGTTGAATATCATTACCTTGTACTGAAGGTCTTATACCCAATGATCTTTGAAATTTTCCTAATGAATTTACTTCAACCATTTCTCCGCCCCATTCACCTCTTATAAAATCTTCGTAAACATATTCAATTCCCGTCCTACCGATTAAGTCATTTAATTTATAACCCTTCTTAGATAAAAATTTATATTCTAATTCAGTAACTGGCTGAGTATAACCAATTACATGGGCAGCAAGGGTTTTATAAGGATAATTTCTAATTAATTTGGTAGCTATTTCAAAACTAATTAAATTATCTTCATTCTCCTGAAATTTTATTAATTGATCTACATTTAAATCCTCAAGAATAATTACTGAAAGTTTCTGATTTTTAAGACCATCAGAGTATTTTTTTTGAATTACATTACTATCAATATTTAACAAGTTAGAGATACTTGATTTATGTTGTTCCCAATTGCTTTTATTAACAGATTGAGGCTTTATTATTAAAGAATATTTAACTCTACTATCTGCTAAAACATAACCATTTTTATCAATTATTCTGCCGCGAATTGGCTGTGAAGCAATAAGTCTGATCCTATTCTCATCAGACATCTTCTTAAAAGATTCATAATTTAAAAGTTGTAAAAAAATTAACCTAAATAGTATTAATAAAAAGGAAACAGAAGAAAAAATAAGTAAAACTAGAGGTTGTCTTTTTAATGAAAAAAGGTTTTTATTGGGACTTGTTTTTATCAAAAATATAAAATTTATTTAAATATTGTTTTTTCCAATAAAGCAATAGTTGATTTTATTTCTTTAAGTTTTTGGATTAAATCTTCATAATTACTATCTTCCGTTTTCAAATTAAAATCATCCTTTTCAATATAATTTGAATTCAAATTTTCACTCATAAAATTTTTCCTTATTTTAAGCAATGATTTCAATTGATATCATCTTAATTAAGAAATTTATTTTTTTCAAAATTATTTTTACTTAGATACTTAAAAAATATCAAAAACAAATTAATTTAATTTATTTATATTTTGTTCAAAATAAGGATTACAACTATTCTTTGATATCCCTAAAGACCACCCAACAAACGAAGAAATAAATATCGTGACAATTAACGGCAAAATTGCTTGTTGAGTATTTGTAAGACTGAACCATTCTCTCCAGCTATTAAAAAATCTTTCTCTTTGAAATTTTCTTTTTTCATTTTCTAATAATCTCGTTTTTTTGGCGAAAGATTTTGTTACCCATTTTTCGAAAGGAGTTTTTTTTGTAATCGCCATCTTCCTCTCCACTTCTAATAATTGTCCAGAACTAAGATAAGGATGAAATGTACTTATCAATTCAAGAGTTTTTAAAAACATCTCAACAGTTGCATCTTTTATGAGCTTCTGCTCATGACTCAAATCAGCCCAATCTATTTCTGGATAAAAACGATTCCTGTTTGGTGCAATTTGATCATCTGACATTTGACCAGGTTCTCTAAGCCATCTATTAGTGTTTTCGTCAAATCTTCTCCAATATAAAAAAGGATTAATAAAAATTGTTTTGCCAGATACTTTGACTACATCTTGTTGCAGATGATTAGTTATCTTTCTTTCAGAATTTTTCGAATTTATCAAAAGTCTAAATTATTAATCTAATTAAAGATTATCTTTTATTCACTATTTTTCCAGAAATATGAAAAATTATCCTATGAATATTAAGTTATTGATAACTGCCAACGCTTCTTTAAATAATTACAGTATTCACACTTTAATGAAGGTTTGGGGAAATTATCCGAACGTAATAAATTAACCGTATCAATTATCTTATTCTCTACCCATGAAGTAGAGCAATCTAATTTAATTAGATGTACGTCAAAATTTAATTGGTTATTAAATAACTCTTCATTTTTCTTTCCATTGAAATATAAAAGATAAGCTTCATTAGCCACTTGAAAACCATTTTTTTTAAATAACCACTGATACATTTCTAATTGTCTCTTATAGGCTTTTGCATATTCGTATTTATTAAAAGTCTCAGACCAATCAAAATTATTTCTAGAAGTTGCTTTCACATCAACAATAATAAGATCACCATTTTTTTTCTGCCAAATATCATCGACAGCACCACCAAAATCATAGTTGTGTTCTATTGACAGATATCTTATCCCTTGAAAATTACTTCTCCAACGTTCTAAATCTTTGTGTTTGAAAGGAACAGCATCAATACCATGTTCAATAAATAAAGGATGAGGCTCCTGAATTTTTCTGTAATAATCAAATTCATTTTTACATAAATTATCTACAGCTATATTTAAAGTAAAAGGTAATGATGGAGGTTTTATTTGATATTTTTTGTCAAGTACACAACATCTTGGACAACTAAGATATTTCTCAACAGTAGATCGACTTAATTTAATAATCTCGCTCATTACAGTTAACACTCCATTTAAAAATATTTCTTAAATAAAATAAAAGTCTTAAATTTTTAGAAAATTTATAATTTACTCCCACTCAATAGTTCCAGGAGGTTTGCTTGTAATATCATAAACAACTCTATTAACTGCACTTACTTCATTTACGATTCTATTTGCAATCCTCTCCAATATCTGAAAAGGAATTTTTGACCAATCGGCTGTCATACCATCCTCACTTGATACACAACGTAAAACTATTGGCCAGGAATAAGTCCTTTTATCTCCCATAACTCCAACAGTTTTAACAGGTAGTAATACAGCAAAAGCTTGCCAAATATCATTGTAAAGACCTGCTTTTTTAATTTCATCTCTTACTATCCAGTCTGCATCTCTTAAACAATCAAGTTTTTCATTATTTACCTCTCCCAAAATTCTTATAGCTAATCCAGGGCCTGGGAATGGATGTCTTTTAATAATTTCATCCGGCAAACCTAAAGCAGCTCCCACTTTTCGGACTTCATCCTTAAAAAGTTTTCTTAATGGCTCAACCAATTTAAATTGTAAATCTTTTGGCAAGCCACCAACATTATGATGACTCTTTATTTTTACAGCTATTCTTTCACCAGTCTTAGGATCAATATTAGTACCAGCACTTTCAATAACATCTGGATAAAGAGTGCCTTGGGCTAAATACTGAAAAGGCCCCAATCTATTGCTTTCTTCCTCGAATACTCTGATAAATTCTTCACCTATAATTTTTCTTTTTTGTTCTGGATCAGTAATACCTTTTAATTTGGCAATAAACCTTTCCCTTGCATTAATATATTCAACTTTTATGTGAAATTTCTTATCAAAAAAATTCATTAAAAATTCTGGTTCACCTTTTCTCATGAAACCTTGGTCTATAAACATGCATGTAAGCTGATTTCCAATAGCTTTATTGAGAAGAAAAGCAAGAGTTGAGGAATCAACTCCTCCAGATAAGGCAAGCAAAACTTTTTTATTGCCAACTTGCTCTCTTATTCTGGGAATAGTTTCCTCTATATATGTTTCCGTTGTCCAATCAGCCGCACAACAAGAAATTTTATAAACAAAATTTTTAATTACCGTCATCCCAAACTCTGAATGAATAACTTCAGGATGAAATTGTACGCCAAATAATTTCTTAAAATCATTTGAAATTGCTGCATGGAGTGTGTTCTCGGTATGAGCAATTTTATTAAATCCATCAGGCAAACAATTAATAGAATCGCCATGACTCATCCACATAATAGATTTATCTTCTACATCAGAAAGGAGATCAGATTCTTGATCAATAGTTATTGGTGTTCTGCCATATTCAGCTCTTTTGGTTGCTGAAATAACAGATCCGCCCAGTTCTTTGACCATTAATTGCATTCCATAGCATATGCCAAGAATAGGAATTCCTAAATTAAAAATTTTTTCATCACACTTAGGTGCATTTTGTTCATATACAGAATTCGGGCCTCCACTCAAAATAATCCCTTTAGGGTTAATATTTTTAATTTCCTCAATTGAAATGTAATTACTAACTACAAGAGAAAAAACATTAGTTTCTCTAATTCTTCTTGCAATCAATTCAGAATATTGAGATCCGAAATCCAAAATTAATATTGAAGGATCTCGTTCTTTTTTTAAAGTTATTTGACTCATGTATAAAAGTTAACTCAATTTATTTACAAAAGCATAATGAATTTCAAATTAATCTCATTGAAAATAAGAAATATAATTATTGCCGTTAATTCCAGCCCACCTAATTTTCCTTTTTCTATCAAAAATGATTGATGCGATTTCCATATCGGTTTTTACATACCTATTTACATAACTAAAAGAACGCTTTTCGATGGTATTTGATAAATTCTTGAATAATTTATCAGCTAAAGATTTATTAAATCTCTCAAGAATTTGTAATGCATTCTCAAGATTATCTAACTGAGATAATTCAACTATTATTTCAGGTGGTAGCTTTTCTTGAACAGCTAAATAAATAAGAATCTCAATTCTTGCATCAGCCAAATGATTATGCGTATGAAAAATACCGCCTGCTAATTTAATTAATTTCCCGTGATAACCAAAAAGAATTACAGTTTTAACTTTTTTTATTGCAGCATCAACTAATAATGGTCCTATCCAATTTCCAATTTTGATAATTGGCAAATTAACATTATAACTTTTAGCCAAATTTAACCCATTTTCACCAATAACAAATATCACTTCCCCTTCAAAATCATTTTGAATTAACTTTGCTAGATTATTTTTAGCCTCTTCTAATTGATCAGGTGAAGCACTCGAATAAGTCTCAGCAGAAGTACCAATAATAGATAATCCATCAACAATACCAAATGACTTATTACTAGTTCTTTCTGCTAAAAACAACCCATTTGGGAAAATAATTTCTAAATTCAAATTAAAGCCGGCAGGTATACTATCTAACAAATTTTCAAATAAAACTTCTTTGGCAAAATTAGAAATGCATATCTCTGATGTATCTTCTTTTATGCCTACACCAGATCCTGCAATAATATTTATTGGAATTTTTTGAGCAGGATTACTAAAAGAAATTTTTTCTAAAGAGGCTATTGTCCATATCTCTAAGTTTTGTGTAATGTCAAGATCTAAGCCTGACTTTGCAAAGGTAATTCCTAATGCATGTGAGTCATCTTTAAGTAAACCAACAGAATGAATTTCAATTTTTATTTCTTTTTTTTCATTAGGAATTTTTATTAGTTCATAATTCTTAAATGGTAACCCTACTAGTTTATTTAATGCTGACCTAGCAGCTCCAGCAACCCACAAAGGTAAAGAAAATCCTTTTTTCAAATCAAGTAATTGAAAAATATATAATGAGAACTAATCTAAGAATGACCTATTTAATAAAAAGTGGCCATACAACAAAAATTATCATTGATGATTCCTGGACCCACACCAGTTCCAGAAAAAGTTTTACAAGCATTAAGTAAGCATCCAATAGGCCATCGTAGTAAAGAATTTCAAGATCTCGTAGAGAGCACAACTAAAAATTTACAGTGGCTTCATCAAACTCAAAATGATGTTCTAACAATCACTGGTAGTGGGACTGCCGCAATGGAGGCTGGAATAATAAATACCTTAAGTAAAGGAGATAAAGTAATTTGTGGAGAAAATGGAAAATTTGGCGAAAGATGGGTAAAAGTTGCAAAAGAATTTGGTCTTGAAGTAATAAAAATTGTTTCCGAATGGGGCACGCCACTTAATCCAGAAGAATTCAAAAAGGTATTAGAGGCAGATAACCAAAAAGAAATAAAGGCAGTTATTTTGACTCATTCTGAAACATCAACAGGTGTAATTAATGATTTGGAAACCATTAGTTCATATATTCGTGCCCACAACACAGCTTTATCAATTGTTGACTGCGTTACAAGTCTTGGAGCTTGCAATGTACCAGTAGATGAATGGGAATTAGATATCGTTGCTTCAGGATCACAAAAGGGATATATGATACCTCCAGGGCTTAGCTTTATAGCAATGAGCCAAAAAGCATGGGAAGCTGCAGAAAAATCTAATTTACCAAAATTTTATTTAAATTTAAAATCCTACAGAAAAAGTCTTTTAACTAACAGTAATCCATATACCCCAGCAGTTAATTTAGTTTTCGCTTTAGATGAAGCTTTAAAGATGATGAGAGAAGAAGGTTTAGATAATATTTTCCAAAGACACAATAAACACAAATTAGCGATGAGCAATGCAGTAAAAGCTTTAAATCTAAAATTATTTGCTGATGAAAAATATTTAAGTCCGTCAATTACTGCGATAAAAACTGAAGGGATTGATGCTGAAGAATTTAGAAAAACAATAAAGAATAATTTTGATATTTTACTTGCAGGTGGTCAAGATAATCTGAAGGGGAAAATATTCAGAGTTGGACATTTAGGTTATGTAAACGATAGAGATATTATTACGGTAGTTTCTGCTATGAGTAATACACTTCTCATGCTCGGTAAAATTTCAGCCCAACAAGCTGGTGAAGCATTAGTTGTGGCTTCTAGATATCTTGAAGAAAATTAATTTAAGTACCTGGCTCTTCAACATTTCCGCCTAATTCAACAATCTTTTTTCTAAGAACAATTGATTTTTTTTCATCACCATTGGTTTGAGCAATTGCGAGGGCAAACTCTAATTTTTCTAGCTGATGGCCACCCTCAATAAAAGATAATTTTTTCCTAATACGGTTTTTATTATCTTTGTATGAAATTTGTGAAGACATAAAAATACACGCTTTAAATAATATTATGCCAACAAAAGGGGACATTACGAGAGGAAATCAAAAATATTATTTGAATATAAACTTAAGCAGATAATTTTTTTCCTAATATTATGTCCAAACATCACTAAAGTTTTATGCCAAACATAAATCTCATATACTACCTTCTTGCTGGCGGCATTTTTGGAGCTTTAGCTCTAAAAACAGGCATCCCTGCAGCTCCTCTTGCAGGTGCCTTGATAGGCGCAAGCATACTTAGCATCAGTGGCAAAGTCGATATTGCAGAGTGGCCAATAGGCACAAGAACAATTTTAGAAATCGGCATTGGAACAGTTATTGGTACATCATTAACCAAAGACTCATTAATGGATCTTCAAACCTTATGGAGGCCTGCTATTTTAATAACTTTTACTTTAGTTATTACAGGATTAGCAATTGGATTATGGACAAGCAGATTACTTAAAATCGATGTGATTACAACAATTCTTGGTGCGGCGCCAGGAGGTATTAGCGGTATGAGTCTTGTAGGGTCAGAGTATGGGGTAGGAGCTGCAGTGGCTACCCTACACGCAGTTAGGTTGATTACTGTGCTTCTAATCCTTCCTTTAGTTGTCAAATGCTTGAATATATTTGGAGTGATTAAATCTTAAATTTCTATAGACATATTCTTAATAAAAGATATTTTTAAATAGAAAGTAAAATCTTAATGCAAATATTAAAGAAGCAAAAACTAATACCATTAGCGTTGGGTATTTTCGCTCCTATGACCCTTACTACGCCAAGAGTAAATGCAAGTGCATTTGGAGCGGAAATTTTTTGTACTATGAGAGATGGCGGAAATGACCATGAAAGTAGTTGGGAAGCAGCTTACACATATATAAAAAAACAAAAGGGAGGATTATTCAAAGTTTCTCCCAAAAATGCAGCAGCGCAAATTACTGAAACAGTTATAAGAGAAAGAGAAAAATATAGTTATTGCGTTGAATATTTGGATAATCTTCATCCAAATAGAAAATTAATCCGAGATTTAGAAAAAGAAGAAAAAAGAAAAGAAAAAGAAGCACAAGATAGAGAAAACAAAAGAATAAAATTAGAAAAAGAATTAGAAGAAACTAATAAAGAAATTTCTGAAGAATTTACTGATGAAACACTTGATAGATATAGTTATTAATTCAGTTTTTAGAAAGATAATAATTTTTTTCGAAATTTACTAAATACTATTTTGTATCTAAACACACTAAAACAAATTTTTACTAGCAAATTTATACTAAAAAGGGTAAGTAATTATTGACTTTTAATATATTCAAGCCATGATTTATTTAACTAAATATTCTGAATGCATATTAATGATGCGGTGTTTTTAGAGGACTTATGTCCTAAGTTCAGATTGAGACAATGGCGAAAATCTATTCATAAGTTTACTGGAAAAAGTTGTATATATTGCGGAAAACCATCTGAATCTATTGACCATGTAATACCACAAAGCCAAGGAGGATTAAGTACAACAGAAAACTGTGTGCCTGCATGTCTCTCATGTAATGGAGATAAATCAGATGAAAATGCTTTGTATTGGTATAGAAGGCAAAAATTTTATGATCCCCGAAGAGCAATGGCTATAAGAGCTTGGTTAGAAGGGGATTTAAGATTAGCTATTAGATTACTACAATGGGCCAATCCAAATTTTAAGGTAAAAAATAAAGATTACATAAAAGATGATTCAGAATATAAAGCGGCTTGATTACCAAACATTACATATTTTTCTAGAGTTATAAGTCTCACATATACTTTCAAGTTCTTTTGGCGATTCTGGGAATATTAAAATTGTCGAAATTGAAATAAGAAAGACAAATAACTTTTGGTAGAATTTAAAATTAACTAAACTTACTTCTTTCTCTACAAGAAGGGGGGCACTTTTGCTAATACAGAAAGTTTTTGATTTTAATTCGGGTTCAAAAGCTGTCTTCATTATCAATTAATACATATGTACTACCTTAACCCAACATGAAGAAACCTGCAAGTTTACTCGGAAATAAAAAAAAATTTTTAATCTTGGGATGTGGTTTCAGCGGTAGTTTTTTTGCAAAAACTATTAGAAAATTAGGTTGCACTGTTTTAACAAGCTCAAGATCTGCAAGCAAAGATCCATATAGTTTTATTTTCAACAGTGAAAACGGTATGGTTCCTAATGAAGAAATTTTTAATGGAGTCACGCATATTCTTAGTTGCATACCTCCTGACAAAAATGGTAATGATCCTGTACTAGAGAGCCTTAAAAGTAAACTACAAGATTTGCCCCTTGAATGGGTTGGATATTTATCTACCACAGGAGTATATGGAAACACTGAAGGTGGTTGGGTTTCTGAAATAGATCAGCCTAATCCTTTTCAAAAAAGAAGTCATAACAGATTAAATTGCGAAAAAAAATGGATTGAATCTAGTTTGCCCGTGCAAATTTTTAGATTACCTGGTATCTATGGACCAGGAAGATCCACCTTTGAAGCAATCAAAAATCAAAAAATTCGAGTTATCTTAAAAAAAGCTCAAGTTTTTTCAAGAGTTCATGTTGCTGATATTACACATGCGATTATTTTTTTATTACAAAATAAAGATAGTTTAAAGTTTCACCAAATCATAAATATTGCAGATGATGAACCCTGTTCTCAAATAGAAGTTATTCAATATTGCTACGATTTACTCGGTTTAACAATGCCAAAGCCAATATTATTTGAGGACGCAAAAGATGCATTATCGCCTATTGCTCAATCTTTTTGGATGGAAAATAGAAGAGTTTCAAACAAACTTTTATGCGAAACACTCGGATATAAACTAATTTATAAAAACTATAAATTAGGCTTAAAAAATTGCTATCTGAACAGTTAAAAAAATAAATTAAAAATTTTTATGAATTTTCAAAAAACAGATAAAATATTGAAGGTTGTATTAAGCGTTGGAGATGAGTCAGGTATTGGACCTGAAATAATTTTAAAAGCACTTTATTCTAATCAGATACCAAAAAATATTGATTTTATATTAGTCGGATCAAAAAAAAATCTACAAAATACATACGAATATCTTAAATCATTAGGATTAGAAAACCTTGCAAATCCAAGAAATTTAAAGATACATGATCTCGAAATTTCTTCATTAGATAATGATTCTAAATCAAGTTACGGTGATTCAAGTTTCCAATATTTAACGAAAGCAATAGAAATTGTAAAACAATATCCTAATTCAGCACTTGTAACAGGACCAATTTGCAAGAAATCTTGGTCTCTAGCAGGTCATTACTTCTCTGGTCAAACTGAAGTATTAGCAAAAGCATGTGGAGTAAAAAACGTTGGAATGTTATTTACAGCAAAATCACCAATTACGGGTTGGAGATTTAATACTTTACTAGCTACAACCCACATATCCCTTTCTGAGGTTCCCAGGAAATTAACTACAGAATTAATCCACTCTAAATTGGATCTTTTCAAAAATTTTTGTAATACCTATACTGATAAACCTACTTTAAAAGTCGCAGGATTAAACCCTCATGCCGGCGAAGAAGGTCTTTTAGGTCATGAAGAAAAGGATTGGCTGAATGATGCATTAACTATGTGGAATGAGAAGAATAAAGATATTAGATTATTTGGCCCTTTATCACCAGATAGTTGCTGGAATTCTTCGGTAAAAGCATGGAATGACAAAGATGCTGAAAAACATGATGGCATTCTTGCTATGTATCATGATCAAGGTTTAATACCAATGAAAGTTATAGCTCTTAATTACTCCGTAAATACCACAATCGGTTTACCTTTTATAAGAACATCTCCAGATCATGGAACGGGATTTGATATTGCTGGCAAAGGAATTGCTCAATCTCAAAGCATGATTGAGGCTATTAAGGCTGCGGTAGAGATGACTAACAATTCAAGACTGCTTAACACGCATTAAAACTTGACCAAATTCAACTGGAGTTCCATTTTCAACGAGAATCTCTACAATTTCAGCGTTAAATTCAGATTCAATTTCATTCATTAACTTCATTGCTTCCAAAATACAAATAGTTTGACCGACCTTAACGTTATTTCCTACTTCTACAAATGGCTCCTCGCCAGGCGCTGCAGCCCTATAAAATGTACCAACCATAGGAGAAGTAATTTCAGTTAGGTCAGAACGTCCTGGGGGTGCCACCTGAGGTTCTTCAGGCTCATTAACAACAGGGATGTTATCATTAATATTTTTTTGATTAGCAATTGTCTGATTATCAAATGAAGTATTAGAAACTAAATTATTAGTAACTTGATTCTGATCAAATACATTCCTTTTTATTTCGAGTTTAAAATCTTCTCCCTCTAGCGAGAACTCTTGTATATCACTTGTAGAGATTTTCTCAATTAAGCGATCTAAATCATCATGATCTAATTTCATAGCCATTAATTTTCACGTCCAAGATAAGTGTCATTTCGAGTATCAACTTTAATCATTTCTCCCACAGAAATAAATAAAGGAACCATAACTTGAGCACCTGTTTCTAGAATAGCTGGTTTCGTGCCCCCACTAGCAGTATCACCTTTAACTCCTGGATCAGTCTCTGTAACTTTCAAAGTTATAGATATTGGAAGTTCTACTTCTAAAACTTTACCATTATGGAAAATTACATTAACCTCCATTCCCTCTTTCAAATACTTTGCGCCTTTACCGATTTGTTCAGAGGTGAGTCTTGTCTCTTCAAAACTTGTCATGTCCATAAAAACATAATCTCCAGACTCCACATAAGTATGCTGCAGGTTAGACTTCTCAAGGATAGCCTGCTGTACTGATTCTCCGGCTCGAAAAGTTTTTTCAACAACGTTGCCGCTTTGAACTGATTTTAATTTTGTTCGTACGAAAGCAGAACCCTTACCAGGCTTGACATGTAGAAATTCTACAACACGCCAAACTTGTCCATCCAATTCGATGGTAGTACCTGTGCGAAAATCGTTACTGGAAATCATTCCTGTATTTACATCCCCCAAGGATCATAAACCTGCAAGAGTGCTATGCAAAAATTCTTATCAAATCAGAACAAACTTTTCTTAATTCTATCTATTGTAATTTTACAGGTTTTTCTTTTAAAACCTATTCAAGTATTAGCTGATTTACCTACTGGAAATGCAGTAAAAGACCCTAATGCAATCCTCAGAAACGCACTCCCTATCAAGCAAGTTGAGTTACAAGAAATTCAACACAAATTGGAAGAAACTAGTGACCTTGTAAGAGGAGGAAGATGGCCCGCTCTTACGAAAACTGTTACAAAATGTCAATCTTTGCTAAAAAAATACCAAAGTAAAATTATTCAAGAATTGCCAAAAGATAAAAAGAAGATTGCTGACAAAACATTTTTAGAACTCAAAGAAAATTTTGATAACCTTCAAGATTACTCTAAATCTAAGGATAAATACTCTTTTATAGCGACTCGAAGAAATGCTTTAGATAAAATAGGTGGATTAGAAGAATATTTTCTACCAAAAGAATTTCCATACTCTATTCCCCAGGAATTTGATAATTTACCGAGATTACTGGGCAGAGCAAAAGTTAATATAAAAACCTCCAAAGGAGATATGCAAGCAATTGTGGATGGATTTAACGCCCCACTTACAGCAGGAGCATTTATAGATTTATCCTCAAAAAACTTCTACAAAGATTTACCGATTAACAGAGCAGAAGAATTTTTTGTACTGCAAACAGGTGATCCAATTGGTGATGATATTGGTTACATAGATCCTAAAACAAACTCAGAACGTCACGTTCCCTTAGAAATAAGAATTCCTGATGAACAAGATACTTTTTACAATCAAACTTTTGAAGATTTAGGTCTTTATACAGAGACTCCAACATTACCTTTTGCAACACTTGGAACTCTAGGATGGTCCCATTCTAATGCCGCAGTTGATGATGGGTCATCGCAGTTTTTCTTCTTTTTATATGAAGCAGAATTAAATCCAGCGGGTCGCAATTTAATTGACGGGAGGAATGCTGCCTTTGGTTACGTTGTAGATGGATTTGATATATTAGAAGACCTTACTAAAGATGACACAATAATTTCAATTGATGTTTTAGAAGGGATTGAAAACCTCAAATTAAATGCATAAAGAAATATTAGAAGATATAGGGGAAAAAGAATTAATAAATAGGCTTGGAAAATTTATGCCTAAAAATCAAGCTTCAGATGATTGCGCTTTAATCAAAACTAAAAATGAAAATTTACTTGTTAATACTGATTCTTTAGTGGAAAATGTCCATTTCAATGATATTAGTATTTGTCCTCAAGACCTTGGGTGGAAAGCAGTTGTAAGCAACATCTCTGACTTATTATCTAGTGGAAGCAAGAAAACTATTGGTATTACAATAAGCCTAGTTCTACCTGTTAGAACTGAGTGGATTTGGGTTGAAGAAGTATACAAAGGAATAAATAAAGCATTAAAAGAATATGGCGGATTGATTCTAGGGGGAGATTGCTCAAAGGGGAATGAAAAAATAATTTCAATTACGGCCTTTGGAATTCAAGGCGAGCTTGAATTAAGAAGAAACGCATGTAAACCAGGAGATATAATTTTTACTACAGGAATTCACGGTCTTAGCAAACTGGGATTTTTGATACAAAATAAAATTAATTTCGATAATGAATTTTCTCTTAATGAAAGATTAATCCTTAAGTCTATTGAACATTTTTGTCGCCCTAAAGTTTACCCAAATTTTCTAAATAATCTCCTCAAAACTCGCTCGAATAAAAATATAAGGAGAATAGGATGTACTGATAGCAGTGATGGCCTATTTCAAGCCTTAAAAGATTTAACAATAGCTAGCAACTGCAAAGCGATCATAAACTATGAAAAAATACCTAAAGATAAGGATTGGCCTAAAGGAGATAAATGGGACGAATACTATTTTTTTGGAGGAGAAGATTATGAATTAGTTTTCTCATTGCCCAAAGAATGGGCAGAAAATTTATCTAAACTTGATAAAGATATTAACGAGATTGGTTTTTTTACTGATGGTGAACCATCAATAGAATTTAAAGATAATAAAAAAAACAAATTATTTAATAACACGCCTTTCAAACACTTTTAATTACTCCCAATTTTTAGCAACAATCTCTGCTAAATCTACAACTCTCTGACTATAACCCCACTCATTGTCATACCATGCAAGCACCTTTACAAGGTTATCACCGATACACATAGTAAGATCACTATCTACAATTGATGATTCATTGGTACCTGCATAATCGCTTGAGACTAATGGTTCATCTCCATACTTAATAATGCCTTTCATTGTACTTAGAGATGCTTCCTTGAGAGCATTATTGACTTCTTCAGCCGTGACAGATTTAGAAGATTCAAAAACAAAATCTACTGCTGAAACGTTAGGAGTTGGTACTCTCATTGCAATTCCAGTTAATTTGCCTTTCATTTCTGGGTATACAAGAGCAACTGCTTTTGCGGCTCCTGTAGAAGTAGGAACGATGTTTGTAGCTGCAGCTCTAGCCCTTCTTAGATCTCTATGACTATTATCTAAAATTCTTTGATCACCTGTATAACTATGAATTGTAGTCATCAAACCTTTATTAATCCCAAAAGTTTGATCTAAAACTTTGACTACTGGAGCTAAACAGTTAGTTGTGCAACTAGCATTACTCAAAATATCGTAATCTTTGTGTTTATATGTATCAGCATTCACTCCAACTACAAAAGTACCAACGCCATCGCCTTTACCAGGAGCAGTTAAGATAACTTTTTTTGCTCCTACCTCTAAGTGCTTACTTGCACCTACGTCTGTATTAAATACTCCAGTAGATTCAATAACCAAATCTACACCCCAGTCTTTCCAGGGGAGATTCAGTGGGTTTCTGTCTGAGAAACATTTAATTGTTTTGTTATTAATTACAAAAGTATCATCAGTATATTGAATATCAACACCATCAAGCTGACCAAGGACTGAGTCATATTTTAATAAATGAGCATTAGTCTTAGGATCTGATGTAACGTTAATTCCGACTACTTCAATATTGGTGTAAGCTCCTCTACTAAGCCAACAACGCATAAAGTTTCGACCAATTCTGCCAAAGCCGTTAATTGCAACACGCAAAGTCATAACTAATAATTTCTAAATGATTAACCTAAGTTGCTGATCATACTGAATTTTGTGCAATAACGTAAGGTTTTTTTGATTTATTAAGCAAATAAGTCTAGTTTTGTATTAATTCAAGAAAAAAAAACATTTTTTTTTAAGAAAAAATAGCAAAATTTTACCTAGAAGTTATTTTGATTTAAGTAAAAGATAAACATTGGATAAAAAATTACTTTTGAAAAGTCATTTTCATTTTATTGGGATCGGAGGTATTGGGATGTCAGCATTAGCAATGGGTTTACTTAAAAAAGGTTGTTCAGTTTCAGGATCTGATTTAGTTAAAAACGATGAAACTAATAAATTGGAGAAACTAGGTGCAGTAATCTTTACTTCTCAAGTTCGACAAAATATTGAATTTGTTACTTCAAAATTTACCAACAGATTGATTAATTTTGTTGTAAGCTCCGCGATCAAGCCAGAAAATGAAGAATTATCGTATTGCAAAGAAAAAAATTTATCAATAAAACATCGTTCAGAGATACTTGCAATGCTAATGCACACTTATACTGCATTGGCGATAGCAGGCAGCCACGGAAAAACATCAACTAGTACATTTCTTTCTACGATACTTGAGTTATGTACAAGTAATTCTTCTTCAATAACTGGAGGAATAATTCCTATTTACAACTCTAATTGTCATTTAGAAAATACAAAATACTTAGTAGCTGAAGTTGATGAATCTGATGGGACTATTGACAAATATAAATGTGATATTGGAATAATCAATAATATTGATTTTGATCATTGCGATCACTTTTCTAATTTAACTGAAGTCATATCTTCTTTTAAAAGTTTCGCTAAAAACTCTAAAAAATTATTACTTAATTTTGATTGTAAAACCTCAAGAAAAAATTTTTATTCTAATTTTAAGTGGTCAAACTCTACGGCTAAAAACGTAGCATATGCAATAATCCCAACTGAAATTAATTCAAAGTATACAATTGGGAAATATTATGAAAATGAAAATTTTATCAGTAATTTAAATATTCCAATTCCAGGACTACACAATCTATCCAATATCACAGCAGCAATAGCAGCTTCCAGAATGATAGGAGTAGATTTTATAGAAATTAAGAAAAATTTAAAATATTTGAAACTGCCAAAAAAAAGATTTGAATTTAGAGGCCAAATAGATGAAAGAAGCTTATATGATGATTATGCACATCACCCAAAAGAAATAAAAGAGACGATTAAATTAGGAAGATTATTCATTAAGCAAAAAAATAAGAATGAATTTCAAAAAAATAGATTAATTGCTTTATTTCAACCTCATAGATATTCTCGAGTAAAGCAATTTAATAAAGAATTCGCTGAAGAATTATCAAAAGCAGATGTTATTTATGTAACAAGTATTTATGGAGCAGGAGAAGGAAACGAAGATAACATTACTTCGAAAATTATTACGGATCTGATTTATAAAAAAAATAAAAATGTTAGTTACATAAATAATTATTATGAAGTTACAAAGAATTTTTACGAATTAACTCGAAAAGGGGATTTAATTTTGAATATGGGAGCTGGTGATTGTCATAATTTCTGGTCAATTTTAAATGAAAAAAATAATTAAAATAAATAACTAAATTATGAATAAAAAAAATTTTTCTGAAAACCGTAATTTAAGTAGTTACACAACTATAAAAGTGGGAGGAGTAGCTGAATATTTTGCTGAGCCAAGAAGCGTTGAAGAACTTTCATATCTAATAAAATGGGCTAATTTAAAAAACCAAAGATGTCAAATAATTGGCGCAGGTTCAAACCTTTTAATAAATAATATTTTCATAAAAGGCTTAGTTGTTTGTACAAAAAAATTGAAATCACTAAAGATAGATCCATATTCAGGAATTATTGAAGCGGAAGCAGGTGTAATGCTCCCAACATTATCTAATTCTCTTGCTAAAAATCGATTACAAGGAGGGGAATGGGCTGTGGGAATTCCAGGAACATTAGGAGGAGCAATTTATATGAATGCTGGCACAGGTAATTTATCGCTAGCAAAAAATCTTATTTCCGTAAAAGTTATTAATAATAAAACTCTTGAAAAAATTGAAATTGAAAAAAAAGATATCAATTTTGAGTATAGATTTAGCTCTTTTCAAAGAAACGATTTAACAATTATTAGTGCAAGATTACATTTTGAACCTAATGGAAATCTAGAAAAATTAATTCAAACAACCAAAAATAACCTTAAATTAAAAACCGAAACACAACCATATCATCAACCAAGCTTTGGTAGTGTTTTTAAAAATCCTGAAAATAATTATGCAGCAAAATTAATTGATGATATGGGTTTAAAGGGATTTAAAATTGGCGATGCCGAAATTTCTACAATGCATTCAAATTTTATTATTAACACTTCTTCAGCAAGTTCAAAAGATATTTATGAATTAATAACAGTAATTCAACAAAAAGTACTACAAAACAAAGGGATTTATTTGCAACCGGAAGTAAGAATGATTGGTTTTGACTATCCTATCTAAAGAAACGTTTTTACAAAATGGCGGGTTTTGGACTTCCTAACTTTGGACAACTTACAGAAGCTTTTAAAAAAGCTAAACAAATTCAGCAAGATGCTCAAAAATTACAAGATGAACTTGAAAATATGGAGATTGAAGGCACAAGTGATGATGAGATGATAAAAGTTTGGATTAGTGGAAACCAACTTCCTTTAAAGGTAGAAGTACAAGAAAATATTTTAAATGCAAATAAAGAACAAATAGAGCAAAGCATTCTACAAGCTATTCAAAAAGCTCATGAATTATCAACTACAACTATGAAAGAAAGGATGAATGATTTGACTGGTGGATTAAATCTCAATCTTCCTGGTTTTGATAATAGTGACTCTTAGAAGACTCAATCATTTCTTTATAAAAAGAATATCTTTCGAAGGATTTATTTAAATTACATCCCTCATCGTTTAAATGTAAGCAATTACGAAATTTACACTTAATTCCTTCTTCGATTACCTGTTTATATATTTCTGAATAAAAATTTGGTAACAACTTAATATCAACCTCTAGAGGTTGCATGTTAAAACCAGGAGTATCCACAATGTAACTTTGATTCGAAATAGAAAATAACTCAACATTTCGAGTAGTGTTTTTTCCTCTCTTAATTTTATTGGAAACTGGAGAAGTACTATTTTGAAGCCCTGGAATAATCATATTTAGCAAGGTAGTTTTGCCAACTCCAGATGGACCCATAAAAATTGAACAATCTTTTTTCTTTACCTCAGCTAATAAATTTTTAAAGGAATCAGATTTCTGTAAATTTAAAGTTATTACTCGATAACCCCATTTCTCAAATTTATCAATTAGATATGATCTTCTTTTATCAGAAATTAAATCACACTTTGTCAAAACTAATGAGACTTCAACTCCCATTGATTCTGCTGATATCAAAAACCTATTAACTTGAGATAAATTTAACTCTGGTTCTTGAACGGAAAAAGTAACATATATGTTAGAAATATTTGCAACTGAGGGTCTAACTAAAAGATTTTTTCTTTTTTTTAGACTTGTTATTATTGCGCGTTTACTTTTAAAATCAATTTTTTCAATCGCTACTTCGTCTCCAACATAAATTAATTGATCCTTGAAATTTATAGACTTCTTAACCTTACATAAAAATTTCTGGCTATTTCCAGAGTTTCCTTGATTTTTTAAATCAACTAAAAAAAAATCATTAAATTTTTTCGTAACTAAACCTAAATATTTAATATTAGTTTTCATTCAATATTTTTATTTTTATAAATTTTTCATTTTCTTTGATTTGTTTAAACAAACATCCCATCTCTTTTAAATTGTTTAATACCATTTCTTCTGGTTCACCTTTATCTAGTTCAACAATAAGTTGTTCATTTTTAGATAACTTCTCCAAAGCCAATTTAATTTTGACAACATTTAAAGGACATGGAACAGATTTAAGATCCAAATGCTTTAAGGCAGTCATTAAGATTCTTTACCAAATAATTTACTAAACAGTCCACTACTGGAATTAATATTTTTATCTGAATATTGAGAAGCTAAACCCTCTAAAAGCTCTCGTTCTGCGTCGGTTATACGAGTTGGTAATTTTACTTTTACTAAGACTTCATGATTTCCTCTCGCAACCGGATTTCCAAGTCTAGGTACCCCTTTATTCTCAAGTGAAAGAGTTGTATTTGGCTGAATACCACTTGGAATTTTTAAATCAACATCTCCATCAACTGTAGTGATTTTTACAGTGTCGCCTAAAATAGCCTGTAAATAACTCACTGCTATTTCTGAGTAAATAGTTACACCATCTCTTTTAAGTTTTGAATCATTCTTAACCTTTATAAAAACATAAAGATCTCCAGGTGGACCCCCTTTCAAACCAACATTTCCCTCGCCGGAAACTCTTAATTTAGTGCCAGTATCAACTCCTGCAGGAATATTAATTCTTAATTTTTTTCTGACTTGCTTTACGCCATTACCGCCGCAAGTTACACATGGATCTGCAATTATCTGGCCAGCCCCATTACATGAAGGACATTCAGCTACTTGTGTGAAATTACCAAAAGGTGTTCTTGTAGCTCTTCTAACTTGTCCACTTCCACCACATGTTGAACAAGTTTTGGGGCCGGTTCCTGGTTTTGCACCTGTTCCCCTACAGACTTCACATGTCTCCAAATGAGGAATTTTAATTTCTCTTTGTTGGCCAAAAATTGCATCTTTAAAGTCAACATTAAGGTCATACCTTAGATCATCTCCTTGCTGAGGACCTCTTCTTTGTGTTCTTCCTCCTTGTGGATTTTGCCCCCCAAAGCCATTAAAAAAAGTTTCAAATAAATCTGCAAAGCCACCCATATCTCCCATATCAGGCATTCCAGCTGCGCCTCCAAGACCAGCTTCGCCAAATTGGTCATATCTTGCTCTAGTTTCAGGATCAGCTAATGCTTCGTAAGCCTTACCAATTTCTTTAAATTTATCTTCCGCACCAGGTTCTTTATTAACATCAGGATGATATTGTCTTGCTAATTTTCTATAAGCCCTTTTTAAGGTATCCGCATCAGCATCTCTTGAAACTCCAAGTATTTGGTAAAAATCAGCCATTAGATAATGCTCAAATAAGAATTTGGAATTTATACATCTTCAGAAGTATTTGCCTCTGAATTAACATCCCCTTCAACTGTATCCTTTTCTACTTCCTGTTGTGAATTTTGTTTACCAGGTCCCATAGATACCTTAACCAATGCATGTCTCAACACCTTACCTTCTAGATGATATCCTCGCTGCAATTCTTCAATAATATAATCCTCTTCAAACTCTTCACTAGGTTCTCTTAATACAGCTTCATGCAAGTTTGGATCAAATTGCTGACCAACAACTCTCATGGGTGACACTCCCTGTTGTTTTAAAACTTCTACTAGTTGTTTATACAATCCTTGATAACTTCTATGAAGAGCTTGAGCTTCCTCATTTTCTGGTTTAAGTTGTTGTCTTGCTCTCTCAAAATTGTCAACAATAGGAAGTATGGCAGTTATAGTCTTGGAAACAAGTTGGATTTTTAAATCGTCCTGATCCCTAGACTGCCTTTTTCTGAAATTATCAAAATCTGCTGAAATCCTTACATATTGATTTTTTAATGTTTCATGCTCTTTTTCTAATTGTTCTAATCTGGCATCATTATTTGAAATAGTATTTTTTAATTCTTCAGTATTTATTTCTTCTTTTTCTTGAGAAGATAATTCATCATTTTCGGTTGTTAAGGTTTGGGTAGATGATGTATCTTCAGGAGCATTATCGAGATTAGAATCATCATTCTCTTTATTGTCAATATTGTCTGATTTTTCAATCATTTTTCTAAAATTTAATAAAACTATTGTCCAATAAAGTGATGCACAACACAAGTTGCGGAAGGCCGCACAAATATTTAGTCAGGAACGAACCTTAATGCTAATCCGTTGTTGCAGTATCTTTTGCCAGTAGGAAGTGGCCCATCATTGAAGACATGTCCCTGATGGCCTCCACATCTAGAACAATGATATTCGGTTCTAGGAACAATTAACTTAAAATCAACTTTTGTTTCTATTGATCCTTGAATTGAATCCCAAAAACTTGGCCATCCTGTACCACTATCAAATTTTTTATCTGAGGAAAAAAGCGGCAAATCGCATCCTGCACAGTGAAAAATCCCTTTCCCCTTCTCATTATTTAATTTGCTGCTAAAAGCTCTTTCAGTCCCTTCCTCCCTCAAAATATAATAAGATTCTGGACTAAGCCTAGCTTTCCATTCGTCTTTTGATAAGTTCCACTCTTCTTTAGAAGCAAGTGAAGATGCTAATACTTGCATTGGCTTAAAGATTTTTTTTAAGATTGACATAGTAGGAATTAGAATAAAAATTCTTCTTGATAGAAATTGATTCATATATTTAAATCACACAAAAGTAATGAAATCCATTCAATTTAATTCTATTAAAAATATTCGTAAATTAAGTATTGCTCCAATGATGGATTGTACTGATAAGCATTTCAGAATGATAATGAGAAAAATAAGTTCTGAAGCCCTATTGTATACGGAAATGATTGTGGCCCAGAGTTTAGTTTATACGAATAAAAAAGAAAATTTTTTAGACTTTAATGGTGAAGAACACCCTATATCAATTCAGTTTGGTGGGGACGATCCTAAAATCCTTAAAGAGGCAGCCCAAATGGCAGAGGATTGGGGTTATGACGAAATAAACTTTAATGTTGGCTGTCCAAGTCCAAGGGTCTGCTCTGGAAATTTTGGCGCTTCACTTATGAAAGATCCTGAAAAAGTTGCAAAATGTATAGAGTCCTTAAAAAATAATTGCAACTTACCGGTTACTATCAAACACAGAATCGGTGTGGATAATGATGATAGTTTCGTTTACTTGAATAAATTCGTAAGAATTATCGCAAATGCTGGTGCAGACAGATTTACAGTTCATGCAAGAAAAGCAATATTAAAAGGTCTAAATCCAAAACAAAACAGGTCCATACCTCCACTTAATTATGATGTAGTAAAAAGATTAAAAAATTCAAATCCCCAATTATTAATTGAAATCAATGGGGGTTTAACAAATATCGATGAATCATTAAAAGCCTTAAATGATTTTGATGGTGTCATGATTGGACGGTCAATTTATAAACATCCCTTAAGGTGGTCTGAAATTGATCAAAAAATTTATGGAATTAATACAAAACCCAAATCAGCTTCAAATATTATATTCTCCTTAATTCCATACATAGAAGCGCATTTAAGTAATGGAGGAAAATCTTGGGATATTTGTAAACATCTTATAAATTTAGTGGAAGGTATACCAAAAGCTAAAATTTGGAGAAATCAAATTTCAAATAAATCTATTAAAAAAGAATTAACTATTGATTATTTATTTAATTTAACAACGTCGCTTAAAGAAATGGGTTACTAATTTGTCTCATTTGAAGCATTGCTCTCATTGGACAATCCCCTTTTTCTCCTGCTCCTACCATTTTCATATTCAGAGTTTTCAGAAGAATTTCCATAACTTCTGTCTTCCCAACCTTCTGCTCCAGAAGCTTTATTAGGGTTAGAGATATTAGATCTAGAATTACCACCGCCATAGCCGCCACCTCCGTAACCGCCACCGTAGCCACCACCGTTATTACCGCCACCTCCGTAACCGCCACCGTAGCCACCACCGTTATTACCGCCACCTCCGTAACCGCCACCGTTATTACCGCCGCCATAGCCGCCACCTCCGTAACCGCCACCGTAGCCACCACCGTTATTACCGCCACCTCCGTAACCGCCACCGTTATTACCGCCATTGTAGCCGCCGTTATTGCCGCCTCCGTAGCCACCTCTTCCTCCTCTACGAGATCCACCAGAACTTCTTGGCTCAGCTTTATTAATTCTTAATGGCCTACCCATAAGTTCCGTGCCTTGCCAACCATCAATAGCTTTTGACTCAATCGCTTCATCTGCCATTTCAATAAAAGCGAATCCTCTTTTCCTTCCAGTATCCCGCTCCAAGGGAAGAGAACAATTTAAAACCTCACCAAAAGGGGCAAACAACTGTATAACATCTTCACGCTCTGCGCGGAACGGCAAATTGCCAACAAAAATACTCACTTTAAACTCAACAAAAAATTTACCTTATAAAAAAACTACACTGAGTAGTCTCATAACGTTGCTTTACTATTCTACTTCAAAGCATACCCTTGTTGTAGAAAAATAATTGAGATTCAAAGTAACAATCTTTTTTGCCAATTATTTACCTCTTTTTCTACCTGATCAAAACCTGTACCACCTTCGCTATTTCTTGATTTAACGACATTCAGAGGTTTAAGGTCCACAAAAACATCCTCATCAAATTCAGGATGAAAATTTTTAAACTCATCAATTTTGAGATTTTTAAATAACACTTTTCTCTCCAGGCAATATTTAACGATTTGACCAACAACTTGATAGGCAGTCCTAAAAGGAACATCTTTACCAACTAAATAATCTGCTAAATCAGTAGCATTAGAAAAGTCGTTTTCTACAGAATCAGATAGATTTTTTTCATTAAATTCAATACCCTCATTAATTAAAATAGTCATCGCTTTAATACAAGAAGATATTGTTTCTGCAGTATCAAATATTGGCTCTTTATCCTCTTGAAAATCTTTATTGTATGAAAGTGGTACCCCTTTGACCATTGTTAATAACGCCTGGAGATGCCCATACACTCTTCCTGTCTTACCTCTTATCAATTCTGGAACGTCAGGATTTTTTTTCTGCGGCATTAAGCTGCTTCCTGTGGCACATTTATCTGTTAATTTTGCAAAAGAAAATTCATCAGTTACCCATAAAATTATCTCCTCTGAAATTTTACTTAAATGGGACATCAACAAAGAAGAGGCAGAAACAAACTCTATACAAAAATCTCTATCACTAACTGCATCAATACTGTTTTTATAAATCTTTTCAAAACCCAATTCTGCAGCTGTAAATTGCCTATCTATTTTTATTTTTGTTCCAGCTAAAGCTGCAGCTCCTAACGGAGAAATATTAACTCTGGAGCGTACTTCTTTATACCTTTCACGGTCTCTTTGGAGCATTTCTATATAAGCCAATAAATGATGGGCCAAAGATAAAGGTTGAGCTCTTTGCATGTGGGTATATCCAGGAATTAAGGTATAAATATTGGATTTCGCAAGATTTAAGAAGGATTTTTGTAAATCAATTATTAAAATTGCAATATTATCAATCTCTTTTCTTAGCCACAATCGTATATCTGTGCCCACTTGATCATTTCTACTTCTACCTGTATGTAATTTTTTTCCGGTTTCACCAATTAAACTTATAAGCTTTTCTTCTATACAATAGTGAATATCTTCAGAAGGTGGGCCAGGACTAAATTTACCCTCCAAATACTCCACTTTTATTGATTCTAATCCATTAATAATTTGCAAAGCTTCAGAAGAAGATAAAACTTTAGTTTTGCCAAGCATTGTTGCATGAGCAATCGAGCAATCTAAATCTTCTAAAATGAGCTTTCTATCAAAACCAATTGAGGCATTAAACTTTTCAATAAAAGGGTCAAGTGCATTATCAAACCTTTTACTCCAAACTTTTGCCATGTCAATTAGTAATGTTAAGTATCTCTACTAAAGCATTTTTTTATATAAGTGACAAAAATATCTATTTCAATTGAAAAATAACCATTGAAGCATCATCTTCAAGATGTCTATTTTGACCTGTAAAATCGTCTAGCTTTTTAAATATTTTATTTAATATCTCTTGGGATGTATAAGATTGCTTACACAATTTTGTAAGAGTTTTAATTAATCTTTCCTCATCAAATCTTTGTCCTAAAGAATTAGAAGTATCAATTACTCCATCTGTGTAATAAAGTACTAGATCATTTTGATTAAGCTTGATTTCACCACAATGATATTCAGCATCTTTTTGTAGTCCAAGTACAAATCCTTTTGCATCTAGTCTAATAATTTTCTGATCTGAACTTTTCCAAAGCAAAGGAGGATTATGAGCTGCATTAGCGAATCTCAATTTTCTAGTTCTAGGATCATAATCTGAGTAAAATAATGTCACAAATCTATGCGATTGATCTAAATCATTTATTGCTAGTTGATTCAAATCATGCAAAATTCTATCTGGAGGAAGACCTGTAAGAACCTCTGCACGAAGCATGCCTCTTAACATAGTCATTAAAAGACCAGCTGGAATCCCTTTACCCATGACATCACCTATTACAAAGGCCCATCTTGATTTTTCTTTCCTTTTTTCAGAAATATTAGTCTTTAAGCACATAAAATCATAGTAATCTCCACCTAGCTGAAAAGCTGGTCTACAATGTGCAGCCATGTCTATACCATGGATAATTGGACAATAATCCGGGAGTAATTGAGATTGAATTTCAGCACCAGTGGAAATTTCTCTATCTACATTCTCATGCTTTTTCTTTGTTTTAATTAGGTAGTAATTTTCTAATCCAACAGCTAGACAATTTTCAATAAAATTAAAATTACTATCTTCAGTAATCGACTTTCTAGAAATATCTTCGCTAAAAATATAAATAAATCCTCTACATTTGCCTCTAGATATTATTTTTTTTGCTTCAATTTTATATTCTTTAAATTTATTTTTTAAAGCATTTTCAAAAGTTACAATTTCTTTTATTTTAAAATTTTTTGAAAAATGAAATTGATCCAAAAAACTATTAATCGCTTCTTGAATTGTTGAATATTCATAGTTAACAGAAATTTTTATATTTTCATTCCATATCTCCCCCTCGTAATTTAAAGGGATAATTAAAATTATATTCTCAGAAAAAATATGTTTAAAAATTAAACAAACATAATCCAGTAATTTATTTATGTTAGAAAATGATTTTAAATAATATGCTAGAGAAGATGCAATTTCAGCAAATTTATATTTATTTTTTAGCGTGAATTTAGGATCATTTTCTAAAAAATTTTGGACAACTTTATTCGAAAATATTTTTTCTTTTTGATTATTATCCAAAACAAATTCAATAGATTAAGTATGTTTTAACATTAAATTTAAGTTTTTAAAAAAAATTAATTAAATTTTTATTTATCTGCAAGCATAGCCTCTACAAATTCATAACTATTAAATGGTCTCAAATCTTTTATACCTTCTCCAGCTCCAATAAACCTTATTGGCAAATTTACTTCTTCAGATACGGCTAAAGAAACACCTCCCCTAGAAGTGCCATCTAATTTAGTAATAATTGCTCCACTTAAATCTGCCGATTTAGCGAAACTTTTTGCTTGTTTTAAGCCATTTTGCCCCTGACTTGCATCTAAAACTAATAATGATTCAACAAGTGCATCTGGGACCTTTTTATCAATAATTTTTTTTATTTTTGCTAATTCATCCATCAAATTATTTTTTGTTTGCAATCTACCCGCTGTATCAACAAGTAATAAATCAACATTCCTTTTTTTTGCAGAATTAATTGCATCAAAAACTACAGCAGCTGGATCAGCATTTTTTGATTGATTAGATATAACGTCAACATTACTTCTATCTCCCCAAACTTTAAGTTGCTCTACTGCAGCCGCTCTAAAAGTATCAGCAGCAGCAATCAAAGTTTTATAATTACTTTTTGATGACAAATATGCCAATTTGCCTAATGTAGTAGTTTTGCCAACACCATTTACTCCCACTAATAACCAGACATTTAATTTACCCTTTTGGGGAACTAAAAGATCAGAACCCGAATTTTTTATTGGTTTATCGATAATTAATTTTAATTCCTTCTTCAAAAATTTTATTCCTGCTTCTCCACCCACGACTTCCTCGTTTAATTTTGTTCTAAGAGAACTTATAACTTTATCGGTTGAATCAATCCCTACATCAGCTCTTATTAATAGAGTCTCTAAATCATCAAGAGATTCAGGAGTAAGAGGATCATCTCCTAATTTATCCAATAATTCGGTAACAAATCCTTTTCGGGTTTCTTCTAATCCTCTCCGTAATTTAGTTAACCAATCAATTTCATCAATCGATATTTGATTTATTTTTTTTCCTTGAGCAGCTAATACCATTGCCGACCAGGTAAAATTATCATCAAATTCTCCTAATTCTGTTTCAGCAATATTTTCTTTATTAGGAATTTCAATTGATTCTTGCTTTTGCTCTTCCTGCTTCTCTAATTCTTGCTTTTGCTCTTCCTGCTTCTCTAATTCTTGCTTTTGCTCTTCCTGCTTCTCTAATTCTTGCTTTTGCTCTTCCTGCTTCTCTAATTCTTGCTTTTGCTCTTCCTGCTTCTCTAATTCTTGCTTTTGCTCTTCCTGTCGCTTTTTTAAAAGTGCATAAGCTTGTGCAGCCCATTCACGAGAATTATCAGAATCAGTATTAGTCATTATTATCTATAGTTCGTAATTAAAATTTTTCTAAATACTATTTATTTATATCAAATAATTATGACAATTAAATTGTTTGTAATCTCCTTAAAACTCCATTAATAAATTT